>CAMYPV010000023.1 GCA_947293975.1 uncultured Ezakiella sp. | reverse complement strand
AACATTGTTACTTTTCTTAGGTTTAAGGCATTTGTTATTCAAACCGGTTACTGAATATTTGAACAAAAGAAAGGCTTATATCGAAGATAATATTAAGTCTTCAGAAAATATTAAAGCTGAAGTTGAAGAGTTAAAACAAGAATATTCTGGAAAGATTGAAGAAGCAAATAATGAAGCAATGTCAATCTTATCAACAGCAAGAAAAAATTTTGATACAATAGTTTCGAAAGCAAAACAAGAAGCAGAAAATGAAAAAAGAAGAATTATTGATTCTGCAAATAAAGAAGCTGAAGAGACTAAACAAAAAGCTTTTTCTAATTTAAAAGACGAAATAGTTGATATAGCCTTACTTGCCGCGAAAGACTTATCAGATGTCGAACACAATCCAGAAGCTGCAAGAAAATTCACAAATAAGAGAATAAAAGAACTGGGTGAAACAAAATGGCAAAAATAGCTAATGTATATGCAGAAAGTCTATTTGAGCTAGCTGAAGAAAAAGAAAAGTTGGATAGTTGCAAGCAATCTTATGATGATTTTATCTCTATATATGATGATAAAGTTAATAAGTTTTTTCTAAATCCTATTATTAGTGATTCTGATAAATTTATTTTTATTGACAGAGTATGTGAGAATTCAGAAGTAATTTTTAAAAACTTTTTGAAGGTTCTAGTAAAAAAAGGTAGAGAGTCATATATTAAAGAATGTTATGATGAATTTAATCAATACCTTTCTTTATATAGAAATGAAATAAATGTAGAGATAAGATCTGCAAAAAAATTAAGTGATGAACAAATTAAAAACATTATTACTAATATAGAATCAAATACAGGAAAGAAAGTTTTATTAACAGAAACTGTAGATTCGTCACTTTTAATGGGTTTTGATGTTTTAGTTGAGGGTGAATTACTCGATTTATCGCTTGAGGCAACTTTTGAAAGATTAAGAAGAAAATTAAAGAAGATTGAGGTGAAAATATGATGAAACCTGAAGAGATTACCTCTATAATCAAATCAATGATTGAAAGGTATGACGATGATATATCTACCTCAGAAGTTGGAACTATAATAGAAGTTGGCGATGGTATTGCACGTTTATATGGTCTCGATAATTGTATGGCTGGCGAACTTCTTGAATTTGAGAATGGAATATATGCCATGGCACAAAACCTGGAAGAAGACAATGTTGGTGTTGTACTTTTAGGTAGTGAATCAGATTTAAAAGAAGGAATGAAAGCTAAGAGAACAGGCCGTATTGTAGAAGTACCAGTTGGTGATAAACTTATTGGTAGGGTAGTTAATCCATTAGGTCAACCAATAGATGGTAAAGGTGCAATTAGTGCAGACAAATTTAGACCAATTGAGTCAAAAGCTCCAGGTGTTATTGAAAGAAAGTCTGTTTCTGTTCCTTTACAAACTGGTATTAAAACTATTGACTCTATTATTCCAATTGGAAGAGGACAAAGAGAGTTGATTATTGGCGACAGACAAACAGGTAAAACTGCAATTGCTGTTGATACAATTATCAATCAAAAAAATCAAGATGTTATATGTATTTATGTTGCAATTGGACAAAAAATGTCAACAGTTGCAGGTATAGTTGAAACTTTAGAAAAAAATGGTGCTATGGATTATACCATAATTGTTAGTGCGAGTGCTAGTGAACTTGCTCCTATTCAATATATTGCTCCATATGCTGGCGTTGCAATGGCTGAAGAATTTATGCACCAAGGAAAAGACGTTTTAATTATATATGACGATCTAAGTAAACACGCTGTTGCATATCGTTCAATGTCATTACTTCTAAGACGTCCGCCGGGACGTGAGGCTTATCCTGGAGATGTATTCTATATACATTCAAGATTATTGGAAAGAGCGGCGAGACTTGATGCGAAATATGGTGGAGGAAGTATTACAGCACTCCCTATAATTGAGACGCAAGCAGGGGATATTTCACAATATATTCCTACGAATGTTATTTCAATTACTGATGGACAAATCTTCCTTGAAACTGAATTGTTCTTCTCAGGACAAAGACCAGCTGTTAATGCAGGGCTTTCAGTTTCTCGTGTTGGTGGTAATGCTCAAAATAAAGCAATGAAAAAAGTTTCTGGCGGTATTAAGCTTGAACTTGCTCAATATAGAGAACTTAGTGCATTTGCACAGTTTGGAAGCGAACTTGATCAAGATACTCAAGACAGACTTAATAACGGACAAAAAATACTTGAAGTTTTGAAGCAACCTCAGTATTCACCGATGCCAGTAACTAATCAAATCTTGATTCTATTTGCATTAACAAAGGGTTATTTAAAAGAAATTCCTGTTGAAAAGGTAAAAGATTTCGAAAATCAATTCTTAACATATGTAAATGACACCCATATTGATTTGATTAAAGAGTTAGATGATAAGAAGGATATTACTCCTGAAATAGAAAATAAGATTATAGATGTAATTAACGAGTTTAAATCTGTACACAAGTTTTAGAGGTGAATTATGGCAGAAAAGATGAAGGATATTAAAAGACGAATAAATTCAATATCCAGTATTAGACAAATAACTAACGCCATGGAACTTGTTAGTACTTCCAAAATGAGGAAAACTAGAATTAAACTTGAAAAAACTAGACCATATTATAGTACTGTTGCAAATAATATTTCAGAACTTTTAAGTGTAACTAAAGGGGTTAGAACTCCACTTACTAAAGAAAGAGAAATAAAAAAATCATTGCATATTATAATTTCTTCTGACAGAGGCTTAGCAGGAGGTTATAGTGGTAATGTTTCAAGATATGCTGCTGAAAACATTGATAAAGAAAATGATTTATTAATCGTTATCGGTAGCAAGGCATACGATTTTTTCAGGAAAAAGGGTTATAATATCTACAAAAAATTTAGTATGACAGAGGATGTTGAGTTTGGCGATGCAAAATTAATCTCTGATATTGCAATTGATGAGTATAAAAAAGAAAATGTTGATTCAATTTCAATTTTCTATACTGAATTCAAATCAGCAATGGTTCAAACTCCATCAAAGATGATATTATTGCCTGCACATTTGATTGAATCAAATAAAAATATTGATAGTGATGTTATTAGTTTTGAACCATCACCAGAATATATGCTAGATTTCTTGATAGAGGAATATGTTAAAATTGCAGTTTATGGGGCTCTTATAGAGTCATCGGCAAGCGAGCAAGCTGCAAGAATGCAATCAATGAAGAATGCAACAGAAAGTGCAGATGATATGATTGAAGAATTGGATATGCATTATAATCGAGCAAGACAAACAAGCATCACTCAAGAATTAACAGAAATTGTTAGTGGTGCTGAGGCTTTAAATTAAGGAGGAGTAATGAATAATAACATAGGAAAAATTACACAGGTAATCGGACCAGTTGTTGATATAAAATTTAATGAACAAATGCCTAACCTTCTAAATGCTATCAAGATTTCTCATGGTGATGAAACCTTAATTGTTGAAGTTGCACAGCATATTGGAAACAATACAGTAAGAACAATTGCGATGGACTCAACCGATGGACTTGTTAGAGGTATGGAGGCAGTTGACACTGGAGCGCCGATTTCTGTTCCAGTTGGTGATAAAACATTAGGCAGATTGTTTAATGTTTTAGGTGAGACAATTGATAATGATAAGAAAATAAAAACTGATCTTAAAGCGCCAATCCATAGAGAACCGCCAATTTTTGAAGACCAAATGCCTGCAAAAGAAATTTTTGAAACTGGTATTAAAGTAATTGACTTGATTGCGCCTTATTCAAAAGGTGGTAAGATAGGTTTGTTTGGTGGTGCTGGTGTTGGTAAAACAGTTTTAATACAAGAATTGATTAACAATATTGCAACTGAACATGGTGGATTATCAGTATTTGCTGGTGTAGGTGAAAGAACCAGAGAAGGTAATGATTTATATTATGAAATGAAGGAATCTGGTGTTATCGATAAAACTGCACTTGTATTTGGTCAAATGAACGAGCCACCAGGAGCACGTATGCGTGTTGCCTTAACCGGTCTTACAATGGCAGAATATTTTAGGGATGAGAAGAAGCAAGACGTCTTATTGTTTATTGATAATATATACAGATTTACTCAAGCTGGTTCTGAAGTATCTGCTTTGTTAGGAAGAATTCCATCAGCTGTAGGGTACCAACCAACATTAGCGACCGAAATGGGTGCATTACAAGAAAGAATCACATCAACTAAAAATGGAAGTATAACATCTGTTCAAGCTGTATATGTTCCTGCTGATGACTTAACTGACCCTGCACCTGCAACAACATTTGCTCACTTGGATGCAACTACCGTTTTATCAAGGTCTATTTCTGAACTTGGTATTTATCCAGCTGTTGATCCGTTAGATTCAACCAGTAGAATTCTTGACCCTAATATAGTCGGCGAAAAACATTATGATGTTGCTAGACGTGTTCAAGAAATTCTTCAAAGATACAAAGAGTTGCAAGATATTATTGCAATTTTAGGTATGGATGAGTTGAGCGATGAAGATAAAGTAACTGTTGCGCGTGCAAGAAGAATTCAAAGATTCCTGTCACAACCATTTAGCGTAGCTGAAGCTTTTACTGGTATAGAAGGTAAGTATGTACCTTTAAGCGAAACTATAAAAGGTTTTGAAGAAATTTTAGATGGTAAGCATGATGATTTACCTGAAAGTGCATTCTTATTTGTAGGAACTATTGAAGAAGCAGTAGAAAAAGCTAATAGGAGCAAGTAATATGCAATTTAATTTGAAAATTGTGACTCCTGATAGGAAATTTTTTGAAGGCGATGTTGATAAGTTGATTGTTAAGGGTATTGAAGGCGACTTTGCCGTACTACCTAATATGAGTCCATTTGTTACAAGAACCAAAATCCATAAAATGAAAATTTATCAAGATGATAAAATTTTAATGGCAGCTGTAACTGACGGATATATCGATGTAAGAAATAATCAAGTTATCATGGCTGCAAACGCATGTGAATGGCCAGATGAAATTGATATTACACGTGCAGAGGATGCTAAGAAAAGGGCAGAAGAAAGACTTAAGATGAAAGATGAAATAGATGTTTTAAGAGCAGAGGCTTCTTTAAGACGTGCTATTAATAGATTAAGTTTACTAAAATAATTTCAAATTTTTAATTTAACCGTATGTGTTAATTAGATTATGTCTGATAACTACATGCGGTTTTTTATTTACAAACATAATCTTTATTGCAAAAATGCAATATATGTGATATTATATCTATGTAAGGAGGCATGTATGAAGAAAATTATTAGCATAATTATTATTTGCTTTTTATTTATCTCATGCAATAATAATGATGAACTTAATGAATATAGTTCTGAATTAGGTGTAATGGATAATATAGAGAGTAGTGATGTTAATAAAAGTGTTGATAATGATGATCAATCTATTATTGTACACATTGCTGGCGAAGTATTACGTAGTGGCGTATACGAAATGAGTATTGGTGATAGAATTATTGATGTTGTTAATAATGCTGGCGGATTTACTGTTGACGCTGATAAAGATGCTGTTAATCTTGCTGAAAAAATTAGAGATGGTATGAAAATTTATATACCTAAGATTGGTGAAAAAATTAACACAGAAACAAATACCGATTCATCAGGTGATATTATTGATATCAACAATGCCTCAAAAGATCAACTTATGAAGTTACCATCAGTTGGTGAAAAAACTTCAGATTCGATTATAAAATATAGAGAAGAAAAACCGTTTAAAGACTTTAAAGATCTTTTAAATGTTCCTGGAATTGGTAAGAAAAGACTAGAATCATTTAAAGGATTGATTTCAATAGGAGGAAAAATTTATGAATAAATTTGATGTTAAATTGACATCTTATGCTAAGACAAGTGGATGAGCAGCTAAAGTCGGTCCAGACATTTTAGCTCAAGTTTTGAGTGATATTAATAAAAATAGAATTAATGATGATCGTTTGGTTGTAGGTATTGAGACTTCAGATGATGCAGCTGTTTATGATTTACAAAATGGCGAATACTTAATTACTACGCTTGATTTCTTTACTCCTATTGTAGATGATCCATATACATTTGGGCAAATAGCCGCTGCAAACTCACTTAGCGATGTATATGCAATGGGTGGTTATCCAAAGATGGCTATGAATATTGTTTGTTTTCCGTCTTGTTTAGACCCTCAAATTTTAGCAGAAATACTTCGTGGTGGATATGATAAAATTATGGAAGCTAATTGCTTAGTTGTTGGTGGACATACAGTTCAGGATGATGAGCCTAAGTATGGATTAAGTGTTAATGGCTTTTGTAAGAAAGATGAGCTATTAACCAACAAAGGGGCAAAGGTTGGTGATATTTTAATTATGACAAAACCAATTGGTGCTGGAATTATAAACACTGCAATAAAGGGTGGAATAGCATCACAGTCTGATATTGATGAGGCTGTTAAATCTATGAGTACTTTAAATGAATTTGGTCTTGCCGCTATTAGAAAAGGTGGTGGAGCAAACGCTTTGACAGATATAACAGGATTTGGTATTGGTGGACATCTTATTGAAATGATGGATGGTGCAGATTTAAGTTGCAATATTTTTGCTGATGACTTAAGTTTCTTGAGCTCTGCAAGATCATTTGCACAGATGGGTCTTGTTCCTAAGGGCGCATATGATAATAAAAGATATTTTAAAGATAGATATCAAAGCGATTATAATGATTCAACTGATGATTTAATTTTTAGCCCTGAAACCAGTGGAGGTCTACTAATTTCTACAGACGAAAAGAACGTTAAGAATATTTTAAAATATTTAGACGATTCGCCTTATAAAGGCTCTGTTATTGGCGAGGTTATTAAAAAGAGCGATAAAAGAATATATGTAAAGTAGGTGTTTTATGTATAGATTGATTCCAAAAATGGATGAAATTCTAGAAAATGATAATATTAAAAAATTAATAGATGAAAATTCTATGGATTTTGTAAAGGATGTAATAAATAAAAAACTTGATAACATTAGAATGATGATTAAAGATAATCAAAGTGAAAATGATATAAGAAGCGCTATTGAAAATGTTGTTTCAGATACAGTTAATGACATTAAAATATATATGTCACCTAGATTAAGAAGAGTAATTAATGCTACAGGAACTGTTATTCATACTAATTTAGGTAGATCTGTTATAAATGATGAAATGGCAAATTCTTTGGTTGATATATTAACTCACTATTCAAATTTAGAGTATGATATTAATACGGGTAAACGTGGCTTGAGATATACAAATATAGAGGAGCTTATAACTAATATTACTGGCACTGAAGCTGCTCTTGTTGTAAACAATAATGCTGCTGCTGTATTTTTAGTATTATCAGAGTTTGCAAAAGGTGGGGAAGCTATAATTAGTAGAGGAGAGCTTATTGAAATTGGAGGCTCATTTAGAATACCTGACGTAATGGAATTTAGTGGTTGTAAATTAAGAGAAGTCGGCACCACAAATAAAACTCATATATATGATTATGAAAATGCAATAAATGAAGATACAAAGGCGATTTTAAAGGTTCATACATCTAATTATAAAGTAATGGGCTTTACAGAAAGTGTTAAAGCTGTCCAATTAAAAGAATTAAGTGATAAATACGATATACCTTTAATTGAGGATTTGGGAAGTGGTGTTTTTGTTAACCTAGAAAATTATGGTTTAATGCATGAGCCTACTGTTATGGATTCAGTTTTATCAGGCATTGATATTATTACATTTAGTGGTGATAAATTATTAGGTGGTCCGCAAGCTGGTATAATAATTGGTAAGAAAAAATATATTGATAGACTTAAGAAAAACCAAATGACTAGAGCCTTAAGAGTTGATAAAATGACACTTAAACTTTTAGAAGAAGTATTGAAAGTTTATATTGATAAAGATAATGCTCATAACTATATTCCTACTTTAAAAATGCTAACCATGAGCGCTGAAACTTTAAAAAAGAGAGCAGAGGATTTAAAACAAGCCCTATCTTTGTTAAATATAGATGGCATGAGTCTAGAAGTAAAAAATGATTATAGTGAAGTAGGTGGCGGAAGCCTCCCAACCGAAAAAATGTATGGGTATGTTCTTAATGTTTCAATTGAAGGTATAAGTGAACATAAAATTGATGAATTTATGAGAAAATATAATACAGCTATAGTTGGAAGAATTAGCGAATCAAAGTATATAATTGATCCTAGGACATTACTTGATAATGATTTTGATATCATAGTAAATGCATTTAATGATTTGAAGGAGATATTATGAAGCATTTTATAATCGGAACGGCCGGACATATTGATCATGGCAAAACGAGTTTAGTAAAAGCACTTACTGGCAGAAATACAGATAGACTTGAGGAAGAATCAAGGCGTGGTATAACTATAGATTTAGGATTTACGTACTATGATGATCCTTCTGGGGTGAGAATTGGTATCGTAGACGTTCCAGGCCATGAAAAGTTTGTTAAAAATATGCTCGCTGGTGTTCATGGTATGGATCTTGTATTATTAGTTATTGCTGCAGATGAAGGAATAATGCCTCAAACAAGAGAGCATATCAATATTTTACAACTATTAGGTGTTAAAGACGGTATAATTGTAATTACAAAATCTGATATGGTCGATAAAGATTGGATAGAATTAGTTGTTGAGGATATCAAAGAAAATCTTCAAAATACATTTTTAAAGGACTCAGAGATAGTTGTTGTAAGCTCGAAGACAAACGAGGGAATTGATAAACTAAAAGATATTATTACCGAAAAAACAAAACTTTTAGAAGATAAGTCTTCTGATGTACCAGGTGTTCTTCCAATAGATAGGGTTTTTGTATTAAAAGGTATTGGCACTGTTATAACTGGAACTCAAATCGAAGGATGCTTTACTGTCAATCAAGATGTATTCATATATCCTGAAAATATTGAATCTAAAATTAGATCAATTCAGGTGCATGGAGAGGACACTGATAAGAGTTATAGTTCACAAAGAGTTGCACTTAACTTGAACAAAGTAAAAAAAGAAGATATTAGTAGAGGATCTGTTATATCTATAAAGGATCATTTACTAGTAAGTAATTTGATTGATGTAAAGTTAAAATTACTTGATGATTCTCAATATATAATCCGCAATAAATCTCGAGTTAGATTTCACGTGGCAAGTAAAGAGACTTTTGCAAGAGTTAATCTTTTAGATAGAGATCAGTTAAATCCAGGGGAAGAATGTTATTGTCAATTACAACTTGAAGAAGATATTGTCGCACGAAGAAATGATAAATTTATAATAAGATTTTTTAGCCCCGTAATCACAGTCGGTGGTGGGGAAATTCTTGAGGTTAAACCAAAGAGAAAGAGAAGATTTAGAGAAGAAGGCATAAAGTTACTTCAAGAAAAAGATGGCAAAGATATTTTTGAAACAGCATTGGCTATTATTAAAGAACATGGAAATGAAATTGATATCAACATGCTCTCTAAATCATTAAATATTGATAATGCTGAAACAATTAATGTTCTAGAAGAGCTTGAAGATCAGGGTTTACTAATTGTGATGAATGATTTAGCTGTTTCAAAGGATTATTTAGATGAAAAAACTGATATTATAGATAAGCATTTAAAAGATTTTCATGCTAAAAATCCATTAAAATTAGGTGTACCAATTGAAGAAATAAGACAAAGATTTTTTAAGGGAGTAAATGCTAAAAATCAAGACACTCTTATTGATTTGATTGTAAATAATTCAGAGATTGAAAAGATAGATGATACTATTAAATTAGCAAGCTTTATTAGAGAGTATAATAAAGAACAATTAGATAAGATTAATCAAATTGAAAATCTTATGAGTGCTGAGTTCAGAACATATAAGAAGGAAGAGTTAGATGCTAGCAACGACTTAATCTCAGCAATGATCTCTGATAAAAAAATTGTTGAATTAGATGGCGAGGTTATTTTATATCCTTTATTATTAAAGGCTCAGGATGAACTAATTAAATTATTTAGAGACAATGATAAAGTAAATGTTAAGATTTTAAGGGACGCACTTGAAACCAATAGAAAAACCGCTGTATCTTTATTGGAATATTTTGACTCTAAAAAAATAACTAAAAGAATTGGTGATGATAGAATATTACTGAAAGGAGAGTAATTTGAGAATATTAATTGTAGATAATGATTCTGTTAGTAGCAGTAATTTGCAATACTCTTTAAAACAAGATAGTTATACTGTAGATATCGCCGCAAATTATGAAGAGGCAGAACACAGATTGTCGCTAAATGAATATGACATAATGCTTTTAGAGCCAGAAACTTACGAAAGCAAAGATATCTCATTAGTCCAAAAAATTCGCGATATTACAAAAATTCCTATTGTTGTTACTACAAAGAATAGAGATGAGATTAACAAAATTTTAGCTTTTGAATATGGTGCAGACGATTATTTGATTAAGCCCTTTAATATTCTTGAATTAAAGGTTAGAATAAAAGCTATTTTAAGAAGAATCAAAAACTTTCAAACAAACAATGAAAAGGATATTACTTTTGGTAACTATAGATTAAAAACTGTTGGTAGGACTTTAGCAAGAGGAAACGAGATTGTAAATCTAACAGGTAAGGAGTTTGACTTGTTATATGTACTTGCATCAAAGCCAGGAACAGTTTATTCGCGCGAAGATTTGATGACAGAAGTATGGGGATATCAATATTTTGGTGATCTTAGAAGTATTGATGTTCACATTAGAAGACTTAGAGAAAAAATTGAAGACGATAGCAAGGCTCCTAACTTTATAATGACAAAGTGGGGCGTAGGATATTATTTTAACATTGACAAGCCCGGAGGCCAAAACATTGAAAAAAACAATTAGATTTTTATTTTTATTTGTTTTATTAATTTTGACTTTTCAAAATTTTAATTATGCAGATTCTATATCGTATACAGAGTATGATAAGTATTTTAAAAAACTAGATATAAATAGTGATTACAAGGGTGCATCAAAAGATGAAACTGTAATTATGCTTCAAGTAGATAAGCTAACAAATATTTTTCTAAATAAAAAATACAATGATAAATTTATAACACCAAATTTAAATAAATTGATTGATAATGAAAATAAGGACAATAAAGGGGTAGTTTATTTTAATAAATATTATGCGACTACAGTCAGCAAAAGTAGCGAAAGGGATTTTGCGTTTTTTAACTCACTCTATCCACATCCTAATGTTGATAGCATAGCTAGAAATGAGAAAAATAAAATTAATCCTTTGCCAAAAATTTTAGAAAACCACTCTTATAATACTTTATATGCCTTTGTTTCCAAAATCTATCAACCTAATAGAATAAAAAGCGCTAATATATTGGGATTTAAGAATTCTTTTTATTTAGGTAGCGATAATAATTCTATATTTGAAAAAGCAAATGAAATAATTGACAATAATAAAAAAGGTTTTTATTTTCTATCTCTTGACTCTAATTCAAGTTATAATACAGAAAATCTAATAGAAGATAAAGTTAGAAATTTTTTGACTAATGATATTAATTTTATTAATTATGCAGATAAAAACATAGGTGATTTGATCAAGAAAATTGACAAAAAGAAAATAACACTTATAATCGTTGGAAGCAATGGCAGCTCAAGCTATGATCCAAATGTTCAAAACGATTATAGTAAAATTTTTGAAAAATATGGTATTATAGATGAACTCAATATTCCTTTATTAATAAAAACTTCTTCTAGTAAGGACTTTTTACTGAGTGATACAAACTGCTCAGAGATCGATATAATGCCTAATATAATTCATTTATTGGATATTAAAGCAAAGACATATCCAATTATGGGCGATGTATTGTTTAATAATAAACTTAAAAACAGATGTATTTATTTTCAAAATAGCTTAAAGAAGGGTTCATATTTAAATGATGAAATTTTATTTGAAGTCAGAAAATTAAACCAAGATTATAGTGTAATTGATTTAAAATCTAATAAAATTTTAGAACCCCAAAAATATATTGAAAACTCTATACAAGCAGTAAGAGATATTGATTTATCCAATGGATTGTGTGATTTAGATTTATTGTATGAAATTTTTAACAATTATACAAATAAAATAAAGATGAGACTCGATACAAATAAAACAATTATGCATGCAGGTGGAATATTAAAAGGAATTAGTTATTCAAATATGAACGATGCACTTGATTACGGATATAGCATTGGCAAAAGATATTTCGAAGTGGATTTTGAAAAGTCTAAGGATAATAAATACGTAGCTCTTCATTCATGGGATGGATTTTTAAAAAAATTCTTTGACGTTGATCCTGTGCTGACAAAAGAAGGTTTTAAGAAACCTTTTTCGTATAAAGAATTTATGAATTTTAAAGAAGTTCATGGCTATACACAAATGGATGTTAAAATAGCAATGGAATGGCTAAAAAATCATCCGGATGCATATATTATTACAGATTGCAAAGGAAACAATTTAGAATTGTTAAAAGAGATAAAGTCAAACTACGATGGTGATTTATCAAGAATTCTTGTACAAATATATGACACAAAAGAATATTGGGGTGTTCGAAAATTAGGTTTTAAGAATATAATTTTTACACTATATAGAACAAATATAACTGAAGAACAAATAATAAAATTTGCTAAAAACAACCCATTGTATGCAGTCACAATTCACAAAGATCGTTTTGATAAAGGATTTGGTAATAGTATTATAAAAAGTAATATAAAACTCTTCCTGCATACAATAAACTCTGTAGAAAATGCACAAAAATACTTTAACAAAGGTGTTAATATGATTTATACAGATGCTCTTTAAATATACTTTTCACAAGTTATTCACAGGCTGTTAAAAACTCTGTGAATAACTTTTTTATTACGAATGATAAAATTGATATTTATACAAATAAAACGGGTAATAAAATACAGATAAGGAGGTAAATATGTATTTTAGTAAGACATCTCTTGAAGTTTTAGAAGAATTAGACACAATGGCATCTGATGGTTTAACATCATCAAAGGCAAGGGAACGATTAGAAAAATATGGTCTAAATGAATTTCAAGATAAAAAGAAAAAGACATTTTTAGAAAAATTTATTGATCAATTTAAAGACTTTATGATAATAATACTTATAGTTGCATCAATAATATCAATTGGTGCTGGGGAATACATTGATGCTGCAGTTATAATAGCAATAGTAATACTAAATGCACTGCTATCAATATACCAAGAAGGTCAAGCTGAAAAATCTCTCGAAAGCCTTAAAAAAATGAGTGCACCTGAAGCTAAAGTTATTCGTGATGGTAAAAAAGCAATTATACCAGCTCGAGAATTAGTTCCTGGGGACATTGTTTTATTAGATGCAGGTGATATTGTTCCAGCAGATTTGAGATTATTTACAACTAGTAATTTAAAAATTGACGAATCTAGCCTTACAGGTGAAAGTGTTGCTGTTGATAAAAATTCAGAAGCAGTACTTGATGAAAATTCTACATTAGGCGATAGAGTAAATATGGCATATATGTCATCTATTGTAACATACGGAAGAGGTAAGGGAGTAGTAACAGGTACAGCTCATGATACAGAAATGGGTAAAATTGCAACAATGATTGAAGATATAGAAGAAGATCTTACTCCTCTTCAAGTCAAACTTGATAAACTTGGAAAAGTGCTAGGTATACTTACAATTATAATCTGTGGTATTGTATTTGCTCTTGGAGTTATACAAAAAAGAGAAATAATTGATATGCTTTTAGTAAGTGTTTCTTTAGCAGTTGCTGCTATACCTGAAGGTTTGCCTGCAATCGTTACTATTGTTCTTGCAATAGGTATGAGTAGAATGGTCAAAAAGAATGCAATTGTTAAAAAACTTTTGGCTGTAGAAACATTAGGAAGCACGACATATATTTGTTCAGATAAAACTGGTACACTTACACAAAATGAGATGACAGTAACAAAGGTTTATACTGATGATAAGTATTTTGATGTATCAGGAACTGGATATGCTCCAGAAGGAACTATAACTAGAAATGGTGAAGCTATGACAAAAGAAGAGCTAAACCATATGAAAGCAATGTTCTATGCAGCAATATTAAATAATGATGCTAATCTTATAGAACAAGATAATCAATATACAATTATGGGAGATCCTACCGAAGGAGCTTTGATAACTTTTGCTGAAAAAGCTGGTTTTATGGAAAAAGAAGTTGAAGAAGAACAACCAAGAATTGATGATATACCGTTTGATTCCGAAAGAAAAATGATGTCAACATTTCATGATGCTGGTGAAAACATAATACAATATGTTAAGGGAGCACCTGATATTGTATTATCAAAATCCAAATATATTTATTCAAATGGTGAATTTAGAGAGTTAACAAGTGATGACTTTGATAAAGCCATGGCAGCTAATTCAAATTTCGCATCTGATGCACTTAGAGTTCTAGGTTATGCGTTTAAAATTTTCAAAAAAGAAGATTATAATAGCATCGAGAAAAATGAAGAAGAATTAATTTTTATCGGATTAACTGGTATGATTGACCCTCCAAGACCTGAGGCAAAAAAAGCTATAGAAGAATGTAAAAAAGCTGGTATTCATACTGTTATGATTACTGGTGATTATCGCGAAACAGCATATCAAATTGCAAGAGAACTTGGGATTTGTGAATCACATGATGAAACAATTTCTGGTAATGAATTATCATTAATTGAAGACGCGGATTACAATGAATTAGTTAAAAAGATCAAAGTATATTCTCGTGTAAGTCCTGAGCAAAAGGTAAAAATCGTAACGGCCCTAAGAGAAAATGGAGAAATAGTAGCAATGACTGGCGATGGTGTAAATGACGCCTTAGCATTAAAGAGAGCTGATATTGGTATTTCTATGGGTATTACAGGTACAGATGTTGCAAAAAGTACAGCAGACATTGTACTAACTGATGATAATTTTGCAAGTATTGTAAATGCAGTTGAAGAAGGTAGAATAATATTTTCAAATATTCAAAAATTCGTTGCATTTTTACTATCATGTAATATAGGTGAAATATTGCTTGTCTTTGGATCAATGCTACTAGGTATGGACGAACCATTAAAACCAATCCATTTGCTATGGTTAAACTTAGTTACAGATTCATTGCCTGCACTTGCACTTGGTGTAGAACCAGGGGAACCTGGAATTATGAACGATAAGCCAAGATCAAAAGAAGAGCCTATAATAACAAAGAAAATGGGCTTCACTATATTTTTCCAATCAATAGCTATTAGTGTTGCAACATTACTTTCATTTTATTATGCAAGACAACTATATCCAGAGTCAATAACACACGCAAGAACAATTGTATTTTCTACGTTAATCACAAGTGAATTGCTAAGGGCATTTTCTAGCAGATCATTTGATAGACCAATTTGGAAAGTTGGAATAACAACAAATATGAATATGGTTTATGCTGTTATAATTAGCTTTATGATGTTAGTAGCAGTATTATATATTCCGTTTTTACACGAAATCTTTGATACATTCCCTCTAGGGGTTACAGATTGGGAAATTGTACTATCATTTGCATTTATTCCATTCGTAGTGGGAGAGATAATGAAATTGATAAAGAAGAAATAGTATTAACAAATTGAAATAATTTAATTAAGATAATACAACAAGTTCTGTAATCTTTATCATATCGGTATCTTGCAACTTGTTAAATCTTCTTAACAAAAATATCGGCTAAAAGCCGATATTTTTTTAGTTTTATGTTGTATAATATATTTGTGAGGGGGAGCGAATGGAATATCAAATTAATTACTATAATACTCAGAGCGATATTTATAAAAGGCGCTCCTTAAGACTAGATACCTTTATTGATGTTAAAACAGGTCTATCGTATCAAGGTTTTCAATATACTAGCTATAGACGCTTTACTAATGATTTTAAAAGAATTCTTAGAAAGCATAACGTTTCTATAATGAACATTACTAAGATGGTAAAATTATTCCAAGAAGATTTGAGTTCGTTTGATCTTAAACTTAATATTATTGGACATGATAAAGGTATGTACGATTTGATTTCTATTAATGAAGTTGAGGAATTGGCTTTATCTAAAAATGACTTAGAATCTTTATCAAATAATAACTATCTATATGAGTACGAATTTAAGGACTCAATTATTGTTGATACAAAAAAATTCTTAAAAAAAGAACTTCTTAAAAGAAAAAAGAATAAAGAAGCTATAAAAAAATTAGTAAATACCTTTTGCCGTAGGAATCTCAAGCCTTTTATTATGAATATGAATAATAAGTTTGACGCTCAATATGTTATTACTGAAAATGGTATAGAGCCTGAAGAAACTTCACTGTCAAAAGAAAGCTTAAATCAAATTTATGTTTATATGAAAAAAATGATTGCAAGATATGCAGATGATATTTTATTTTCAGCTTATTGGAAAACGATAAATCAAAAAGTATTAGAACGTTATAAGTAATTTGGAGGTATTTTGTGAAAAGAAAAAGATTAAAAGGATTTACATTACTCGAATTAATTATTGTGCTTGTTATTATTTCAATTTTAATAGCTATCGCAGTTCCTGCGATAGGTAAGTTCCAAGAATCTGCTAGAGTTAAAGCTGAACAAATGGAAATGCTTTCAATCAAAGAAGCCGCTACATTGTATTTAATTGATAAAAATTGGGATGGTAATGAATTAAGTATTGATAAGTTAATAAG
>CAMYPV010000022.1 GCA_947293975.1 uncultured Ezakiella sp. | reverse complement strand
AATACGTGGGCATCATCTTTTTTGTTAGTATATATTTTTGGTGTTTTATTTTGCTTCGCCTTGTTCGTAGACTTCTTGTAATTTTGCTTCGTCTGGCATTGGGTTGCCTGCGTTTAATTCGTCTACTACGTAGTTTAGTACGGCTTTGTTCCATGCGCCGTTCATTTTGCCGACGATTTTGCCGTCTTTGATGTAATAGTGTACTGGGACGCCGCTTACTAGGTATCCGTTTCCTGCTTCTCTTGATTCGTCAGAGAATATTGGTAGGTTTAGTTGTTGGCCTTCGGCGAATCTTTTTAGTGTGATTGGTTTTTCGCCTACGCCGATTGCTACTACTTTTACGTCGTCACGTGCGTTTTCTTCTACTAGGTCTGGCATTTCGCCTACGCAAAATCTGCAGTTTGTTGTGAAGAAATTGAGATGGACTAATTCGCCTGATGCTAGGATTTGGTCTAGTTTTACTTCTTGGTCGCTGCCGTCTACGGTTTTGACTGTGAAGTCAACTGATGCTTGTCCAACTTCTGGGTTGTCGCCATGTTCTAGCTCTGTGTATTCTTCTGAGTACGCATTTTTTGTGGCTTCGATGTATTGTGTGCGTTTTGCCATGCGTTCCTCTTCTTCTTTTTTCTTTTCTTCTTCGGTTTTTTCTTCTTTTTTGTCAGCTTTTTCGTCTTTCTTTTCGTCTGTCTTTTCGTCTGTCTTTGCTTGATCTGCTTTTTCTTCGACTTTTGTTTCTTCAGCTGGTTTTGCTGTGTCTTTGTTGCATGCTGTGAATACTAATGATGCTGCAATAAAGGCTGCCAATAAATATCTTTTTAGTTGTTTCATATTGTTCTCCTTTTTTGTTTTATTTTATAAATTTGACAGGAATGCGAGTTTATCAAAAAACATCAATCCGCCAAAAATTATCAATAATACGCCTGCAATTTTTGGTATAAATTTGATTACATTTGAGAATTTGTTGATCCAATTCATGATTTTGCCTGCAAAAAATCCTGATAGTACAAATGGTACTGCAAGTCCAACTGAGTATGCAAGTAATAGTAATGCTCCTCTTAGCATGGTTTGTTGGTTTGATGCATAGGCAAGCACTGCGCCTAATACTGGTCCTAAGCATGGGCTCCATCCGATTGAAAATGCCATTCCCATTAAAACGCTTGAGATGAATCCGCTTGCGTCTTTCATGCGTCTGCCTTCGCCAAATTGTGGCAATCTTATTACGCCTAGCATTGCAAGTCCAAAGAATATGATGAGTATCGATCCGACTTTTCTCATTATTTCTCTGTTTCTAAATAGCAATCTTCCAAATGCGGTTGCAGTTAGTCCCATAAGTACGAATACAATCGTAAAGCCAAGGACAAATGCAAGGCTGCGGCTTAATGTTTTCTTCCAATCTTCTTGTATGGATTCAACGTCCATCGCACCTGTCAAATACATCAGATACACTGGTATCATCGGTAGTACGCAGGGTGTGATGAATGATGCAAATCCTGCAAAAAATACGCTTATAAAATCTAGTTCCATAATGCCTCCTCAAAAATTATTATACCCATTAATTTTAATTTACGCAATTTTTTCTCTTTTTACTCTTAATAATTTTAAAATGACATTGTAAAGTAATATTATTCCTATTATTGATGTGATTCCTTCTGAAATTGTTATTACATTCCAGATGAATTTTCCGCCGATAAAGTTTTCGTATATCCACATTACTATTGTGATAAATATCGGCGTGCGCATCAACGACACTGATATTGCACATTTGCTTTTGCCAAGGCTTGCAAATAGCGTTACGAGCATTACATTTATGCCCACAAATAAATACGACGTCGCATACATTCCAAGCGCTTCCATTGTCTTGTACTTTACGCTTGAGCCTTCTTCCAAAAATAATTTTACAATTGGCTCCGAGAAAAATGTGCCGATGATTTTAAATATTATGCTGATTATAAATATAAACGAAAATCCTGCCAATATTGTCCGTGATATGCTTTTATAATCTTTCCTGCCATAGTCCACGCTAAAAATTGGCGCCAATCCTTGGGCAATCCCTGCCATTGTGACTTGTGCAAATATCGATATATAAGATATGACCGCATAGATTATTAATCCGTCGGGTCCAATCATTTTTAAGAGCGTTGTGTTAAACAAAAATACTGTGTAGCCGATTGCAACTTCGTTTACCGCCTCGCCAACGCCAAGCGGTATAATTCTTTTGAGATACGAAAAATCTACAGTCTTTGAAAATTTTAGTCTGCCTTTTTTACGTAAAAAATGTGTTAAGAGCATAATCGTGCTTACAAGTTGCGCAATGCCCGTTGCAAGTGCTGCTCCATAGACACCCATTTTTAATGGCACTATGAACACATAGTCCAAGAGTATATTTGTAATTGCTGCCACGAATACCGATATAGCTGTTACAATCGGAAATCCGTCAACTTTAACAAGCGTTTCAAATTGATACGTTGTCATAAAAAATAATCCAAACGGCACAATTACACTCAGGTACTCTTTTGCGTACTGATAGGTCATGTTGTCTGCACCTAAGATGTAGAGTATTTTATCCAAAAACAGCATCAAAATTATTGAAAATATAATCCCCACACCGACCAGCGTTACAAACGCTGTTGTAAAAATTTTATTCGCCTTATCTCGATTGCCAAGGCCAAGATTGTAACCGACTCTTGCCTGAGCTCCAACACTTAATAACATTCCAATTGCAAAGAAACTCGTCACAATTGGCATCGACAAATTAACTGCCGCAAACTGAACTTCGCCAACATAATTTGCCACGAAAAATCCGTCAACCATTGTGTAGAGCGCGTACGCCCACATCGACATGATTGATGGAATTGTAAATTTAAAAAATCTTTTCATAATACACCTTTCTTTTTAATTGCCTAAATTACTACATCAAAAAATTACGAGTCTAAAACTCAAAAGGTGTATAGCATATATATGAATCGCTCAGTCCCCCACAAACGATGAGACCTCATCGACCACGCAGACATTTAAATTTACCTCCCAAAAAATAATGGAGTCACCAAAAATCTTGGAGACTCCTAAAAATTTTACATATCAAATTAAAAATTTTCTTTAAAATCAGCTAGACGCTGCCAGCACAATTTTATAAAATTCTCCCCCAAACCGTATGAGCTTAAATTTATTTTTAATTGCACATTTATTATACTCCTCGGCTTTATTTTTTGCAAGTTTTAAAAAGTCCACGAGACTTATTGATTAATCTCTACTTACTTCTAGAATTTTATTTGCAATGCCAAGTGTCGATTTACGATGCGACACAATTATTATCGTCTTTTGATCTCTAAATTCTTTGAGAGATTTTAAAATTATCCCTTCGTTTAGCGAGTCGAGATTGCTTGTTGGTTCGTCAAGAAGTATCACCGATGAGTTATGCAAAAACGCTCTCGCAATGCCTATGCGTTGTTTTTCGCCACCCGACAGGCTCTCACCAAGCTCAGAGACTTTTGCATCGTATCCATTTGGAAGGCTTGAGATAAAATCATGCACCGCTGCTTTTTTTGCGGCCTCGACAATCTCTTCGTCAGTTGCATCTAGCTTTGAGATTTTAATATTGTCCTTGATGCTGCCTTGAAATATATGAGTCTCTTGCGTTACATAGCTCTCGAGGTCTCGAAGCGTGCTTGTTGGTATCTCGTCAATGTTAACGTCGGAGATTTTTAACTCGCCGCCATCTATGTCCCAAAATCTCATTATGAGCTTTAAGAGTGTCGACTTGCCTGAGCCACTTCTTCCGTAAATGCCAACTGTGTCGCCCTTTTTAATTGCAAATGTCATATCGTCGATGATTTTTTCATCGTCGTATTTAAATGAAATATTATCAAGCGTGATGCCTTCAAACTCGAGGTTGCGGTTCTCGTTGTCGGCAATTTCCTCTATGATTGGCTTTTCTTCCAAGAGTGAAAGCACGCGCTCGCCACTTGCAAGCGTTTGGTTTAGATTGTTCGACAAGCTCGAAAGCGCCACAACCGGTCCAAACGAACCCATGAGTGCAAATGTCGGTATGATTACAGACTCTAGGTTTACGACGCCATTTTTGTATAATGTCGCCATCAAGAGTAGCATTCCCATTGACGAAACCAAAATCGCAACAGATGTGCTGACGCGTTCTTTTGACATAATATTTGACAATTTCTTTTGCTTTACAGACAGCTCGTCCGTTTTTTTGTTCAGTATTTCATTTCGCTTGTCGTTGTAATTGAAGCCATTTATCTCGTCAAGCCCTCTTAGAGATTCAAGCACGAAGCTGTTTAAATCTCCAAAGCTGTTTCTGTAATCCATTCCGATTTTCTTGCCGCGTTTGCCATTTATCATAGGAATTATAAATCCAATTGTAAAGTACACAGCCGCCGCAAAAATCGCCGCATACACGCTGTACTTTGCAATGAATATTATCATTATAAGTGATGTGATAAATGCAATTACAATCGGCGAAATCGTGTGTGCATAAAAAACTTCCAAGAGTTCAATATCGGACGTGATGACCGAAATCAAATTGCCCTTGTCTCTTGACTCGAGCTTTGCAGGCGCAAGTTTTCTAAGCGCTCGAAACACTTTGTGTCTGATGATTGCAAGCAGTTTAAACGCAATAAAATGGTTCGAATACTGTTCTATATAGTGCAAAAATCCACGCAAAATCGCAATTAGAATTATAATTGTGATCAATTTTTCGATTGAGATATTGCCGAAAAGAATTTCAGAATGTCCCGCTATTTTTAAAACCGCAGCCGATGAGAGTATCGATATAAAAATCGCGCACAAAAATCCTAGCACACCGAAGATTATCGCAATCGCCATTATGTGAAACAGGGGTTTTACAAGCCCGATTAGTTTTAACATTATTTTTAATCCGCTACGTCTATTCATTGTCGTTTCTCCCGTAATTTTCAAGGCTTTGCTGATGATTATACATCTCTTTGTACTGGGCGCAATTTACAATCAACTCATCATGTGTGCCTGAGTTTAGAATTTTTCCATCTTCCATAAAGTAAATCCTGTCCGCGTCCACAATATTTGAGAGCTTGTGCGAAATCATTATAACTTTCTTTGACTTAGCAAGCTCCTTGATTGCGTTCATAATAATATCTTCGCTCTCTGCGTCGACATTTGAAGTCGCCTCGTCAAAAATATAAATCGGACTGTTTTTTAAGATTGCACGCGCAAGTGCAAGGCGTTGCTTTTCGCCGCCCGACAAGTTTGAGCCGCCCTCCAAAATCTCGGTGTCAAGGCCGTCACGCTCGTCAATAAGGCTCGTCAGATTCACAATGTCAATCGCTTTTAGCATATCGCCGTCACTTATCTGTCCCGCCATCTTTAAATTATCGCGAATTGTGCCTTTAAAGATATAAGCATTGTGCGTTACGCTCGTCAGATTTTCCATCAAGCTGCTCTTTTTTACATTGCGAAAATCCACAGCGCCGATCTTAAGCTCGCCCGAGTAATTTTTCAGCTTTGCACACAAAATTTTTGCAATTGTACTTTTGCCGCAGCCGGATTTTCCGACAATTGCCACGAAGTTTTTGTCAAAAATCATATTTATATTTTTCAAAATCTGCCTCGACTCATCGTACGAGAAATTTAAGTTTTCGATTTTCATAGTCAAATCGCTTGCATCAATCGACTGTGTGCCGTCTTTTGTTTCAGGTAAATCTAGTAGTGCAAAAATCTTATCGCTTGCAGCCATCCCATTCATCGCAATATGAAAAAAACTGCCGAGCATTCTCATCGGTATAAAAAATTCCGCCGACAACAGTATTATAAAAAACGCTCCAAAAATCGAGATGCTTCCAGCCATCACACCGCGAATTGCAAATACCATCCCGATTGCAGCGCCCCCAAGCGCAACGATATCCATCACGCTGATTGAATTTAACTGCATAACAAGCACTTTCATCGTGATGCGTCTAAACTTTGTCGCCTCTTCGTCCATCTCTTTTGCCTTGTATTCATCGGCCTTGTAGATTTTTAAAGTCGTGAGGCCTTGCAGGTTTTCCAAAAAGCTATCTCCAAGCGATGTGTATGTGTTCCAGTATCTGCCCAAAAGTTTTTTTGCAAATTTCTGTACCATCACAATCGACACCGGTATCAAAGGCACGCATATTAGTAAAATCGTCGCAACTTTTACGCTGATAAATGAAATCACCGCAAAAAGTGTAATAGGCGCAATCATACTGTAAAAAAACTGCGGCAAATACTGTCCAAAATAAATCTCTAATTGCTCAACGCCTTCTGTCGTCATCTGCACAACCTCGGCTGTGCTTACAGATTCGCTGTAGTTTGAGCCGATACGCTCCAATTTGTCAAATATTTTGTTTCGTAAAATCTTCTTGACATCTCTTGACGACATATAAGATGATTTTATAATGAGTTTTTCGCTTGCAACTCTAAGCACAAGTGCAAGCATAAACACTCCCAATTGTTTTAAGACAAGCGCCGTTTCAAAACTTCCTTCAAAAACCAACTTGATAAGATTGACCGATGCATATACAATTGCAATCTGACTTATAAGCGCCATCCACTTAAACAAAACGCTAAGGTAGATGTATTTTTTTGAATCGCCAAGCAATTCTATCAATCTTTTTTTAATCATATTTCCCCCTAGATATAAGTATAAATTTTAAACTTTAGATTTAATGCCATCAATAATATGGCGAATAACAAGCACAGGATGATAGAGCATCATGCGTGGCCCCGAAAATTTCATAATCTTTTTGATTTTCTCTCTCATCTCGGGCTTGTAGCAATGAGTCTTGCAGCTTGAGCAAAAAGTCTTTGTAAGTATGTGCGGACATTTGTTGATGCGAAGCGTTGCATAGTCAAATACCGACTTGCACTCATCGCACAGCGAGTCGCCTCCGTGATTTTTCTTGCAATACAGTTTGATCATTGTATCCAAGATTTCAATTTCGCCCTTCCTCTTTTGTTCTATCTCATCAATTTTTTCTATGTCTTTCATATAACCATCCTTAATGCAAAGTATTATCAATTACATATCAAAAATTATTATAACATATAATCGACATAATTCAATAACTTTTGATTATAATAATTTAGCTTGCGGTCAATATTTTAGACGAGATTTTTTGCAATCAAAAACGCACCCACATATGTGAGTGCGTCAAAAATTTTATTAAGCAAGTGATCCCATTGGATCCCATGGTTTTAATACAACAGGTTCTTTGTCGTATGCTTTTTGGAATTTCTTTGGTAGATATTTTTTGTTAACAACAACTTGGTAAACATATTCGTCAAACCAATCAGTTGTCATTGTGAAATGTCCGTCATAACCAAATTTTTCGCCCCATGAGTTTTCGACTTTAAATCTAATAGCCTTGTCGCCGTCAAGTTCAACACCTGTAAATGTCATTGCGTGAGTCATCACTGATTGGAAATAATCAAGTGCGTCGCCCTTTGACATTTTAAGATTAATGCCGAATAGTTTTTCATAATCAGAAACCTTTGTATCAAGGATTGCCTTTTTGTCTCCGCTATATCTTGCCTTTCCAACGTCGCAACCAAACCATACAGGCATATTGTCTTTTAATTGAGCAACAGCTGCTTTTTTGAGTTCTTCAATTGGTAAGTTCAAGTGCTTTACGATTTTGCCTTCAACAACATTTCCTAGATATTTAATTGTATAAGTCTTTTCAAATGGCTTGTCTTCTGTTGGAGAGTTGATGAGTGAAACATAGTCATCAATTTCCATTCCAACGTATTTCTTGAAGAATGTGTGTGGAGTCATGCCCTTGTCTTCGATCAATTTGTGATCTTTGTCGTGTGCGATGAAGTCAAATTTTTCAGGAAGCTTTCCAAGTGTTGCAGTTAAAACATTGTATACGCCTTGCATTGCTTCTTCTTTGATTTCTCCAACTTCTTTTTTAGACTTGCCTTCGTTAACTGCGTTTCTTAAAACGATTGTGTATTTTCTAAGAAGTTTGCAAAGGTATTTGTTAAGTTGAATTGTTGATGATGATGTTGCAGTTTCTGGATAAGCGTATTTTGGAACAACGCCGTATTTTTTAACCAAGTTTACAAACATATCCCATTGTCCGCCATCGCCAAGAAGTTCATCCATTAAAAAGCACATTTCTCTGTCTTCGATTGGCTCTTTTGCCTTTTCGATTACAGCGTCAAGATAGTAATTGCTTCTTTCTAATTTGTCGCAGAAAAGTGGATAGCTTTGTGAAAGTTCAAAGTTTTCGAGATTTAATTTCTTCATCACAATATTTCTCATAACATTAAGAGAAGCAAACATCCAGCAACGGCCAGATCTATTTTGATTTGTGATTTCACCATTTTCAATATCAACATTAAATCTGAAAGGTTCTTCTTTTAATCTGTTAATATCAACAACAACATTTTGAAGTCCGTTGTATGTTGCTGCATTCATACGAACAAGATTTCCTTTGTCTTTTAAAAATTCAGATTCAAATTCATTTATTTTATCAATACTTAATTGTTTCATACAAACCTCCTATAATTCCCAAGGCAATAGCTTAATTGGAGTGCTGTTAAGAGCTTTTAATTCATCTTGATTTAAGAAGCTCTTTTTAGGAATAATTTCAAAAGCGTAGTTTTCAAACCATGCTTCGTCCATTACTAGATATCCATTGATACCAGCTTTTTCGCCCCATGAGTTTTCGACCTTGAATTTTAATCCGTCATTTGTCTTGTCGTATCCAACAATAACCATTGCGTGAGTTGCATTTGATTCGCCTGTAATCATGCGTTCAACCTTTGTGCATTCAGTGTCGATATTAAACAAAGCATCTCTGTTTAACAAATTGTAAACCAAATGACCTGTGCCAAGACCATCTCTTGAAACGAGCGAGTCTTTTCCAACGTCGCATGCGTACCAAACAGCTTCGCCAGCGTCAAGCATATTTACAACGATTTCCTTCATTCTGTCCATGGAAATATTTACATATTGAAGGCTGCCACCGATTCTTTGTTGAATGAAATCTCTTTCATAAAGAACATTTTCTTCTTTATTTTTGCCAGGATAACAACCAAGTTCAACATATTCGTTAATGTCGTCAGCAATAAATTCGTTGAAAAATTCCTTTGGAGAAATATTTCTTCTTTCGATTTTGTTGCCGTCTTTATCTTTTAAAATAAGATCAAATCTCTTTGATGGAACGCCAAGAGAAATTGCAGTAATCTTGTAAACATCTTTTAAAGCTTGTTCTTTAATTTCGTCAATAGCTTCTTCATTGCCTTGTTTGTAAGCATTTCTAATATCCTTTGCAGCAATTTTTAGACGTGTGTCTAAGTTTGCAATCAAAGTATTTGTTGTTGAAACGTTTTTAGAATCTTGGAAAACATATTCAGGCACAATACCGTATTTGTTGATGAGTCTTGCAAATGTTGTCCACCAAGCACCATCGTCTGCTGCCCAATATAAAACGCTTCTATTTAATCTATCGTCAAGATCTTTGTCTTTAAGTGCAATAACATCTTCAAGATATTGATTTGCACGTTCAAGTTTATCAAAGAAATAAAGATAACTGTGTGAGAACTGAATATCATTTAAATTCCATTTCTTCATCATATTAACTCTAATCGTATTCAAACCTGCATACATCCAGCAACGACCAGATTGTTTTTGATTTGTCATTCTGCCAATTTTTAATTCATTTGAAAAAACATTTGGATTTTTTTGCAATAGCAAATTGTCAATCGACGCATCCATAATGCCAACTGTGGCTACCATATTTTGTGCGGCCTCGCAAAAATTATCTTGATAGCTTTGTTTGAATTTTTTTAGCATATCTTTGGTAATTTCTCTATCCATAAAATCCTCCTTTATTATTGATAATATTTGTCAACAATTAAATTATACCAGTGTTAAAATAAAAATGCAACATCTTTCGAGTTCCGAAATTGATTTGCGTGAAATTATTTGTGCAAAAATTAATTGTTGTGTTATAATAAATCTATAGTGTAATAAAAATATTCTTAAAGCAAAGGGGGATTATATGAAGCAGACAAAAAACTTTTTTCGTTCTATAAAACTTATTTTTAATAGCAAGCCTTCTGTGTTTTTGACGCTGAGTTTTGTGCTTATTATGATGAGTTTTGTGCCGATACTTGAACAAAACTCTCTTGCAAGATTCATCGATAATGCAAAAGATTTTACAAGCGTCAAGGACGCAATTATAGTCTTTGCACCATTTCTCGTTGCAATTTTAATTAATCTTGTAAGTGGTCCTGTCACCATGTTTTTGCAAGGAGACCTGACAGATCAACTCATCAAAAAAGTAAATAGCGATCTTCAAAACAAAATAAACACCATTAATCATTTGGAAATTCTTGAAGACCCAAATTATTACGATAGAATAGAGCTTATACAAGACGAAGTAAGTTGGAGACCGATAAATTTATTGGTCTACACGCTTTCGGTTTTTAGAAGCATTTTAACATTGGCCTTGATGATGATACAGCTTGCGACGTTTAGAGTGTGGATTCCGCTTGTTATGATTTTGTCTCTCATTCCTCAAAGTGTTTTGCTTTACAAATTGCAAATTGAAGCCTACGAAAACACAGTGACTCGCAGCCCACTTGCAAAGCTACTGAGATATTTCTCAGACATTTTGCTTAAACGCGAGTACGCGAAGGAAAGAATTTCATTTGGCTTTGGCAAAAAAATTCAAAAAGATTATGAAGATACTTTCGAGTCAATTTACAAAGTCACAAAGCGTGATCGCCGCAAAAAAGGCATTTCATCCGTTTTAATGGCAATAGTTGGCGCTGTGTTGATTGCCCTTACGATTTTGTTCTTTGTAGGGCGCGTCCTAAACGGAGAGTTTAGTATTGGTAGCCTTGCGCTGTTTATTAGCTATGTGATTTACACAGGAACATCTTCGATTACACTTGTGCAAGAAGGGGCGCTTTTGTTAGAGACAAATCTCTTTATGGGAAACTATTTTGAGTTTTTGGATCAAGATGTAAATATGTATAGTGGCAACAAAAAACTGGACGATGTAAAATCAATCGAGTTTAAAAACGTCAGCTTCAAATATGACGGACGAGACGACTACGCTTTAAAAAATATTAGTTTCAAAATAAATTATCCGATGAAAGTTGCGCTTGTCGGCATTAACGGCAGCGGCAAAACCACGCTTTTAAAGCTCTTGTTAAGGCTTTATGATGTGACCGACGGCGAGATTTTAATTAATAACACAAATATAAAGGAATACGATTTGAAATCTCTACGCAAGGAATTCGGAATACTTTATCAAGATTTCAACCGATTTGAAATTACTGCCGTCGAAAACATATCCATCTCCGACACGACTAATCCAATCGATGAAAGTAAATTGCAATTTGCAATAAATCACAGCGGAGCAGATGACGTTTTAAAGAAACTCAAAAATGGCATTTATTCGCATCTGGGCAAATTGTATGAGGATGGCACAGAGCTTTCTGGTGGTGAATGGCAAAAAATTGCAACGGCGCGTGCGTTTTACAAAGACTCGAGCGCAAGGATTTTTGATGAACCATCATCCGCACTCGACCCAATCAGCGAGCGTGATTTCTGGACACGCGTCATGGATTGGAGTAGCGACAGCATTTCGCTTTTCACAACGCATAGACTCCAAGGAATTAAAAACGCTGATTACTTCATTGTATTAAAAAATGGAGAGCTCGTTGAACAAGGCGTCTTTGATGAAATTATGAATAACAAATCTGAATTTTATAATTTATATACAGCTCAAAAATAGAGATGCAAGTCATCTCTATTTTTTCTTCTTATTGTATAATATGTAATCGTGTTGATAAAAACGATTTTTATGATTGCGACGCGTGTTTGTCGGTGAAAAAATTCAATTATAAATTAATTTTTTTATTTTTATCTATAACTTTTATATACCTTATAAGGTTTTTGAATAGGCAAATTGTTACAAAAGTATTAAAATAACTTGACTTCTAGCAGTTTAGTCTGTTAAAATATAATTAACGTATAGATTACATATACGACAAAAAATTACTATAGTAGGAGGATATTATGTTAGAAATTATTGTATCCATGGCAGGATTTTTATGGGATTATGTTTTGCTGTGGGCATTGTTAGGTGCAGGTTTATACTTTACAGTAAGACTTGGCTTCCCTCAGATTTTTAAGCTTGGACAAGCAATGAAAGAAGCTTTTGGCGGAATATTTAAAAAGAAAACTCCAGATCAAAAAGGTGAAGTAAGCTCATTTGCTGCATTGGCAACAGCTATTGCCGCTCAAGTAGGTACAGGTAATGTTGCTGGTGTTGCTACAGCTATTATGACAGGTGGTCCTGGTGCTGTTTTCTGGATGTGGGTATCAGGAATTCTTGGTATGAGCACAATCTTTGCAGAAGCTGTTCTTGCACAAGTTTATCGTCAAGAGGAAAATGGCGAGATTTACGGTGGACCTTCATATTACATGTCAAAGGGTTTGAAAAATAAAACTCTAGGAAAAGTGCTAGCTGCGTTATTCTCAGTATTTATCATTCTTGCTCTTCCACTTGCAGGTAATATGGTTCAATCAAACTCAATTGCAACATCACTTAAAGCTGCGTTTAACATTCCACCAATCGCTGTTGGCGTTGTACTTGGAATTTTAGTTTTAGCAATTGTTGTTGGTGGTATTCAAAGAATTTCTAAATTTGCTGAAATGGTTGTTCCTGTAATGGCAATTATTTTTATCATCGCAGGTTTTGCAATCATCTTCAAGTTTAGAGCAAATGTAATTCCAACATTAAAATTAATCATTGACAGTGCATTCGGCGTTTCAGCTGTTGCCGGCGGTATCGCAGGGGCGACGATGAAAGAAGCAATGCGTCTTGGTATTGCACGTGGACTCTTCTCAAACGAAGCTGGTATGGGTTCAACACCTCACGCACACGCAGTTGCTGACGTTGCTCACCCAGTAAACCAAGGCCTTGTTGCTATGGCTGGTGTTGTTGTTGACACAATCATCATCTGCACAATGACTGCACTTGTAATCTTGCTTCCAGGCGCACACACAGTTTCTGCTGAGCTTGGTATAGAAGGTGCTGCAGTTACACAAAAAGGTTTTGAACTTGCATTCGGAAACGCAGGAACAATTTTCCTAGCAGTTTCACTACTCTTCTTCGCATTTACAACTATCGTTGGTTGGTACTACTTTGGTGAATCAAACATCATGTATCTATTTGGCGAAAAAGCTTTAACACCATTTAGAATTTTGGTTGCACTTGCTGTTGTTGCAGGTACAGTTTTGTCAGTTCCAGTTGTATGGGATCTCTCAGACTTCTTCAACGCACTAATGGTTCTACCAAATATCATTGGTATATTGCTACTATCAAATGTAGTTGTCAAAAAGAAGAGAGAATTCGAATCACTCAAGAAATAAAAAATCACAGCCTTTAAAGGCTGTTTTTTTTCGCAAAAATTTTTGTTGTTTTGATTGTTAAATATTTTTTATAATGGCGTTTATAAGTGGAAATATTTAGACTGTTGTGATATTATTTAACTATGGAATATTTTGAAAATGATTGGAATGAGGTCTTAAAACCCGTTATACAAAGTGATTATTTTAAAAATTTAATGAATGAGCTTGACAAGGAGCGTGAACATTACGATGTGTATCCTTCAAAAAAGGATATGTTTCGTGCGTTTAATCTAACTCCATACAAAGATGTTAAGGTTGTCATAATGGGACAAGATCCATACTACACAAGGGGCGTTGCTGATGGACTTGCGTTTAGCACAAAGCCTGATGCAAAAATTCCGCCGTCTTTAAAAAATATTTTTAAAGAGCTAGAGGATGACCTTGGCATTGTAAACACTTGCCCCAGCCTTACACATTGGGCGGAGCAAGGCGTACTTCTTTTGAACAAAAGTTTTAGCGTGCGCGACGGCGAGCCTATGAGTCATAAGTTTTTGAATTGGGATAGGTTTAACAATTTTGTTTTGGAAAAATTATCAGAACACGAAAAGCCTATTGTTTTTGTGCTTTGGGGCAAACAGGCGCAGTCTTTGATTCCTTTTATTGATGAAAATCACACCATAATCGAATCGGCTCACCCTTCTCCGCTTTCGGCACGCAGGGGTTTTTTCGGTTCAAAAGTTTTTTCGAAAATCAATCAGGCATTAGAAATATATGGCTATGATAAAATAGATTTTACTACGAGGTGAGTTATGAGTTTTAATGGTTATTTAGAAATGGACATAAAAATCAACGGCATAGATGTTACCGAGATTTCTCCGATGAGCTATAAAGCAAATGGCGCCATCATTTACTATCACGGCTACACAAGTTCCAGATCAGAGTCTATGTTTAGGGCAAGGATTTTGGCAAGCCTTGGCTACGAGGTATTTGTGGTCGAGCAAATGGGTCATGGCTCTCGACGTTTTGAATACGACATCACGAGCGCAAACGACTTAGAGTCAATGCTAAAAGTTTTGGTGCAAACCATCACCGAAAGCCCAAGCATCGTCAACTATGTTGCAGAGAAAAAGGGCTACAATCCAAACGATATTATATTTGCCGGGCATTCAATGGGTGCAATGGCTTCTGCAGGTGCTTTTATCAAAAACCCTGTGGGCAAACTCGTGTGCTACAATGGCGTGCTTGATTATTTAAAATTCATCGACTGGGTTGCAATCGAAAACAATTACACAGCCGATGATGTTAAAAAATATCGTGACGAGATGAGATATTACAGCCCCGCCGAAAATTTATCAAGGCTCGAAAATCGCCCAATACTACTTGTTGACGGCGCGCTTGATGAAGTTGTGCCGGCAAAATTTAATGTTGAGACTGTTTCAGTTTTAAAACCTTTTTACAAGGAGAAAAAATATATAAAACATATTGTAATTGACAATTCAACTCACTCAATGCTTGTTAAGGCGCTTGAGTTTACAGATATGTTTTTAAATTCAGAATGGATTTTAAACTATGGAAAATAAAGTAATTTACTATAAGCCAAATCCAAAGCTTTTGGAACTTTTTGGCGATACAAACGATATGAAGCGAAAGCTTTTTGCAATTTTTATCGGAAATATTTTGTTTGCATTTGGCGTAAACGCATTTTACACAAAGCATTTGTTTTTGAGCGGCGGCATCGGTGGTATCTCGATTATGCTTCAATATATCACTGGAATTTCTGCTGGTATTTCTGTTTTCGTCCTCAACTTGCCACTGTTTTTGTTTGGACTGAGAACGCTTAGCAAAAAGTTTTTGATCTACACATTTATAAGCACTGTTGTGCAATCACTTGCGATGATTGTATTTCGCAACGTTTCACAATATGTATCATTTGACGACCCGCTGCTTTCTGCAATTGTGGGTGGCGTTGTAAACGGAACTGCAATGGGAATTTTGTTTAAAAACGGCTGCTGTCAAGGTGGCTTTGACATTGTCGCTGCAGTTATGAAAAAGAAATACAATATGCAAATCGGCTCAGCTCTGTTGATGCTAAACGCGATTGTAATCAGCACAGGTGCGTATCTATTTGGCATTGAGCGTGCTGCGTACACAATTATTGCAATGTATCTGTCCTATCAAGTGCTTGATAAAATTCAACTTGGCAAGGGCGAGCTAAAAGCGGTAAACATCATGAGCGTCAAGAACGATGAAATTGCAAAGGCAATTAATCAACAGATGAGTCGTGGCGTTACATTTTTAAAGGCAGAGGGCGGTTGGAGCAGACGCGACACAAAAGTGCTTTATCTTGTAATTTCAAATCGCGAAATTGCCACATTAAAAAATCTCATTAACTCAATCGACGAAGGCGCATTCATCGGCATCAGCGATCTTGCTGAAGTGCGTGGACGTGGATTTAGACGTGATGACATCGATTAATAAGCATTTAAATCATGCTTTATATAAGGAGGATTAATGCCAAGTTTTTACACACATTACAATTTTGGGAAAAATATAATTCCAAAACTTTCGCCAAATATTCAAGACATCATCAAGCAAAATGAAGAGCTTTTTGTATTTGGAAATCAGGGGCCGGATTTATTTTTCTTCCATCTAGCATCGGCCTTAAAAGGCACAAATCCTGGCATAGTAATGCATGACGAGAGCTTCAAAACTCTTGTTGACGAGGCGAACTACAATATTTTAAAACTCGGCGTACACTCACCATCAAATGCGTATTTCTTTGGGCTGTGCTGTCACTTTTTGCTGGACACTATGCTACACCCAACTGTTGACGCAATCACAACAAAAGACTACACGCATTTTGACATTGAAAGCGAACTCGACAGATTTTATATCAGACAAAATGGCGAAGACGAAAACAAACTCTTGCAGTCGAAGCTGTTGCCAAGACCTGAAATTGCTGAATACATCTACCCGATTTATGCACACAATCCCGACGTTTCAAAGGAGCTACTCTATCAAAGCATCAGGAACATGCGTTTGATCAAATCAATTTTTCAATCAAAAGGTCCCAAAAAAGAAGCAATGCTACTTGGAATTTTAAAAATTTTGAGGCTGTCAGTTTTCTCAGGTCAATTAATAAGACAAATTCCATTTGAGGCAAGCATTAGCTCAAACGAAAAGCTCGACAAATTATACAAAGATGCAGTAGAGCGCGCTCCACAGTACCTTGACGAGGTTTATAGCTATGTATTTGAGGGCGGCGAAGCTCCAGAAGAGTTTAGAAAGGATTTTAACGGTGTTTAATTTTAAATTTACAAAACAAGAAAAAAATTGGATTATGTACGACGTTGCAAACAGCGCATACGTACTACTTGCAACGACAATCATACCCATACTATTCTCATCAATAGCAAGCGGATCGCTATCAAAAAGCGACTATCTTGCATATTGGGGCTACGCAGTAACTATCGCCACAATTGTAATCGCAATTCTAAGCCCAATACTCGGTGCAATCTCTGACAGCAAAGGCAAGCGCAAACCTATGTTTATGATATTTTTATTCATTGGAATCATAGGCTGCTTCTTGCAACCGTTTGCAGCAAGTTGGTTATTATTTTTAATCATCTTCATCATAACAAAAATCGGCTTCAACGGCTCGCTCGTCTTTTACGACTCAATGCTCACCGACGTTACAACAGACGACAGGATGGACGAGGTTAGCTCACACGGCTACGCATGGGGATATATCGGCAGCTGCGTGCCATTTATAATAAGCATACTCCTCGTCACAAAAGGCGAAGCGCTTCTTGGCATATCAATGAAAACGATAATGATACTGGTATTTTTAATCACAGGACTTTGGTGGCTGATATTTACGCTTCCACTTTTAAAAACCTACGAACAAAAATACTACGTCGAAAACAGAAGCACAAATGCAAAAATCGTTTTCAAAAGACTTTACAAGACACTAAAAGAAATCAGTTCAAATAGAAAAATTAAGCATTTCTTGCTCGCATTTTTCTTCTACATTGACGGCGTCTACACCATAATTAATATGGCGACGGCGTACGGCGAAAGCCTTGGACTCGATTCAAGCGGACTTATACTTGCACTGCTTGCAACACAAATTGTGGCATTTCCATGTGCGATAATTTTTGGCAGAATTTCAAAGAAATTCAAAACCGAAACCTTGATCAAAATCACCATCATAGCATACGGACTCATCACAGTATTTGCAACGCAACTTAAAAACCTAACACAGTTTTGGATACTTGCAATACTCGTCGGAATGTTTCAAGGTGCAATACAAGCGCTGTCACGTTCGTATTTTGCAAAAATCATTCCACCGGAAAAATCCGGCGAATACTTCGGCATCTTCGACATATTCGGAAAAGGCGCAAGCATATTTGGCACATTCTTAATTGCCGTCGTCACAGACATCACAGGCAAACAAAACATCGCACTTATGACACTTGTAATCCTATTTGTATTGGGCTACATCACCTTTAGCAAATGCGAAAAAATCACAGAATAAAAAAGCGTCCACGCATGGACGCTATTTTTGTGCAGTTTTTTATACAATTACATCGTCCGACATCAGAAAATCTTTTATGCCGATATAATAAATTCCAAACTCATCGTATCTTGGTATTATATTGTCTTTTACGATTATAATTTTTTTAAATGAATCATTTATTCTTTTTAGCGAGTTTCTCTCTTGCTCTTTTTTATCTTCGCTATCGATTGAAAATGCAGATTGTATATAATATCTAAAATTGCCTTTGTTTACAACAAAATCCACCTCTAATTGAACACGCTCGGTCTTTTGATTTTGGTTTGAAAAATATTCAACGACACCAACATCAACATTAAAGCCCCTCCTGATAAGATCGTTGTAAATAATATTCTCCATTATATGCGTCTGTTCAATCTGTCTAAAATTTAATCTGGCATTTCTAAGTCCAATGTCAGCAAAATAATACTTAAGTGGAGTCGAAAAATATCTTGACCCCTTCACATCATATCTATTTGCGCTATAAATTACATAAGCCTCTTCAAAAAAAGACAAATAATTCGAAATTGTGTTGCTCGAAATGCTGATTTTCTTCTCAGACTCAAAACGATTGGAGAGTTTAAGCGGATTAGTAAGCGAACCTATCGCCGACGAAATGAAATCCATCAAAAGTTCCAAAATCTCGCTGTCATTTTTGATATTATTCCTCTCCACAATGTCCTTTATATAAGTCTCTTCAAAAAGTTTTTTAAGATAACTGCTCTTCTCCTCGACGCTTGTGAGCTTCGTTAAATACGGCATACCTCCAAACACAATATAATCTTCCCAAGCCTTGTCAAAATTCTCGTATACAGTTGAAAACTCCTTGAAAGACAGCGGATGAATCTGAATTTCATCGCCCCTATCCCTAAACTGAGTCAAGATATCTCTTGAGAGCATCT
>CAMYPV010000021.1 GCA_947293975.1 uncultured Ezakiella sp. | reverse complement strand
GCAGCGTCAGATGTGTATAAGAGACAGTACTTAAATGCATCTGACTTTATAATTTTAAAATTTATAAAATCAATCTTTTCCATATTTGATTTAATGCTTTTTATTGCTGAAAAATCTTTATCTACAAATACAACATCATTTGAACCTCTACTAATAAATTCTATCCCTATTTGCCCACTACCAGCAAACAAATCTAAAACCCTAGAATCTTTTTTAATAGGTCCAATTAAATTAAAAATATTTTCTTTTAGCATGTCATCTGTCGGTCGAGTTGTTAAACCTTTTGGAGCTGATAATTTCATCCCTCTTAATTTACCACTAATTACCCTCATCAGCTTAACTCCTCTGCGTATTCGCCAATAAATTCTGTGTTATTATTATAGATTTCATTCCATTCTTTCTCATCTTTGTGTTCATAATAATATTCAAAATCTTTTTTTGCCATTATAATTATATTTATATCTTTTTCAAAATTTAAAAATTTCAGCTTATGTCTACCATGTTGCCTTAATCCTAAAAATTCTCCAGGACCTCTTAGACGCAAATCTTCAGTTGCAATTTCAAAACCATCTGAAGTTCTCTCCATAGTTTTTATTCGAGTATAACTCTCCTCAGATTTTGATCCATTAATTAACAAACAATAACTTTTATAATCGCCACGACCTACTCTACCTCTTAATTGATGAAGCTGAGAAAGACCAAATCGCTCGGCATTAATTATAATCATGCATGTCGCATTAGGAACGTCTATACCAACTTCAATTACAGTTGTTGATACTAAGATATTTATTTTACCATTATAAAATTTTGACATTATATCATCTTTTTCATCATTTGGAGTTTTTCCAGTAACAAGAGCTATTTGTAAATCAGAAAATCTCTCAACTAGTGATTTATACAAATCCTGTGCAGACATTAAATTCATAGATTCACTTTCTTCTATGAGTGGACATACATAATAAACCTGTCTACCTTTTTGAATTTCTTTTAACGCAAACTCGTGTGCCCCTTCAATTTGATTAGTAGATAAGGCATAAGTTTCAACCACTTTTCGTCCTTCTGGCATAGTTCTAATTTCACTTATATCCATTTCACCATATAATATTAAAGCTAAGCTTCTTGGAATTGGAGTTGCACTCATTAACAATAAATTAATTCCCTCTGTCTTTTGTGCAAGGGTTCTGCGTTGATTTACTCCAAATCTATGCTGCTCATCAATTACTACCAATCCAATATTTTTAAACTTTATTTTATCATTTAATAAAGAATGCGTTCCTACAATTATATCTATATTACCATCTTGCAAACCATTAACAATATCATCTCGTTCGGATTTTGAAATGTTTGATGTTAAAAGAACAGTTCTATAACCAAATTTATCTCCAAAAACTTTTAATTTCTTATAATTTTGCTCTGCAAGTATTGCAGTTGGTGCCATAAATGCAACCTGAAATCCTGATGCAACCGTTTTAATTGCAGCATACTGTGCCACAACTGTTTTTCCACTACCAACATCACCTTGTAATAGTCTAGACATTTTAACATCAGATTCCAAATCAGATTTTATCTCAACTATACTCGACTTTTGACCTTCTGTTAATTTAAAAGGTAGACATCTTAGAAAATCTCTCTCCTCTTCGGTGTCTTTAATTATTTGCCCGCCAGTTCTTTTAAAGATTTTTTCTCCGTTTGATGTTGCGATTTGAAGACAAAACGCCTCTATATAACTCATCATCGATAAAGCTTTATTTGCTTCATCCATATTATCAGGGAAATGAAGCATTTTTAAAATTGTTTTAACAGGTGGCAAACCATATTTATCCGAGATTTCTTTTGGAACTAACTTTAAATCATTCCACGCTTTTATAGCCTCATATATATATAATCTTAAAATTTTATTGCTTAAATCTTTTGTAAGCGGATACACAGGAACAATACAACCTAATTCCTTGTCTTGCTTTTTGCCAAATATTGGTGATGAAATTGTAATGTCTTGTTTAAAGAACTTGATTTTACCAAATAAATAGTACCATTCACCTATTTCAAAGTTGTTTTTTGCCCATGGCTGATTAAAGTAATTTATTCTAATGACTCTTGACCCATCACTTGCAGTAAATTCTATAATTGTCATTTTATTTTTTAATCTTTTTATAGGCTCGCGTCTAGTTATTCTTACATAAACAAGCGCGTCTTCGCCATCAACGAGTTCATTTAAACTCTTAACATTTTGTCTATCTTCATAATAATTAGGAGCATAAAAGACTAGGTCGTTTAAGTTCCTAATATTTAATTTTTCAAGTAACTTAATACGTTTTGGTCCTAAGCCCTTTATGCTCCCTAAACTCATTATTCAATACTCAACAAATAATAGTAAACCGGTTGATCTCCTCTTATAGCTTCAATGTCTATATCTGGAAAATCAGACTCAAGTCTTTCTACATCATCTTCTAAAATAGCGTCGTTAATCTCTTCACCAGCAAATATAGTAATAATAGATGTATCTTCGGTGATAGATTTCTCTACTGCCGATTTTAAAACATTATAACGGTCATCTTCACTTGCTACAATTGATTTATCAATAATAGCCATATAATCACCTTTTTTAATGTCTTGTCCATCAACAACAGTATCCCTTACAGCATACGTTATCGATCCGCTAATAACATGATTTAATGACTCTGTCATTTCTTCAGTTGCTGTATTGAGGTCAGCATCACTGTCGAAATTAATCATAGCGTGTATACCTTGCGGAATTGTTCTTGAAGGAATTACAATAATATTTTTATCTGTAAGATCACATACATTTTCAGCAGTCAATATAATATTTGGATTGTTTGGTAATATGAAAATATTATCTGCATATATATTTTCAATAGCTTTTAAGAAATCTTCTACACTAGGATTCATAGTTTGTCCACCAAGAACAATCTTATCTGCTCCCAATTCCTTGAATAAATCTGCTATACCATTTCCAGCAGCCACAACCACAAAAGCGTCTTTTTTGTGTAAATCCTTTGGATCAACAAATTCGCCTTCTAAATGCTCATCATGCTTTCTTCTAACCTCTGCATTTTGTAACCTCATATTATCAGCCTTTACACCTGTTATATATCCATATTCAAGACCAATTTCAAAAGCGGTACCTGGATGATTTGTGTGTACGTGAATTTTAATTATGTCATCATTTTTGACACATACAAGTGAATCGCCAATTTCTAATAGCCTTGCCTTTAAAATATCTAAATCATCAAAATCTGTATGAATCATAAACTCTGTGCAATAACCAAATTCAATGCTATCATCAAACTCAATTTCTCCTTCAAAAGCTTTAATTGGTTCTTCAACTGTATATTCAATCTCTTTGCCCATGAAGCCATCATACATACCCTGAAGAATTACCATCAAGCCTTTTCCACCTGAGTCGATAACTCCTGCTTCTTTTAAAACTGGAAGCAAATTAGGTGTGTTTGCAAGCGATTTTTCACCAGCTTCGAGACAAACTTCAAAAAATTCATTCACATCAGTAAATTTTCTATTATTTTTTTCTGCAAACTCTGCAATCTCTCTTATTACTGTTAATATAGTCCCTTCAGTTGGTTTCATAACAGCTTTATAAGCAACATCTCTCGCACACTTCAAAGCACTTGTCATTGTTTTAACATCTATCTTTTCAGATTCATCAATTCCTTGAGAAAAACCTCTCAAAATTTGTGAAAGTATTACACCCGAGTTACCTCTTGCTCCCATAAGAGCACCTTTGCTGAGTGCCTTTGCAATTTCTCCACAACTATTTGAATCTATTGAAAGTGCATGAGAACTTGCAGATTTAATTGTTAAGAACATATTAATACCTGTGTCACCATCAGGAACAGGAAATACATTCAATGAGTTAACTAGTTCTTTGTTGGCATCTAAATTTGCCACTGCACTTTTTATTGCATTTTTAAAAATTTTTGAATTTATATTTTCCATAATACCTCCTATTTGTTCGTACGGATTCCCTGAACAAATAGGTTTACATCTTTTACCTCAAGTCCAGTTTGTTTTTCAACATTGAATCTAACTTTCTCGATCAAGTTTTCAGACACAACTGAAATATTTATACCAAATTGAATTATAATATGAATATCTATATTAACGGATTTATCTTCTGATGTTACTCTAATACCTTTTGTGAGATTTTTAAAACTCAACAACTCAAAAAGTCCATCTGTTGCATTTTTTGCAGCCATACCTACAACACCGTATGTCTCCATTGCAGAAATACCAGCAATTGTTGCAACAGCATTATCAGATATAGAAATATTTCCTTCGTTAGTTATTATTTTTGCACTCATTTTAAACTCCTTTTTTAAAGTATTCTACCCTCTTATTTTATATTATTTTGAGATAATATTCAAGTTTTTTGTTATTAGACTTGATTTTTGAATGATTTTATTGTAAAATATATATGTTAATTAAGAGGAGGTGTAATTATGGCAAGAGTATGTGATGTATGTGGAAAAGGCAGAACATTTGGTAAAAAAGTTAGCCACTCCCACAGAAACTCCCCAAGATCTTGGGCTCCTAATCTTAGAAACGTTCGCGTTGTTGAAGACGGAACACCTAAGAGAATCAAAATTTGCACAAGTTGCTTAGGAAAGATCAATAAATAGGAAGAAACTAAAAGGGCTAGAGGCTCTTTTTTTCTTGCCTTGTTTTTTTCTCTAGCGGCTCAATTACAACCATTATATTTTCTCCATAGTTTTTTACATAAGAATCAGATATTGTTTCATTGCTAAGCGTCAAAGATGACGCTTTTTTTAATAAATGTTTTTTTAAATTCCATTTGAAACCCTTTAACGATACATAGGAAGCATTATCATTTGTAGGAATTATACTTACTCTTAATCCAGCCGGAATTTTTAATACATCTTTATCAGATAAAAATTCAATCCTTACATTTGGTTCTCTTATAGATACACGATTGTCTTTATTCTTAAGTCCTGATAAAATATTTAAATTTATAATTTCATGTGAAATTTTACCACCCAGAACACCTGTGAAATCAATTCTCTTATAATCTTTTACCATATTTATGGCAAGCTCTAAGTCGGATTCATCTTTGTCAATATTATAAGATTTTATCTCTAAATTCTTTGATTTGAAATATGATAGTATATCTTGATTTATTGAATCAAAATCTCCAACTAATTCATTGGGAATAAGATTTGAATTATAAAAACATTCTGCACCTTTATCAACAGCAATCACAAAATCATATCTTGAAATGATTTTCTTTAACCATTTCGAATCATTTAACATTGCACCAACAATTAGAGCTTGCATAATTCCTTCTTGAATCTATCTAAATTATCATTAAAATTGCCCTTTAATAATCCAGATCCACTAACAACCATATCAGCTCCTGCTTTTTTTATTTCTAAAACATTGTCAGCTGTTATTCCACCATCAACTTCGATAATTGCATTTGAATTATATTTATCTAGCATGTTTCTAACTTCAGTAATTTTTCTAAGAGCAGATGGTATGAATTTTTGTCCACCAAATCCAGGATTAACACTCATTACTAAAACAAGATCCACAACATCTGTTACATATCTTAAAACTTCAGGTGATGTTGCAGGATTAAGTGCAACCCCTGCTTTCACACCCAATTCTCTAATATGATTTAGATCTCTTTCAAGATGTGTTGAAGCCTCAGCGTGAATTGTTAAATATTCTACACCTATATTTTTATAAATATCGAAATATCTATTTGGCTCCATAATCATTAAATGAGCATCAAAGCTTATATTCGATTTCTTTCTTATTTGCTCCAATATCATTGGTCCATAGCTAATATTAGGAACAAACATACCATCCATGATATCCATGTGAAGAATATCAATTCCTGCATCTTCCATCATCTTGATATCTCTTCCAAGATTTAGAAAATCACAACTTAAAACACTTGGTGCAATTCTTACCATCTTCTCTCCTCCAATTCTTTCACTTCATTTACTAATCGCAAATAACTTTCATATCTTTGTTTATAAACCTCACCTTTTTGCAATGCTTTTTTAACAGCACATGAAGGTTCATTAATATGCTTACAAGTATTAAATTTACAATCCTTGGCTAATGATACAAACTCTCTAAAATAGTCCTTTATATGATCTCCGTCTTTTGGTATACCAATGTCTAATGATGCAAAGCCTGGTGTATCAATCAATTTAAAATCTTTTAAATCAAATATTTCCACATGTCTTGTTGTGTGTCTACCTCTACCAAGCTTTTTACTTGTCTCTGCTGTTTTTTGAATGTTTTCATTAGCAAATTGATTTAAAAATGTGCTCTTGCCAACTCCACTATTCCCAACGGCAAGGACAAGCTTTCCTTTGAGTAATTCTGTTATTTCAAAATAATCATTGTGATCTATTCTAGAAATAAAAGTTTTAACTCCACAAGAGTCATACATCTTTTTAATAAGCTTTGCCCTTTCTTCATCTAAATCTGCTTTTGTAATCAGTATAACCGGCTCAGTATTATTCATGAGCGCATAAGCTGTTAATTTATCCGTCAAATATTGATCAAAATCCGGATCTTTCATTGATGCTACAATTAAAAATATATCAATGTTTGCAGCTTGCGGTCTTATAAATGAGTTTTTTCTTTCTTTTACTTGAGTTATAACATATTCAAAATCTGATTTTTCGAACTCGACAATATCTCCAACTATTAATTTGTTTTGTTTCTTAATTTTTCCTGGGCTATGAAGTCTGTATTCATCGCCATCACACTCAGCAATGAATACACCTCCTGCCACTCTTTTAATTTGACCTAGCATTTACAGTGAATGTTTGTTTAATTACATCATCAAAATATAATTCTACAGTTGAGCCAACTTTTAGATCGTTAAAATCCAAAAATACAAATCCCTTGTCGTTTGGATATGTTTCTTCATGAATCACATTTCTATTGCCATCAACTACATTTACTACTTTAACAACTGTGTTCTCTTTATCTTCAGGAATGTTAAATGATAAATTAAAACTTGACGTATCTGCATCTTTTGAATGTTTTTCATCACTTGATTCAGTTTTTTCATCTTCTTCACCTGAGCCCTTAGATACAACTAGTGATATTATTGTACCTTTTGCAAATTCGATTCCTTCATCATGAGACTGAGAAATAACGACATCTTTTTCAACATCATTTGAATTTTCATAAGTTATATTTCCAACTTGAAATTCATTAGTAGTAATTAAAGATTTTGCATCCTCAACATTTAATCCCGTCAATTTTGGAACTTTTCTTATACTCATATCTCCAGTTTCTGGAACTGTTAAGATTATAATTGTTTTATCGGTAATTTCTGTGCCCTGTTTTGGAGATTGTTTTAAAACAACATCTTTTGCTCCGTTAGACTCTTTATCATATTCAATTTTATAACCAACACCAAGGCCCTTAATCTCTTCTTCTATTTCATCCAAAGTTTTACCTACATAATCTTTCATAAACTTACCTGTAGGTGTTTCCTCTTTATCATTTGATTTTTCCGGTGCATTTATTGTAACAAAAATAGTTGAACCTTCTTTAATAGTAATACCAGCTTGAGGTCTTTGATTTAAAATACCAAAAGTCCTTGTCTTTTCATTTGTAACGCGTTCAATTTCAAGATTAACATTAATTTTTGCAAGTGTCTCTCTCGCGTCTTCATCAGTCATACCTATTAAGTTCGGAGTAATATGCTCATTAATTCTATTGGCCATATTTTTCTCCTTAATTATATTATAACCAATGTACAATCCTGTTGTTAATATAAATGCAAGTGCAATACCCGCTATAATTTGGAAAATATGAAGTCTTTTAAAAATACTCTCTCCATCATCCTCATCATCATCATCGTCATCATCATAATCATAATCGTAGTACTCATCACTTTCGTCCTCATCATCTTCGTCATCTTCATAATCTTCATCATATGCATTTGCAATGCTTAATTTCTTTTTATTCTTTATTTCTCTTTCGATTTCTTCTTTAGGAATAACTCTTGTCATATCTAATTGCTCATCAATATCCTCAGATGAAATATATGATCTTTGACTATTTAAAATATTATTTATATCAGAAATAATTTCATCAACATTTTGATATCTCTCTGCTTGACGTTTTTTAACACATTTTAAAATAATTTTCTCTATTTCTGGAGAGATTGCAGAATTTATTTCAGACGGTGGCGTTATTTCTTCCTCTAAGTGCTTCATTGCAATAGAAACTGGATTTTCTCCAGTATATGGACGCTTACCAGTAACCATCTCATACAAAACAATACCAAATGAATAAATATCAGTTCTTTGATCTGTAAAAGCTCCTCTTGCTTGCTCTGGCGAAAAATAGTGAACAGATCCCATTGCATCCATGGTTGTCGTCATAGTTTGATTTGTAGACGCCCTTGCGATACCGAAGTCAGTTACTTTAACTATTCCGTTTTTAGTAATCATAATATTATGCGGTTTAATATCTCTGTGTATAACCCCATTCATATGAGCTTCTTTTAACGCCGAAAGAATTTGACTTGCTATAATTAAAGCTTTTTCTTCATCTAAAGGCCCTTTTTCAGATATCAAATCCTTTAGAGTTTTTCCATCGATATATTCCATAACTATAAAATAATGATATGAATTATCTATATTTACTTTGTGAAAATCATAAATGCCAACTATATTAGGATGATTTAGTTTTGCAGCTGCTTGACATTCATTCATGAATTTTTTTACAAATTCTTCATCATTTGCATATTCTGATTTTAATTCTTTTATAGCTACGAATCTGTCTAAAATATGACATTTTGCCTTGTAAACAGTTGCCATTCCTCCAACGCCTACAACCTCCAATATTTCGTATCTATCTAATAACATTGAACCTATTTCCATATTATTCTCCTATCTTTGCTAAAATACAAGTGATATTATCTTTGCCACCTCTATTGAGACATTCATCAACAATAGAATCAACTACACTTGATTCTTTTTCATTTTTTAATATGTTTTCTATTTCTTCATCTGTTAAATATTTTGTAACACCATCTGTACATAAAAACACCGAGAAATTATCTTTTAATTCTAACTCACCTAAATCAGGTGTTTCAATGGTTGTAACTCCAACGGCTCTTGTAATGTAATTTGACAAGCCTTTACCTTCAACCTTGACGCCTTTTTTAATAAGTTCAGCTGTCAAAGTGTGATCTGATGTAATCTGCTTGAGTTTATCATCAAAAATATAAATTCTGGAATCACCTACATGTGCATAGTACAACTTTTTATTTTTAACAACAGCAATTGACAAAGTTGTACCCATACCTTTTAATTTATCGGATGATTTAGATTTTAAATATATATTTATATTAATCTCTTCAACTAATTTTTTTAATGATTTAATTAATTCACCTTCTGATGGTGGCTGCCATTTTTCAACAGATTGCACCGCCATATTACTTGCAACCTCACCAGAATTATGTCCACCCATGCCGTCACATATTGCAAGAATTAAATAACCATTGCATTCTTTAATGTAAAGTGAGTCCTCATTATTTTTTCGTATATTACCTATCTCAGTTCTTGAATAATATAACATTTCACTCCTCTTCTTTAAACTTTCTTCTAAGCTGTCCACAGGCTCCGTCAATATCCTGTCCCATACTATTTCTAAAGGTGGCATTTATATTATTTTCGATTAATTTCTCTGTAAATAATCTAGCTGCACCTTTTTTACCCTTGTTATTATATTCATCAATTGGATTCAACTCAAGTATATTTACATGAGCCCCTGTCATATTAACAAATCTTTTAATATTTTTAATATCCAAATATCTATCATTTTCTCCGCCAATTACCATATACTCAAAGCTTGGTCTTCTTCCAGTTTTATCATAATAGTATTTAATGGATTTCATTACATCTTCTAACGGATATTTTTTATTTATAGGCATTAATTTTGATCTATCATCGTCAGTTGTTCTGTGCAATGACAATGCCAAAGTAACCGGAAGGTCTTCATTAGCTAAATCATAAATTCTATCCGTTAAACCACATGTCGATACAGTAATTTTCCTAAGTGATTTATTTGCGCCATTAGGATCTGATATTATCTTTAAAAATCTAATTAAATTATCATAATTATCTAGTGGCTCTCCCTGCCCCATAACAACTATGTTATTAATATATTTCCCTTCGCTTTCTTCAACCTTATAAATTTGTCTTACCATCTCACCAGCAGTAATATTTCTAGCTCTGCCGCCTTTTGTAGATGCACAAAATACACACCCCATTCTACAACCAACTTGAGATGAAATACATATCGAATTTCTGTCAGAATATTCCATGAATACAGATTCGAACAAATTACCATCTTCAAGCTTAAATAAATATTTTTTAGTATTCGAAATTTTACTTATTTGCTTGGTCGCTACTGTTAAATCTGTAAATTTGAATTCTTGATCGAGTTTAGCTCTTAAGTCTTTTGACAATGAAGTTATTTCGTCAAATGAATTTACTGCATTCTTATGAATTGCAGAAAATATTTGTTTAGCACGATATTTTGGGAGTTCTAATCTCTCCACTTCTTGCTGAAGCTCAGTAAAAGTTAAATTATCTATTTCTTTTTTAATAAACAAGCGTAAAACCCCTCACTATCACTACTTGGTATTACCAAAATATCTTTAATCTTTTTCAGACTGCCATCTTTACAAACTTCATCAACAATATCTGAGTTTTCTCTTTTTAAAATAGAGCATGTCGAATAAATAACATATCCACCATCATTAACTTGATTTGACGCATTCTTTAAAATTTCAATCTGTTTAAAATTTAACTCATCAATCATCTTGTAATCGATCTTATATTTTAATTCGGGCTTCCTAGAAATTACACCAGATCCACTACACATTACATCACAGACAACAAGATCGTATTTATTCCCGTCAAAAACTCTTGCATCATTTACAGAAGCTGTTACATTATTCAATCCCCATCTTTTAATGTTTTCATGAATCAAATTTACACGAATCTCATTAATATCTGAAGATTTAATTTTTGCATTTGGCAATAAATCTGCAATCATCAATGTCTTACCGCCTGGCGCTGCGCACATATCAAATACCGTCTTAGTATCTTTTGGTACCAGTTGTCTAATAACCGACGTAGAGTAGTCCATTATAGAATACTCACCTCTTCTAAAAAAACTGGATAAAATTTTGTGATCGTAATTTTCGACAAAAATAAAATTGTTTTTTACATTGTATTTAATATTATTTTGATCCAATGCCCTTAAAATATTTTCCATATTTTTTCTTACATATAAATGTACTCTGGGCGGTTTAAATGTTGACTCTAAAATTTCTCTAGTATTTAATTTTAATTCTTTTATCATATTTAGAAGTTCTACATTTATAGAAAATTCATATTCCCATCCCATATTATAGACTTCTTGCAATAACGTTTTTTCTTGCCTTTGAGCTGACCTTAGAATGCCATTTATAAATCCTGCTGCACCTTGGTTTAAAAATTTCTTTGCAATTTCTACAACTTCGTTTATGGCAGCATAATCTTTAACTCTTGAATAAATTAACTGATATAGTCCCATGTATAACAAGACCATTGTTTTTTTATCTATACGATTATAATTAATTTTGGATAATCGCCTAATTATTTCATCTAGTGTCATTTTGCGTTCAATTACACCATAAACCAAATCTGTAGCAAAAGCCCTTACTTCAAAATCTGTGTTCTTTAAAAGAAGATTTGAAAAAGCATCTTCATATAAGACCTTAATCAGTATATCAAAAACTTTCTCTCTATCATCTAACTTCAAATTTTCCCTCAATAGTATTTCCTCTTAAAAAATCCTCTGATAACATTTTCTTTTTACCAGGCGCTTGAATATATTTGATCTTAACAGCATAGTCCTGAGTGCCAATATAAATTCCATTATCAACTTTAACGACACCGCAATCTAATTTTTGATTAGAAATTTCTGCACCAAAAAGTTTATATCTATTATCATTAATAAATGCAAATGCTCCAATATGAGAATCCAGAGCATTAATTTTATTTTTTACAACCTCTGCTGTATTATTAAAATCAATCTCAGCATCCGATTTTAATATCTTTCCAACATATGTTGCGTCATCAGATTGTGCGACTCTTTTTAAATTGCCATCTGAAATTCCATTTAATACATCAACTACCGTATTTTTTGAAAGTTCGCACAATTTTTCATTAAGCGTATCAAAAATTTCATTATTCTGAATTTCTATTTTATATATTTTATAAATATCTCCGGCATCCAATTTTTTTGTCATATGCATATAAGATATACCTGTTTCTTTTTCACCGTTCAATATAACTGATTCAATCGGACTTGCGCCTCTATACTTTGGCAAAATTGAAGCGTGAATATTTATTGGTGCAATTTTTGAAATATCTAAAATATTTTGTGGAATAATCGCACCATATGCAACAACTACAAAATAATCTACATCTAAAGATTTGATCCATTCGATATCTTCATCCGTTACATAATCTCTTTCATATACATTTATTCCACGATCCAATGCAAGTGTTTTTACAGGAGTAGACAAAACTTTATTACCACGTCCTCTTACTTTATCGGATCTTGTAACAACACCCACTACTTCATAATCTGAATTGTCAAGCACATCAAGAATTTCTTTGCCAAATTCAGTTGAACTGAAAAATAAAATTTTTTTCATTACTCTTTACTTTCTTCATACAATTCGTGATTGTAAATCTTATCTGTATATAAAATGCCATTTGTATGATCAACTTCGTGGCAAATAATTCTAGCTTCAAACTCTTCTGCATAAAAATCAATTTGCTCACCATTGATATCCATTGCTTTAACTCTAATTTTTGTTGGGCGTTTAACATTTCCATGCTTCCCTGGTATACTTAGGCAACCTTCTGTGCCTATTTCGCAACCAGATTCTTCTATTATTTCAGGATTAATTAAAACTCTTGCCTCAATTTCTTCATCAGGCTGTACAAGTATAACACGTCTTAGTGAGCCAACTTGAACAGCGGCAAGACCGACGCCTTGCTCCTTATTTAATGTATCCCTCATATCATTAATTAAATTTAAAATGCTATCATTTATTTCACTTACAGTCTTTGATTTCTTTCTTAAAATAGGATCATCATTAACTCTTAGCTTCCTTACTGCCATTTTACCTCCTACATCATATTAATCGGATCAACCGTTACGCTGATTCCTCTACTATTAAACCTTTTTAAAAATTCTATAATATTTTTTAAATCTTCATCCATAGATTTTATAATAAACTGCCATCTATATTCGTTTTTTATCTTTGATATTGGCGATGGATTTGGATGAAGTACTTTTGCAGTTAATTTATTATCAATAACATACTTAACTGTTTCGTTATATATATCCATAAGTGTATTATGCGCATCAAGATTATCCTTTGAGGATTTTTGTATTAAGATTATCTTTGTAAACGGAGGATATAAGAACTCTTTTCTAGTCTTCATCTCCTGCTCAAAAAATTTATCATAATTACCATCTACACTTAATTTTACTGCAAAATGATCTGGTTGATATGTCTGTAATATTACTCTTCCGTCTATATCTCCTCTACCAGCTCTGCCACTTACCTGCCTAACAAGCGAGAACATCCACTCGCAAGAACGATAATCTGGTAATTTTAAAAGCATATCAGCTGCTAAGATACAAACAAGTGTTACATTTTTAAAATCGAGTCCTTTTGCAATCATCTGAGTGCCGATTAGTATATCAATCTCTCCAGAATTCATGCGTTGCCAAATATCAAAATGTGAATTTTTTCTCTTCGTTGTATCCCTATCCATCCTTGCAACTCTAGCGTTTGGAAATAATTTTTTGGTAATCATTTCAACCTGCTCGGTTCCAATGCCAAAATCTTTTATTTTATCTGATCCGCATTGCGGACATTTTTCGGGTAGTAGTATACTTTTTCCGCAATAGTGACAAACAAGTCTGTTAATACCCTTGTGATAAGTCATACTTACATCGCAATTATCACATTTTATGGCTTCGCCACAACTCCTACAGCTAACAAAACCTGAGTATCCACGTCTATTTAAAAATATCATTGTCTGTCTTTTATTATTCAAATTTTCTAATATTGCTTCGTACATTTTCAAGGAAAATATTGAAGTATTTCCATTGTTTAACTCTGTCGCCATATCTACTACTTCAATCTTAGGTATTTCTCTTCCATTTGCACGATTATTCATTTCATAAAGCTTATATTTATTTTTCTTAGCCTTATAATAGCTTTCAAGACTTGGCGTTGCAGAGCCGAGAATCAACATCACATTCTTTAAATTCGAAATATTTTCAGCGATATCCACAGTCTTATACTTAGGCGTGTGACTTGAAACATAAGAACTGTCATGTTCTTCATCGATGATAATTATTCCTAAGTTTTGTATTGGCGCAAAAATTGCAGACCTTGCTCCAACAACGATCCTTATATCACCATTTTTAATTCTCATCCATTGATCGTATCGCTCTTTTAGCGTTAACTTTGAATGAATAATTGCAACTTCTTCTTCAAACCGTCCCTTAAACCTTGCGACAGTTTGTGGAGTTAAACCAATTTCAGGCACCAATATAAGAGCTGATTTATTATTTTTGATGAACTCTTCAACAATTTGTAGATAAACTTCTGTTTTGCCTGAGCCTGTAACACCATTTATCAAAAACATATTCTGCCCATTTTTAAAATCGTTCATTATGCCCGCCATAACTTTTTTTTGATCTTTATTTAACTCATGTTTTTTGTATCCATCAAAATTTCTTGACTTCATTTTTTGGACAACGATTTTTTCTTCTAATATATCGTTTTTAATTAATGTTTTAATAGGGCTATCACTAATTTTTAACTTTGAAATTATTTCCTGTCTAGTATATTCGCCTGACATGACCATATCATAGACAAACTGCTGCTTATCTCTTAAATTTTTTGCACTATTTTTTACTACAAGAACTTTTTTTGTATACATAGACTGTTCGTTCATAAGCGAGTAACGATACTTAAACAATCCATCTATAATTTTTTGATGAATCTCCTCTTTTGAATATTCTTTTTCATCAACAATTTTCATGTTTTGTGTATCATAAAGTTCTTTTTTTATAGAATTTAAATCCATCGGCGGCAAAAAAAGTTTCAAACTTTCAATTTTATTAGAAAAAGTTTTCTCTGAAATAAAATCAGCAATTTTTATATCATTCTCATCAATCAATGGTTCTTTATCAATTAACTCTATAATAGGCTTAAGCTTGACTTCCTCAGCATCTTCTTCAGTAATATCAGTTATAATACCTGTTATCTTAGAATTGCCTTTCCCAAACGGCACGATTACACGTGATCCAATTTGTGGACTCATATCATCAGGTATTAAATATGAAAATTCTCTGTTTAGTGAATCAATATTTTTGTTTACCAAAACTTTGGCAATCATAAAATCTCCTCAATTATATTTAATAGCTGATTTGAAAAATCATTCTTAGTTGTATTTTTTATTTCAAAATCTCTGCCATCTCTTAAAAGAACAACTCCACTATTGTAATCAGAACCAAAAGCCGATGTTTCGCCCTTAATATTATTTATTACGATTGCATCCATATCTTTTGCTTTTAACTTTTCTTTGCCATAATTAAGGTGATTTTCACTTTCTGCAGCAAATCCAATTACCTTTAAATCTTTTTTAATAGGAGCAATTGTCTTTAATATGTCAGGAGTTCTTTTAAGTGTCAATTGTAATGAATCTGATTTTTTAATTTTTTCTTGACTGTAATTTTCAAATTCATAATCAAGAGGCGCGGCTGCCATAAAAATAGCATCTGAATCAATCATCTCATTTTTAACAGCTTCAAGCATATCATTTGTCGTTTTAATTGATATATATTTTTCAAACTCGTCAATCGGTTTAAATCGACTAATATATACAACCTTTGCTCCTCTATTTTTTAATTCCTTAGCTATTGCAAGACCCATTTTGCCTGATGACTTATTTGTAAAGACTCTAACTGGATCAAGTTCTGACACAGTTGAACCACTTGTAACTATTATTTTTTTAGATAAATACTTGCTATCTATATTATTCATTTCAATGATTTTATTTAAAATAGACTCTGGGCTTGGAAGCTTGCCAATTCCAATGTCATTGCATGCAAGGAGCCCACTTTCAGGTTCAATAAATCTATAACCTTTAGATTTTAAATAATCAATATTTTCTAGATTTGTTTCATTCAAATACATTTTCGTATTCATTGCAGGAGCGATATATACGTTTGAATTTGATGCAGAAATAGCATTTAATAATAAATCATCACAAATTCCCGCTCTTAGCTTTGCAATAAAATTTTTAGTTGCAGGTGCAACAATTATATAATCTGACTCTCCCAAATAAATATGTGGAATTCTTCCATCCTTCATTTGAAAACCATCAACATACACATCTCTACCTGTAATACTTGAAAATGCAAGAGGAGTTACAAAATTTAATGCATTCTCTGTTAAACAAACATCAACAGCTGCCCCCATTTTCTTAAGTCTACTTGCAATTTCTATAGCTTTATAAGCTGCAACGCCACCCGTCACGCCTAATAAAACTCTTTTATTTTGAAACATTAATCTTCTTCCTTATAAGAAATTTTTTGCTCTTTAATTTCCTCTAATGCAACTGTTATTGGGTTCTCATCTTCATGAACTTCAACTTTTGCTGGAGACCCATCAACAATTTGTCTTGCTCTTTTTGAAACAACACTTACTAAAGTGTATCTACTTACATTCTTTCCTAAAATATCTGACGATGGATTATACATCTTTTTCACCTATCACTTTCTCTTTAATATATTTAAATCTTTTAACTCTATGCTTTTCAGCATTTATAATATCTTCAATATCTGAAACAGCTTGATCAACCGTATTGTTTACAACAAAATAATCATATTCTTCAACAAAATCAAGTTCTTTAAATGCATTTTTGTATCTTATTTCAAGTGACTCTTCTGTTTCTGTGTTCCTACCTATAATACGCTTTTTTAATTCTCCCATACTTGGAGGAAGCAAGAACATAAACACTGCTTCATTGTAAACTTTCTTTATCTGCATTGCACCTTGAACATCGATTTCCAAAATTACAATCTCACCTTCTTTAATCTTGTCAAAAACAAAATCCTTTGGTGTACCGTACATATTCTGATGAACATGAGCATACTCAAGCATTTTATCATTTTTTACTAAATCTTCAAACTCACTATCACTTACAAAAAAATAATCTTTGCCATCAACTTCTCCAGGCCTCATATTTCTTGTAGTTGCAGAAATAGAATAAACTATTCCATCATTCTTTTTCAGTAACGCGTCACACACCGTGCCTTTGCCAGCACCCGATGGTCCAGATAACACTAAAAGAAATCCTCTACTCAACTTTTCCCACCACCTATTCATATATACTCCTTCTTGAGTTCTTTTATATATCTTATATAATAACTAAGATAAATGCAATGAAATATTAAGAAAACTTAACATATTAAACTATGATCTGTGATATAATTAGCACGAGGTGAATTATGTCATTAAATGGACCAGCTATTAAATTATTAACAACAGAATTAAAAAATAATTTGGTCGGCGCAAGAGTCGATAAAATATATCAAGAGAATAAAAATATTTCTATGCATATAAGATCTGGCAAGGAAAATTTAATCCTATGCTTTTCTTTTTCAGCAGATACTCCTGCTATTTACATTACGGATAATAAACAATCATATCCTGATGAACCACCTATGTTTTGTATGTTACTTAGAAAATATCTAATCGGATCAAGGATACTTGACGTCAATCAAATACGATTGGATAGAATCATTTCAATTCAATTCTCTTCGTCTGCTGATATCTACAGCACTGATGAACTCAATTTACAATTTGAAATAATGGGAAAATATTCTAATCTAATTTTACTAAATCCTAATACAAATGAAATTATAGACTCACTTATTAGAGTTTATCCCGATATGAGTAGTGTGCGTCTAGTTCTACCAAAAGAAAAATATGCATTGCCTGAGCCGAACGGACTAAACCCACTCAGCGTAAGCCGTGAGGATATTTATAATGCTCTTGAATCTAATCAAATGCAAAAATTAAAAACGTCTATTTTTAAATCATTTGAAGGTATTAACCCAGATATATCGAGCTATATTTTGAATCTATCAAACATTGATTCAGATAGGAATTTCAATAATCTTAATGATGATGAAAAAAATATTCTAATCGATACAATACAAAATACATTTGATAAAATCAAGAATAATGATCTTGAAGCAATTGTATACAATAAAGACGATATTCCTTCAAAGCTATCTGCATTTGACTTGTCTCCATCTTATATTGATGGAATACATTTCGATACAATGAATGATGCTGTTAGATATTTTTATGAAACTAAATCTAATCATAAGTTAATTTCAAGTCGCACCCACGAGCTTAGAAAGAAAATTTTAAAACGTGTGCAAAATCTTGAAAAAACTCTTAATATTCAACAAGTTGAATACGAAAAATCTAAGGATAGAGAAAACATAAAAATTCAAGCTGATTTATTGGCGGCAAATATTTATAAAATTAATCGTGGAGATAAATCAATTGATGTAAACAATTTTTATAGTGAAAATAATGAAATAATTAAAATAAAGCTTGATGATAGCCTCTCGCCCAAACAAAATGTAGAGCGTTTGTACAACAGATACAATAAATTGAAAAACAGAGAATTAAATCTTGAGCGTAGAATTCCATCTATTAAAAATGAAATATACTATTTAAAATCAGTTGTTATAAATCTTGAGCAAGCCGAGACTACAGACGAAATAAATCATATTAAAACAGAACTTATGGACATTGGCTTTTTAAATAGAAGTTCATCGAAGAAAAAAATTAGAGAAACAAAATTAAGTTATCGAGAATTTACATCTCCTAGCGGTTTTAAAATTTTAGCTGGCAGAAATAATATACAAAACGATAAACTTACATTCAAAACTGCTCATAAAGATGACCTGTGGTTTCACATTAGAAACGAGCCAGGAACACATGTTATATTAGAATCTCATAATCAAGAAGTAAAAGAAGAAGATATTATTGCCGCGGCAAACATAGCTGCAGTCTTGTCAGGAAAAACTGTTA
>CAMYPV010000020.1 GCA_947293975.1 uncultured Ezakiella sp. | reverse complement strand
ACTTTGGCCTTGGATTGACCGAATACCATGAACAGTTTAAATAAAAAATGAATCATCCTTTTGGGTGATGTGCTAAAGAAAAAACTACTATAAAAGAACAATTATTAAAAAAAGGAGGAAAAAAATGAAAAACTTAAGAAAAATAATGGCAATGGCATAAGTGATGCTAATGTGCATTGGTTTAATGTCAGTAAATAGCATAGCAGCAAGAGATGATACAGTTATAATTACTCCAAACCCAAATAATCCACCAGTTGTTGTGCCAGATAATCAACCAGTAATACCAGAACCAGAGCCAGAACCAGAACCAGATTGGGACGAAAAGACAAGAACAGTTATCATCGAAGACTTGCTCTTTAAGGTTGAAATCCCAATTGACACCAACAAGATCATAGTTAACGGCCAAAATTATACAAGTGATGTTAAACCAGAAATTTTAGACGATAGAACAATGATGCCTATTGCAAATATTGCGAGGGCCCTTGGTCTAAAAGACGGAGAGGATATTTTCTGGGATAAGGCCACTAAACAAGTAATAATAATTAGAACAATAAGTAGATAAAATATAAGTCCTCTTGAAGAGTCCGTGTGGTTTTCACGCGGACTCTTTGCATGTATCATACCAAAAGGTAAGCTCTACAATTTCCGCCTCGTAAATATTTTATAAAAAATCATTCTTTTGGGTGATTTAATAAAAAGAATTATGACTCATAATATAAACATAAGGAAGGAGAAAATTTTTTTCAACGTATAATTTCGTAAGGAATTTTTCCAAGGGATATTTTTGATATACATCATTTAAACAAAGGAGGGTTATTATGAAAAACAAAACTAGGTTTTTGATTATTATCTTGGTCTTGACTTTGGTCTTTGCTACTAGCTGCAAGAAGGACAAGCCCGGAGAAGACAAAGGGCTTAAGGACAAGAAAGAAAGCGCTACCGAAGATTCAAAAGATGTCGAAGATGAAGAAGACAATAAATCTGAAGAATCCAAGTCTGACAATAAAAAATCCGCCAAGTCAAAGGTCAAGAAAGACTTGACTTATGTTGAGGGTGGCGAGCTTGGTTCTGTGTCTTCGTATGTTGAAGACAGGGAGATTTGGAAGAATTTTTCTGACAAACGGGACATAGCCATTGCAAAGAGGATTAATAGGGGTGTTCACCTGCCGAGGATTCTATTGGATTCTGCGGATGCCAAGGCGGCAAATGCTGAGATCGATAAGATGGTAGAGGACCTCATGGAAATCTATGAGGAGTATAAGGATGAGCCCGAGGCTTATGAAATTGGTTTTTACGCCAGTTTTTCCACCTATCAAGACGAAGACCTTTTGAGCATCATGGTTAGTTTTTACGATTATTTGGGTGCAGAAACTCCATACTATAGGGCTTTCAATTTTTCCCTGCCAGACGGCAACTTTATCGATGATGGGGACCTGATGAAGCATTTTGGAGTGGACGAGGACGAGATTTTGACTATGGTCGAAGACGCACTCATGGAAGACTGTGAGCTGACGACTGCCCCCTACTACGATGACACCGAGGATTACGGTTTTATTCATAATCCGACCAATTACGTTGGCAGGATTTTAAATGACCTCTGGGATAATTTTGATTCTTTGGACCATCAAATTTATATTGACCAAGCTGGCAGGCCACAATTTATTTTCACCCAGTATGAGATTGTAAATACGGTTCCGTGCCCAATGAGTTTGGAGCTCAAGGCAAATACCTTTGCCAAGGACCCAATCTCCACCGAGTACTTGCGGATGGCAAGACGGCTTGGCATTGATCCTTACGATGATAGGTACAAGGCCTTTATAATTTATCTGGGTGCCGCCTATAATGAGCCCAGTTTGAAAGAGGTTTTGAAAAAACTCCAACCTTGGTCAGGCATCTTTATGGATTACTCTGACCCGCCCATGCTAATAGCCATGTATTCTGACGATGGCCAAATACCTTTTATTAATGGTCAAGAATGTTATTTGATAGTTCCAAAGTACAGGAACGCATCTGTTTCATTAAAAGAATTGGAAATCGTTGACGACGGAAAAACGGCAAAATTGGTAGAGGTGGAAAATAATTATATGGACGAAACTGCTTGTGCAGGACCAACCTTTATCTGCCAAAATACTAGCGAGATCGCTCCAAATGCAAAGATTACTATAAGGTACAGGGACGATGTCTTGGAATTTTCGCCGAGCATTAGCCAAAAAGACGGCAGCCTGGTTTTGCCGGACGAAGTTATAGATGCCGAAGGTCTCTTGGATTGGGATAGCTTAATCTATGAGTATGGTTATTCGGAAACTATGTATAAAATAATTGACTCGCTCATACCCAAGGATTAGAGATTATTAAAAAATTAGGAGAGCTTATGGCCAAGTAAAAGACAAAAACAAATAAAAAAAGATCATTATGAATTGCTTGCAATAGGATTATGGTTAAGCAAGTAAATTAAAAAAACAAAAACAAATAAAAAAAGATCATTATGAATTGCTTGCAATAGGATTATGGTTAAGCAAGTAAATTAAAAAAACAAAAACAGGAGGATATAAAGATGAAAAAAAGATTAGCATTATTATTAGCAGTGGCAATGATTTTCTCATTGGCAGCCTGCGGTAAAAAACCTGCAGACGAAAAGGCAGACAAGTCAAGCGAAAAAATAGAAAACAAGGCGGACACAGAAAAGAAGGAAGAAGCAAAAGCCAAGGGCATGATAGATGTTCAAGGTGATGAAATATTTACAACTCCAGAAGGTATCGAAGAGCTTAGCAATGAAAGATTAAAAGAGATATCTGAGTACTTTGATGAGGACCATTTAACAAAATTAGAGGGCATGACCTACGAAGAGGTAGAAGAATACATTGGTATGCCAGGCACCCACTTTGTAGAACATGATGACGAAGAAAATGGAGTGCTTACAAAAAACATTTATTGGTATTCACCAGACTACTTATTTTATACAATATTTACTGCTTACAAGGACAGTCCTGATGACTTTGGTTTAACAATGGCTGGATCCCTGCCAAGGAACTTTGACGAAGATGAAGAAGAAGACGCATCAGAAAGTGACGGAGAAGGAGAAATGCTAGTAAAACTTTCACCTGATACAGGCATGGTGGAGGTTACAAACGCAAACCCATATATAAGTCCTGGGGAGACATGGGAGATTAGCGAAGAAGACCTTGAAGAAATAGCTAAATACTTTGATGAAAATTATGAAGAAACAGTGGGGATGACTTATGAAGAAGTCAAAGACTACATTGGCATGCCGGGCGCCCACTATGAAGCACTTGATGATGTGGACTATGAAACTGGAGACCTGAAAAAACAACTTTTCTGGTATTCACCAGACCATGTCTTTGTTGTAGTATTTACTGCTGAGGAAAAAAATCCTGATGACTTTGGCCTTGACTTTACTGCCTATTATGAACAAGATTAATAAAAAATAAAATCATCAGTTGGGGTGATGTAAGAAAGCGAGAGGCTAGCTATAATATAAATAGAAAGAAGAAAAAAATAAGAAAAAAAGACTGAACAAGGCGGAGAATATGGAGAACGTATTCTAAAACTTATCTTTAGAGTTGGCAACAAGGATATGGAAAAATATATAGATTCAGTATTCTGTGAAGGAAACGAAGTGTTGAACATAATATGGAAGTAGCAAAGGGAGTGAGCAATCGCTCTCTTTTAATTTACATAACAATAACCCCTTTTTTGTCATAAGCTTGACGTTAGAGGGGTTTCGTGTCTATAATAGTGATAGAGGCAAATAGTTATGTAAATACAAGGAGTTCAAGACTTCTACCAAAGTTTAAAACTCAAAAAATAAATAGTTGGTGTGCTGCTTAGGAGAGTTTTACAAAAATAAATATTGTAAACAGTGCATCAGCATAAAGGAGGAATATAAATGTCTAAGGTAAAAAAAGATACGATTGAAGCAAAAGGTCTTGCTATTCAAGTTTATACTGAAGATTTTAAAAATGATTATATAAGTCTTACGGATATAGCAAAATATAAAAACAAGGAAGAACCTAATGTAGTTGTTTCAAATTGGATGCGAAACTATAATACAATAGAATATCTTGGCATTTGGGAGCAGTTAAATAATCCAGATTTTAACCCCCTCGAATTCGAGGGGTATTTAAAAGAGGCGGGTAGTAACGCTTTTACTTTATCACCTCAAAAATGGCAGAAAACCACTAATGCAGTAGGACTATTTGTAAAGTTGGGTAGATATGGTGGAACATATGCTCATAAAGATATAGCTTTTAAATTTGCTTCATGGATATCTGCAGAATTTGAACTTTATATAATTAAGGATTATCAAAGACTTAAAGAGGATGAGAATTCCAAATTATCATTAGGTTGGAACCTTAATCGAGAAATTTCTAAGATTAACTACAAAATTCATACAGACGCAATCAAAGAGTATCTCTTAAAAGATCTTACCAACGAACAGTTGTCTTATAAATATGCAAGTGAAGCGGATATGCTTAATGTGGCACTATTTGATAAAAGAGCGAAACAGTGGCGTGAAGAAAATCCAGATCTAAAAGGTAATATGAGAGACTATGCAAGTCTGAATGAGTTACTTGTACTTGCCAATATGGAAAGCTATAATGCGATTCTTATTGGAAAAGGTATGGAGCAAAAAGAAAGAATGATGGAACTTAGAAAACTTGCCAGAACACAATTAATGTCACTTGAAAAACTTGGTGATAGTGGCATTAAAAGATTAGAAGGAAAGTAATAATAACTGTTAGTTTGTAATTGAATAAATAAATTTGAATTTGTGGAGGAATAGAGAATGAAAGCATTCCTTGAAAAAATAAGAATGCCACAAAAGGTGCTACTATGTTAAAAAATCTATCAATGAGTAATGTATTTGATTTCCCCAAACCACTTGGTTTTATTGAAGAATTGCTAACGATTGGTACTGATAGCAACTCCATCATCCTCGAATTCTTTTCTGGCAGCGGAAATTTCTTGACAGAGACTTACCTTACCAAGCGCTAGTAGAATAAAATATAGTATTATTTCACACATATGCCCACTTTTGTGGGCTTTTGTTTTGCAAATGCCAAGTAATTGAATGAAAACGTGGCAATCACTTGAATTAATTTGGTTTATGTAATTCATTGCATGGTTGTAATCGATTTTTATGTACGGTTGATATGTAAACATTATTTTTCGTGCTGCATGATTTTGTGAATATGTGTTTATATGTGTGTTTGTGCTTTGATTTTTTTTGTGTTATAATTTTTTTGTAATCAATTGAATTTGTGAATTTAAGGGAAGTTGGTTTAAGCCACACGGTCTTCGCCACTGTAAAAGCCGAGGGTGCGTCTCACTTGACGGGAAGGGATGCATTTGTTCGAGGCATAGAGTCAGGATACCTTTCACGTTCAAATTTCTTTACGACAGATAGAGAAGTTTATTTTAACTTCCTCTATAATTTTAAGGAGGATTTTTTTATGACGAATTTGAGAAAGTTTTTCGCGGTTTTAGTTGCAGTTGCTCTTGTTTTTTCATTTGTAGCTTGCAACAAGGTTGACGAAAAGAAGGCAGAGGAGCCAAAGGCTTCTGAAAAGGTTGATGTTAAGGAAGATGCAAAGGATGACAACGCTGACAAGGCTGAGGTGAAGGATGATTATTATCCTGTTACTATCACGACTTACAATGCTGATGGTGACAAGATTGATCTTACTTTTGACAAGGCTCCTGAAAAGGTTTTGTGCGTTTACCAATCTGCAATTGAAAATATGCTTGCACTTGGTCTTGGCGATAGAGTTATTGCAAATGCTATGCTTGACGTTCCTGTTAAGGATGAGTGGAAGGATCAATTTGATAAGGTAGAGTACTTTGAAAAGGCCCCGTCAAAGGAAGCTGTGCTTGATATGGCTCCTGATATGATTATTTCTTGGTCAAGTTATTTCCGCGATAAGACGCTTGGCGATGTTAAGTTCTGGCACGACAGAGGTGTTAAGACTTATATCAATTTAAACAGCGGTATCATGCAACCTAATAAATTGGAATACGAATACGAAGATATTAGAAATATTGGCAAGATTTTCAACAAGAATGCTGAAGCTGAGGCAATTATTGCTGAGATGGACAAGAAGATTGCTGATGGTAAGAAGCTTTCTGAATCAAGAGAGCCTGTTAAGGCTGTTATTTTAGAGATTGAAGGCGACAATCAATTTAGAAATTACGGCGAGGATTCAATCGGCGGCAACATTGCAACTCTTTCTGGTGCTGATTTGGTTTTTGAAAAGAGCGGCAAATTTGGTCTTGAAGAGTTGATTGAAAAGAATCCTGAAGTTATTTTCACTGTTTATTTTGGCGATGAAAAGCTTAAAGATGGCGAAAAGGAAAAGATTTTAAACAATCCACAGCTTCAATCTTTGGACGCTGTTAAGAATGGTCGCGTTTATCCAATTATGCTTAGCGAAGTTTACTCATCTGGCGTTAGAACTGCTGATGGTATCGACACTATCGTAAACGGACTTTATAATGAAAAATAAAAATTTTAAATGGCTAATGCTAATATTACTTGTAGTATTAGCCATTTCTATTATTGTGGGTGTAAATATTGGCTATGCTCAGATTGATTTTGGCCATGTGATTAAAATTATTTTGTCAAAGATGGGCATTGGCGTTGATGTTGATGGGATTCGTCCGCAGGATTTTGACATTGTGTACTTGATTCGTCTGCCGAGGTTGGTGCTTGCGATTGTTGTTGGCATGAGCCTTGGGGTGTCGGGTCTTGTAATGCAGGCGGTTGTCAAAAACCCGCTTGCCGATCCTTATGTGCTTGGCATCAGTTCGGGCGCAACTTTTGGCGCAACGCTTGGCATCACACTTGGCATCAATACGATTTTTGGTTCAAATTCAATCGGCGTGTGTGCGTTTTTGGGTGCGTTTGCGATTGCGATTTTGGTCGTTATTCTTTCAAACATCGGCTCGAGGTCGTCGACTTCGAAGCTCTTATTGTCGGGCATTGCGCTCTCGACAGTTATGAACACGCTGTCGTCTTTGATGATTTTTATGTCGTCAAATCGTGAGGCTGCGCGTGAGCTTAACTTTTGGTTGTTGGGATCACTTGCCGGCGCAAAGTGGGAGAATATCACAAAAATTGCACCGATTATATTTATCTGCACGATTTTGTTCTTCACGCAGCACAGAAATCTCGACCTTGCACTGTTGGGCGACGACATTGCAATTACTATGGGCGTTGATTTAAACAAATTGAGACACATCTATCTACTTATAATCAGCATCATGATAGGATTTGTCGTTTATGTAAGCGGAATCATTGGATTTATCGGATTAATCATTCCACATGTGGGAAGGTTTATAGTCGGCAACAGTCACAAGAAGCTGGTGTTTTTGTCGGCGCTATTGGGGTCGATACTACTCGTGTGGGCAGACATCGCATCACGCGTCTTGATACCGTCAACCGAGTTGCCAACGGGCGTTGTTGTTGCACTAATTGGCGCGCCGCTATTTATTTACTTGATAATTACAAAATCTTTTAGGAGGCAGTGATGATTATTACAGAAAATCTTACGTACAAAATTAACGACAAAACACTCATAAAAGATATAAATTTAAAAGTCGAAGACAATAAATTTGTCGCAATCATCGGGCCAAATGGCTCGGGCAAGTCGACCTCACTTAGATGCATCTACAGGGCAAACAGAAATTACACCGGAAATATTTTTATTGACGGTAGAAATCTTAACGACATCAAGGTGAAGGAAAGCGCAAAAATGCTCGCAGTAATGAGCCAGATAAACGACATGAACTTCGACTTTACAGTCTACGAGATGGTCATGCTTGGGCGTGGACCGCACAAAAAATTCATGGAACGCGAAAACAAGCACGATAGGGAAATCGTCGAATCCGCAATCAAAATGGTAGGCATGGAAGGCAAAGAAGACAGATTTTTGTCGAGCCTATCGGGAGGAGAACGCCAAAGAGTGCATCTTGCGCGCGCAATCTGTCAGGAAAGCGACATATTAATACTTGACGAACCCACAAACCACCTGGACATCAAATACCAACTCGAGCTATTAAAACTCGTAAAAGATTCCAAAAAAACTGTGCTTGCAGCGCTGCACGACATCAATCTGTCGCTGATGTTTTGCGATTATCTGTACTGCTTGAAAGATTCAAAGCTAATCGCCGAAGGAACGCCCGAAGAAATTGTAAACGAAGAAATGATCTACAAAATCTACGGCGTAAAATCCGAAATCACAACAAGCTCCGACGGATTGAAAAATATAATATGGAAAATATAAAATTATACATCGCAAACCTGTTTGTACACTGGGATGTTGTATTTATGTACATTAAAATTTATGAATAACAGAACAAAAAAACTGAGCTTAAAAAGCTCAGTTTTTATTTGTTATTTTACGCCGTCTTCTTTCAATGCTTTGGAGAAAGATACCATTGCAAATATCATTACTATTCCAAATGGGAAGGCAGCTGCTATTGATGCAGTTTGTAATACTTTCAATCCGCCTGCTAACATTAGTGCAAAAGCAAGTGCCGACTGAATAATGCCCCAAATAATTTTTGTTTTTACGTCAGGATTTAAGTTTCCTTGTCTACTCATCATTGCCAAAACAAATGTTGCTGAGTCAGCAGATGTAACAAAGAATGTACATAATAGAACTACTGCAACTCCTGATAGGATTTCGCCAAACATTAATTGGTTGTTCATTACAAACAATGCAGTTTCTGTTGATTTAACAGCTTCTAATATAACTTCTGGTTTTAAGTTGATTGCTGTTGTTCCAAAAATTGCAAACCAGATAAATGATCCAAGTGCAGGAACAAGTGTTACACCAGCTACAAATTCTCTGATGGTTCTACCTTTTGAAATTCTCGCAATAAACACACCTGTAAATGGAGCCCATGCAATCCACCATGCCCAATAGAATATTCTCCAGCCACTTAACCAACCGTTGTCACCAAAAGCGGAAATTCTAAATGATTCGCCAATCAAATTTTGTATATATTGACCGATACCATTTGTAAATGCATTTACGATTTTTAGAGATGGTCCAACTATAAATGTTAATAACATTAATATCATTGCAATGGCGACATTTGTATTGGAAAGAATTTTAATTCCTTTATCAAGGCCTGAGATTGCAGAAGCCATGAACATACATGTTACTGTTATAACTATGATTAGTGCGACTGTATTGTTGATAGGAATTCCAAACAGATAGTTTAAACCTGAATTTATCTGTAATGTACCTAAGCCCAAAGATGTTGCAACCCCTGCTACTGTAGCAAAAATTGAAAGAATGTCTATGGTTTTTCCAATTGGACCTCTTACTCTTTCTTCACCAAGTAATGGTATGAAGATTGAAGAGATTAAGCCCGGTTTATTCTTTCTAAATTGCATGTACGCAAGCGGAAGAGCGATGATTGTATAGTTTGCCCAAGGGTGAAGACCCCAGTGGAGAAATGAACTTAATATTGCAAATTCTCCTGACTCAACCGACATACCTGGCATACCCATAGGATTTATATAGTGGTTTAATGGTTCAGCTACGCCCCAGAATACAAGACCGATGCCCATACCTGCTGAGAATAGCATTGCAAACCAAGAGATGTTTGAATACTCTGGTCTGTCTGTGTCTTTGCCTAGTCTGATATTACCATACTTTCCTAGTCCTAAATAGGCCACATAAGCCACAAATGAGAACATAATAATTAAGTATAGCCATCCGAAATTTGTTGTTAAAAAATTAAAAACATTGTCTGCAACAACACCAAAGGAGGTGGGGCTTATTATACCCCATCCAGCTAATAGTGCCACAACAATCAATGATATAATAAATACCTGATTGTCCTTTTTCATAATTATCCTCCTGTTTTGTTTATGAAAACCTAAATTTATACTCTGTAAACAGTTTGTTCTTGTGCGTCATCTGTTAATGCGTCTAAGGCAACTTCTACACGATGTTTTCTAAGTGCGTGTTGAACCTCTTTTGGTGTACTTGGATCACCTAGAGGATAAGGGATTGATATAGTAGGAACAATTTTGTTAGTACCAACTGTTATAGCAACTGGGATTAAGTTGCACATTTGAACAATTGGCATACCCTTTTTTTCTATTTCTTTTACGATCGTTGCACCGCAACGTGTACAAGTGCCTCAGGTTGATGTCATAATAACGCCGTCAACGCCATCTTCAATTAGTTTTTCGTACATTTCTCTTCCCATACGTGCAGCTTCTTTTTGTGTTGTACCTGTACCTACTGTTGAGTAGAAATATTTGTGAAGAGAACCGATTTTACCTTCTTTAACAAATTCCTTCAATACGTCCCAAGGAACGATTACGTTTGGATCATTGTCTGCAGCTTCTGGGTCAAAACCAGCGTGGATAGTTTTGTAAACTCCACCTTCAAGTCTGTCAAGATTGCCACAGTCGTATCTTCCCCAACGAGTTGCTGATGCAGATTGAATTCTGTCAGGGTTGTCGATTGGAACAATACCACCAGTAGTTAGGATTGCAATCTTAGCTTTTGATAAATCTTTAATCGGTGGAGCAATTGGAACTGTGTCCTTCTTAGGAATAATTAGCTCAGTTTGGAATTCTTCGCCATTTAATTTTTTGATTAGCATTTCAACGCCTCTATCGGCTGCCATCTTTTCACCTTTTGGCCATACTTGGTGACGAACTCCTCTTACAAAATAGCCTTCTTCATCAGCTGATAGAAGTTCTTCACCTGCAAAAATTTTATTTGCATAGTCTGCCATCTTCTTTACATCTTCAGCCATAGAAGCAGCTGAGTGTCCTCCTTTAAACACTGGCATGCTTGCCTTGAACATTTCAACGCCTGGGTTTTCAACATTCATTGATGTTAAAACAGGAACATTGTATTTTTCTTTAATCTTTTCTGAAATTGTACCACATGCAACACCATAACGACCTGCTTGGAATGCTGGGCCAGCAATGAATAAATCAAAATCGATTCCTTCAAGGCTATCCATAATTCTCTTAACAGCTTCGTCTGTGTTTGAACCCATGAAGTTATCTCCGCAGATAATTGTGTGTGTAACTTCAGCATCTTTCAAGAAATTGTTAAGGGCCATACCTGGTCCAACTACACCTTCTCTTAACTCTGGCTCAAAATCAGCTTTATCTTCTCCACCTACACCAGCGAAGAATTGATTTATATAATGAATTACTTTCTTCATAATAACCTCCTAAAATTCCTTCATAGTCTTTGTTGACCATCCAGCAATTTGGTCTCCACAGAACATGGCGTTATTTTCCATAATAATTGAACCATCTTCTCTTACTGAAGGTCCGAGAATTTCATCTCCAGCCCAACCACCTGATAGTCCGTCGCGTGCAAGAGATTGTAATTCGCCGATAACTTCATCAGCTGGTTCTAATTCGATTAGCTCACTTACATTTCCTGTTGATACAAGAGCATTTGCTTTTTCATCAAGAGTAACTAGCGGTTGACTTGCGCCGTCTCTACCTGTACATTCGTTTGAAATACCAACTGTTTTTACTCCAACATCTTCAAGAGCTGCTAGACATAAAATGTAGTCAGCATCTGGATTTCCATATCCTTCTTCGGTTACAATTGCTCCGTCAGCGCCAAGGCTCTTTGCCATTTGTGCAACAAAGATTGATGAACGTGTTTTTTGCTCTAAGCTTACGTTTAAGTTACTCATAATTACACCCAAGAAGTTGATTGTTTTTCCATGCTCTCTGTAAAGAGATTTTATAGTTGGGAAATTTTGAAAATCATATGTTGCCCATTTTGATGATGATGGCATAAAGCTACCTGAAATCAAAGCACCATCTAAAACTTCATTTGGATTCATAAAACTTGGAACAAAATGGTTCATGTCCCATCCGTAAACTCTGTCATTATATCCCATTTCTTCCATTTGTGATTGTGGTTGCATAACTAGAACAACTGATGGAAGTTTATTAACTTTTTCATCTCTCTTAGTAACAGGTTCTAATTCGAAAACTTCTGTATCTTCAGGTTGTAAATCTTTAACAGCGCTTCCTAGATATTCGGCAAATTTATGAACTGCATCTCTAATTGCACGATTTTTCTTTTGTTGCTCGTATCTTTCAAACTCTTCATCAGTGTCGATAACTAGACAAACGTTGATTAGATTACCAAAATAAGTGTACTTTTGTCCTTCGCCCCACATATCAATAAGTCCATCACCAAATGAACCCCAATGCATGCCAACACCTAGTATGCTCATATTTTTAAGAGCATGTAATTCGCCGTCGCCACACATTCTTAAGTCGCCAGTTACACCTGGAAAAACTGCCTTGCCATCTAATCTTACTCTTGCTTCTGCAGCTTCTTTAACTGGAACAATTCTCTTTTTCTCACCAGGTCTTGCAATTACAATATCGCAGTCGGTGATGTGTTCGTCTTGACGAATAAAATCAAGAGCTTCTTTTTTGTTAAGAGTCAAAATGCCGTCTTTGAATGAAAGTTTATCTCCAAAAACTACATCCTTAACATAAAAGTTACCAATTTTTAGTTTCATAAACTACCTCCCTTTTTTTATTAATACCATTGTATTGTTTAACAAACTTCAAACACGTTTGATACAATTAATATAGCATAAACGCGTTTGAAGTTCAAGTTGTTTTACCGCAATAAATCATTTAATTTTTTTATAACGTATATAATGCTTACTTATAACAAAAACTTATAAAACTCATATTGTTTATTGAATCGTAATTGTAAATTTGATATAATATATTGGATAACATTTAAAAGGATATGATATGACAAAGGAATATATAACAAGAAAAGAACAAAGAATTATTACAATTAAAAAATGTATACTTGCTTGTGAAGAGGCAATGGTTGAAAAGGGATATTCAAAAGCAAGTATAAGAGATGTTTCAAAGCTTGCTGGTATTAATCAGGCTACTTTTTATAATTATTTTGAAAATTTTGATCACCTGCGTTTTTTTGCTTCAATGCGCATGATAAAAGATTATTCAAATGATATTAAACATTATTTAAAAAATGCAAAGACCAGTCTTGATTATTTCTTAATTATATGGGATTGTTTTTGTGACCACGCATTTGAAAAACCTGAATTATATTATTTTATATTTTTGGCAGACAAAAAAAGATCAACCGAAAGTTTGGTTGAGCAATATTATAAACTGTTTCCTGAAGATTTATATACAGATATAAATCCGCGTACTTCAACGATGCTTATACGTACTAATCTTACAGAAAGGGCGTTGATTAGCACTGATGCATTAGTAAAAGATGGACTTATAACAAAGGATCAGGCTGTTGAACTAAATGACATGACCCTAGTAATATTTGAGGGAATGCTTTATAGAGCCTTAAATAATTTGATTGAATATGATGATGCAAGAAATATTACAATGTCTTATATATGTAGAGCTACAAAATCTTTTTTAAATAAAGATGTAAGTCATCCGTTTTTTGATACTTATATTTAATAATATCTATCAACAAATTATTTTCACATTTAACACGCGTTTTCGCGTGTTTTTATTTTTTGGGTGTTTTTTGTTGAATGGTATTTTCTTATGTGTTATAATTAAACAGATAGAAAGGAGGGTTTCTCAATGAGTGAAAACAAGAGATTATTAGAATTTGAGAGATTAGAACAAGAATTTCACGATTTGATTTCAAAGAAGGATTTAAAATCGGCGCGTGAGCTTCTTATTAGTTTAAACGAGATTGATATTGCTGATCTTATTGATGATATGGACCCTGTTAACGGTGCTGTTTTGTATCGCATGCTTCCAAAGGATTTGGCGGCGGAGGTTTTTCAATATTTTGATGCTGAGCAGCAGCAAGCAATTATAAATGCTTCGACAGATACCGAAATCAAGGATATTTTAGACGAGCTTAATATGGACGATATGATTGATATGCTTGAAGAGATGCCGGCGACTGTTGTTAATAGAATTTTAAAAAATACTTCAAAGGATGAGAGGGATTTGATAAATCAGTTTTTGAAATATCCTGAGGATTCTGCTGGTAGTATTATGACGATTGAGTATGTAAGTCTCAAAAAAGAGATGACCGTCAAGGAGGCTTTGGAGAAGATTAAGCGCGAGGGCATTGACAAGGAGACAATCTACACGCTTTATGTTACTGACGAAAAGAGAAGGCTTGAGGGCATTTTGTCTTTGCGTGAGTTGATCGTTGCGCCGAGCGATGCGATTGTGGCTGATTTGATGGAGTCGGATGTTATTTATGCGCACACCAATGACGACCGCGAGGAAGTTGCGACGATTTTTAAGAAATACGGTTTTAAGGCACTTCCGATTGTAGATAATGAGCGTAGAATTGTTGGGATTGTTACGGTTGATGACATCTTGGACGTTATGGAAGAAGAAACGACCGAAGACTTCCAAAAAATGGCTGGTACCACTCCGAACGAGGCGCCTTATCTTTTGACTTCGCCGTTTCAACTTGCGAAGCACAGGATTCCTTGGCTGCTCGTACTGATGATTTCATCGACTATTACGCAAAAGATTATCAATAACTATGAGCATTTCTTATCGAGCATTCCGTTTTTGTCAGGATTTATTCCAATGTTGATGGACACTGGCGGTAACAGTGGTTCGCAGTCAAGCACGCTTGTTATTCGTGGTATGGCTGTTGGCGACATCAGGGGTCGCGACTGGTTCAAGGTGCTTTGGAAAGAGCTTAGGGTTGCGCTTATCTGCGGCGTTATACTTGCGATTGTAAATTACTTTAAGGTTATTTATTTCGATGGTGTTAGTGCAGAGGTTGCGCTTACTGTTAGCTGCACACTTGTGGTTAGCGTTACGGCTGCAAAGCTTGTGGGTGGACTCTTGCCAATTGGGGCTGCTGCATTGAAGCTTGACCCTGCGATTATGGCGTCGCCACTTATTACGACCATTGCGGACGCAACGAGTTTGACAGCTTATTTTATTTTTGCACAATCATTGATTAACTATTAGGTGTGGCTATGGATAATTTAAAAAACAAAGCCATAGAGCTTGATAGAATCGAGAAAAGACTAAAAGAACTAGTCGAAAAAAAGGACTTCAAGGGCGTTCAGGTCTTGCTGTCCGTTTTGAACGAGGTTGACGTTGCTGAGCTTATTGACTCTTTGGATCACAAGACTGGCGCAATTATTTTCCGCGCACTTCCAAAGGATATGGCGGGCGAGGTTTTTCACAATCTTTGCTACGATCAACAAGAGGAAATTGTAAAGACAGTTACCGACAAGGAACTTGCAGAAATTCTTGACGATATGTACATGGACGACGTTATTGACCTGCTTGAAGAGGTCGACACAGATGTGGTTGATAGGATTATCAAGCAATCGAGTCCAGAGGATCGCAGGATTATAAATCAGTTTTTAAAATATCCGGATGATTCAGCCGGAAGTTTGATGACGATTGAATATGTTTCTTTGAAAAAAGAGATGACGGTGCGCGAGGCGATTGACAAGATCAAGGCTGAGGGCATCACAAAGGAGACTATATACACGCTTTATGTTACAGATGATTCGAGGCATCTTGAGGGGATTTGCTCGTTAAGAGAGGTTTTGACTTCCGATTACGACAAGAAGATCAAGGAGCTTATGAATCCAGATGTAATTTATCTAAACACGCACGACACCGACAAAACCGTTGCCGAGACTTTTAGGCGTTACGGCTTCGAGGCGATTCCTGTGTGCGACAACGAAAATAAAATTGTGGGCATTATCACAATCGACGACATTCTTGAACTACTCGAAGATTTGGTGGATGAAGACTTCCAAAAAATGGCTGCTATCACTCCAAACGATGACGAGTATCTAGAGACGAGTGTATTTAATCACGCAAAGCACAGAATTATTTGGCTGCTTGTGCTGATGATTTCGGCGTCAATTACGCAGCGCATCATCAATGGCTACGAGAGTCTGCTTGCAAACACTGCGTTCTTGTCGGGCTTTATCCCAATGCTCATGGGTTCGGGCGGTAACAGCGGTTCGCAATCAAGCACGCTTATTATTCGCGGACTTGGCACTGGCGAAATCGAGACAAAAGACTGGCTAAAGGTCTTGTTTAAAGAGCTTCAAGTCGCAATGATCTGTGGACTTGTGCTTGCATTTATAAATTATTTTAAGATTATTTATGTTGACGGCGCACCTGCTGATGTTGCACTGACGGTTGCACTTACAATGATTGGCGCAGTTACGGCGGCAAAGCTGTTGGGCGGACTGCTTCCGATTGTGGCGTACAAATTAAAGATGGATCCAGCAATCATGGCGTCGCCACTTATTACGACACTTGCAGACGCAACGACGCTTATCGTTTACTTTACGCTTGCAAGTAATATCATAGGATTCTAGGAGGAAATATGCAGATTTTCAACTCATATACCAGAAAAAAAGAAGAATTCAAAACCATCAAAGACGGGCTTGTTACTATGTATGTGTGTGGGCCAACGGTATACAACAGAATGCACTTGGGAAATGTTCGTCCGCAAGTTAGCTTTGATATTTTAAGAAGATATTTGATTTTTAAAGGCTATCATGTCGATTTTGTCAGCAATTTTACGGATGTTGACGACAAAATCATCAACAAGGCAAACGAAGAGGGCGTAGATATCGAGACGATTTCAAAACGCTACATCGAAAGCGTCAAAGAAGATTACGAAAAGCTCGGCGTTTATAAATATCCAATCGAACATCCGACTTGCACAGAACACATGGACGATATAATCGACTTTATCAAAGGTCTAATCGACAAGGGTTTTGCGTACGAATCGAATGGCTCGGTTTATTTTCGCGTCAGAAAATTAAAAGAATACGGCACGCTTTCAAACAGAAATATCGAGGAGCTTGAAGTCGGCGCACGCATTGAGGAGAATTCCGAGAAGGAAGATCCGCTCGATTTTACGCTCTGGAAGGAGAAAAAGCCGGGCGAACCTTATTGGGACAGTCCGTGGAGCGAGGGTAGACCTGGTTGGCATATTGAATGTTCGACCATGATCAAATCACGCTTCGGCTCAACCATTGACATTCACGCAGGTGGAGAGGATTTAAAATTCCCGCATCACGAAAACGAAATCGCACAGTCAGAGGCGCTTAACGATGCACCGCTTGCGCATTATTGGATGCACAACGGCATGATAAATATCGACAATATCAAGATGAGTAAATCGCTTGGCAATTTCTTTTACGCAAACGAATTCATTGAAAACGAGGGCGCGGAGGTTTTGAGATTTTTCATTTTAAACGCTCATTACAGAAAGCCGCTCAATTATTCGAAAGATGTAATTGCGTCGATTAAATCAGTTATTAACAGGCTTAGAAATTCCAAAAAGCGTTTGCAGTCACTCATTGATCAAAACTCAGGCGAAAATGCGGGCGAAAACTGTGACATCATCAAGCAAATCGACGCAATACGCGCGAGTCTGATTGAACACATGGACGACGACTTGAACACGCCGGATGCTGTGACGGATTGGATTAGTCTGTCAAAACTCATCAACACAGAGCTTGATGAAAATACTCCGCTTGATGTTTTAAATCACGCAAAGAAACTTTTTGACGATTTTGTGCTGATTTTTGGCGTTATCGAAGACGAGGATGAGTCACTTGACATTGACATTGAAAATATGATTCACGAAAGGGAACTTGCACGCAAGAACAAAGACTACAAGCGTGCAGACGAGATTAGAGACGAGCTAAAAGCAAAGGGTATCGAATTAAAAGACACCAAGGACGGCGTAGAGTGGCAGAGGGTTTAAAACGTGAGTGTGCGAACTTAGACGCACTTAATCTGGCGTTTTTTGGCGACGCGGTGTACGAGCTGATGGTTAGGCGTGAGCTTGTGCATGAGAATTTGCGCGTGAACGACTTGCACAAAAAGGCGGTTCAATACGTGAGTGCAAATGCGCAGATGCGTGACTTTAAAAACATCGAGGAGCTTTTGACAGAAGAGGAACTTGATCTTGTAAAGCGCGCCAGAAATCGTTCGCAGCACGCACCGAAGCACACGAAGATTCAGGTCTACAGACTTGCGACGGGTTTTGAGGCGCTTGTGGGCGCACTTTATTTGTCGGGCGCAAAGGAGCGTTTGGATTATCTTTTTGAAGAGATAAAAAGGAGAAGAAATGGAGATAATAGGAGTTAGAGCCGTTACCGAGGCCCTAAAGGGCAGTGGCGAAAAAATTCGCCTCGTTGTAATGGACAAGAAATTACCAAAACTAAGAGAAATTTTAGAGCTTGCGGAAGCCGAGAATCTAGAAATAAGAGAGGACAGAAATTTCTTTTCGCGTTTCAAATCGTCTCATCAAGGCGTCGCGCTTGTCGTGCCAGAATACAAATACACAGAGCTTGACGAGTTTTTGGAGCGTCCAAAGGAAAGCCGCCGAGCAATCGTTGCGCTTGATAGCATTGAAGACGTTGGCAATCTCGGAAGCATCATAAGAAGCGCAAGCATTTTTAATATAAGCGCCGTCATAATTACAAAGGACAGGTCAGCGCAGATCACTCCGACGGTTATCAAGACTGCACAGGGTGGACTCGAGGACGTGCCGGTAATTATGGTTGTAAACCTGGCGCGCGCACTTCGTGATCTTAAAGATGCCGGATATTTTGTGTGCGGCACAGACATGGAGGGCGACGACGTGAGCGAAGTGTTTGACGATGACGTGGTTATTGTAATTGGCAGCGAACATTCGGGAATGCGTGACGGCGTCAAAAAAGAATGCGACAAGATTTTGACAATACCAATGAAAAAAGACAGCACAGTCGGATCTTTAAACGCAAGCGTTGCTGCGTCGATTGTGTTTTACGAATACTACAAGAAAAGTTGTAAATAGAGGAGCAAATGAAGGAAGTTTTTTTGGTTGATGGGTACAATTTAATACACGCAAGTCATCTTAAAGAACTTCTTGACATCTCGCTTGAAGAGGCAAGACGAGAGCTGGAGAATATTTTGTCTGGCTACTCAAAATATATCAAGAAAAAAATCATCGTCGTGTACGATGGTCACATGGTAAAGGACAATCGTGGAGAGAGTTACGAGAAAGACGGGCTTACGATTGTGTTTACAAAGGAGAACGAAACTGCAGACAGCTACATCGAGGCGGCGACATATAATTATCAAAATCGCTACAAGATGACAGTTGTCACAAACGATTTGGCAGAGAGTACTCTTGCGTTTAATGAAGGTGCGATTCGATTGGGGAGTCGTGCCTTTTTTGCATTGATAGAGGACAGCTTGAAATTGGAAAAGAAAATGCACGAGCGCGAGAAGATTAAAAACGAGTATGTAAAAAACACAAACAGCCTTGAGGCTGAACTTAGAAAATGGTTGGAGAGGGATTGATATGTATTTATTAAAAGTTAGCGATCTTCACAAGATTGCAATTCACGAAAAAGGAAACAAAGAAGGCAGACCAGTTATATTTTTGCACGGCGGCCCAGGCGGCAGCATTGGCGAGGCGAGTTTTTCATTTTTTGATCTCGACAAATATCACGTGATCGCCTTTGATCAAAGAGGCACCGGAAAGAGCGAGCCGTTTTTGGAACGCAAGGACAACAGCGTCTTCGATTCGGTCGAGGACATCGAGACGATTAGACGCCACTACGGCTTTGACAAAATAATTCTGTTTGGCGGCAGCTACGGCACAACGCTTGCACTTTGCTATGCGATAAAATATCCGCAAAATGTGGAGCATAT
>CAMYPV010000019.1 GCA_947293975.1 uncultured Ezakiella sp. | reverse complement strand
AATAAAATTGCGGATGCACTCTCACATTCACAATGGGAAGGCAGAATGCAAGTTATTGGAGAAAATCCACTCACGATACTTGATGGGGCTCACAATGTGGATGCAATTGAAAAGCTATTTCGTTCAATAGATTCAATCGACCACAAGAGATTGATTACTATAATTGCAATTATGGATCGTAAAAATCATGAAGAGATGACAAAATTCATCCGTTCAAAGTCAGATGTTTTAATTGTAACTTCAAATGGAGATGAAAATAGCACTGATATTAATATTTTATCCAAAGAAGCAAACTCAGATTATCAATTTGCCGATGTAAAAGAATCTATCAATTACGCAAAAAAAATAGCAAACCCAGATGACTTAATCGTCATTGCAGGTTCACTATACTTGGTTGGTGAAGTTTTAAAACTAATTTAAAACGACAACATAAATATGAGACTAAAAACGTATAGATACAGTATATAAGATATGATTATGGTTGTAATAATAAACCATACAAGACTTATATAATGTGGTATCATACGTTTTTTTCTTGTCAAAAATGCAACTATAATTAAAATTGCATTTAAAATATACAATCCAAAATTAAAAATCAAGAGCCATTTCATAAATCCGTATCCGATTATGCCTTTTAAAAATAGCCATGTGAATAGCCAGCAGAAAAATAGCGAAACGAAACTTATGATTATATTGTCTCTTCGTAACCATTTTCTATACGCAATAATAAAATTCGACAATACATAGTACAACACTCCAGAAGCTATGAATATTTTTTTACTCTTAACAAATATTGCAGCCAAAACAATTACAAGTGTTATTAACCCAAAAATAATTAATGGAGCCTTGTCCTTTTTTCTAATAGATAAATTCATCTCTACCTCCGTTAATTAATTATACAATAAAAAAAGGCCACCTTCAAGTGGCCAATGTTTTATAAGAATAAATATCTTGCAATGAATAGTAGTGATAAAATCCACATTAGTACAGAAACATTTTTGAATTTTCCTGTTAATGTTTTTACGAATGTGTATGAAACAATACCAAATACAATACCTTCTGCAATTGATTGTGCAAATGGCATCATAGCAATTGTTAAAAATGCCGGTATAGCTTCTGTTGTATCATTGAAATCAATTCCTGTTACAGAACCCATCATAAATATACCAACCATTACAAGAATAGGTGCTGTTGCAGCTGCAGGTATAATTTGGAATAGCGGTGCAATAAATAATGACAATAGGAAAAGAATGCCTGTTGTTAATGAAGTTAACCCTGTTCTTCCACCTTCTGCAACACCAGCTGAACTTTCTACAAATGTTGTTACTGTTGAAGTACCCATGCATGCGCCAAAGATTGTTCCGATAGCATCTGACATTAATGCTTCGCTAACCTTAGGTAATTTGCCATTTTCATCAAGCATATTTGTCTTTGAAGCAACACCAGCAAGAGTTCCAACTGTATCGAAGATATCTACAAATAAGAATGTAAATACAACTACCCAGAATTCTTTTGTCATGATTTGATCGAATGGTACAAATTTAAATGCAACATTGCTTAAGCTTGGTGGCATACTGAATACTTTAAAGTTTTCAATATTTGTTACTCCTAATGGAATACCGATAATAGTTGCAGCAATAATACCAATTAATAAAGCACCTTTAACTTGTTTGCTGTATAAAACTCCTGCAATTAATAATCCTAATAAACATACAATTGCTGTTGCGCTTGTTACATCTCCAAGAGTAATATATGTTGCTTCGTTTGTTGCAATAACTCCAGCTTGCTTTAATCCTAAGAATGCAATAAATAAACCAATACCAGCACTAACAGCTTTTTTTAGTGAATATGGAATCAAATCGAAAATTGCTTCTCTAACTTTAATTATGCTTAATAATATAAATATAATTCCTTCTACTAAAACTGCTGTTAAAGCAAATTGCCAGCTATAACCCATTCCTAAACATACTGTGAATGCAAAATATGCGTTCAAGCCCATGCCTGGTGCAAGTGCAAATGGATATTTTGCGTATAAAGCCATAATAATTGTTGCAACACCTGCTGATAATGCAGTTGCTGTAAATACTCCGCCTGCATCCATACCTGCTTGGCTTAATAACATTGGGTTTACAGCTAAAATGTAGACCATTGTCATAAATGTTGTAATACCTGAAATGATTTCAGTTTTTACATTTGTTCCATGTTCTTTCAATTTGAAAAAATTCTCCATGTTTGTTCTCCTTTAATATTAATGTTTGAAATGGCGTGTGCCCGAGAATAAAATTGCAACATCAAGTTCGTTGGCAGCGTCAATCGTGTCTTGATCTTTAATACTACCACCTGGCTCTGCAATTGCCTTTACCCCATGTTTAGCGAGCAATCTTATACAATCATCAAATGGGAAAAATCCATCCGAAGCTAGCACTGCGCCATTTGCCTTATCGCCCGCTTGTTTTAAAGCAGCTTGAACTGCGAAAAACCTATTTACATTTCCCAAACCTATGCCAACAGTTGCACCATCTTTTGCAATAACCACTGCATTTGATTTTGCAAATTTAACAGCTTTAAGAGCAAATTTCAAATCATCAAGCTCTCTATCTGTTGGATGAGTTTTACCAACGATATTTAATTTACAATCTTCTTTTGTATCTCTTTCTTGAATAATCATTGTACCTGGCACAATCTTCATATCCATTCCATCTTGTGGACCATCTTTAATCTCTGGAATTTCTATCAATCTCAAGTTTTTCTTTTTAGCAAAAACTTCCAAAGCTTCTTTTGAAAAGCTAGGTGCAATTATAACTTCCAAGAAAATTTTAACCATTTCTTCTGCTGTATCCGCATCTATCTCACGATTGCTTGCAATTATTCCGCCAAATATTGACTCTGTATCACATTCGTAGGCTTTTAAATAGGCTTCTTTAATTGTGTCAGCTTCTGCAATTCCGCATGGATTTGTATGTTTAACAGCAACAATTGCCGGCTTCTTATAGAATAATTTAACCATTTCAACGGCTGCGCTTGCATCGTAAATATTATTAAAACTTAGCTCTTTGCCTTGAAGAACCTTTCCAGATCCAATGCCTCCTATTTCACCATTATACATATTGTATCTAAAAGCCTTTTGATGTGGATTTTCACCATATCTTAACTCGCTTTCTTTTTCAAATGGAATTGTAAGATAGTCTGGAAACTCAACATCTAATTTTTCATTAAAATATTTTGCAATCCACGCATCGTAATTGGCCGTTAGATTAAAAGCTTTTCTTGCCAAATCCATTCTTGTTTCTAATCTTGTGTTGCCTATTTCTTTTAACTCAGATAGCACTCTTTCAAAATCACTGTTGTCAACAATTATATTTGTATATCTAAAATTCTTTGCAGCAGCTCTAATCATACTAGGTCCGCCGATATCAATTTTTTCTACAATTTCATCATCAGTTGCATCAGAAAGATATGTCTTTACAAATGGATATAGGCTGTTTACAACTATATCAATTGGCTTTGCATCTAGTTCCATAAGCTCTTTTACATCCTTTGCATTTTCACGTCTATACAAAATACCCGCATGAACTTTAGGATGAAGCGTCTTTACGCGTCCATCAAAACACTCATGAAATCCCGTATACTCACTTACATCCATAGCTTCAACGCCATTTTCATGTAAGTATTTTAGCGTACCACCTGTTGATAAAATTCCATAGCCCAATTCAATTAGTTCTTTTGCAAATTTTTCTATGCCATTTTTATCATAGCAAGAAAACAGTGCTAACTTCATAACTCTCCTCCATTTCTGACAAATAATTTAATAGCCATACTATATAATTTATGTTCTGTAACAAGAACCCTCTCAGCAATTTGATTGGCATCTGTCAAACCTTTAATCGATACGAATGATTGCAACAAAATCTTTCCAGTATCAATCCCACTATCGACAAGATGTACTGTTGCGCCTGAATACTCGTCTTTAGATTTTAATACCATATTGTGTACATTTAATCCATGACAGCCTTTGCCACCATATTTTGGCAATAGCGAAGGGTGGATATTTAAAATAGGCACAGAATTTTCTACAAATTCCTTTGGCAAAATTTTTAAAAAACCTGCAAGGATAATAAAATCAACTTTCTTTTTAGAAATAATTTCTTTTAAATTATCAAAGAAATTTTCCTTGATCCACTCGGCATCTAAATTTAATTTTTTTGCCCTTTCTATTCCACCACAATCTCTATCTGAATAAACCCCTACAATATCAATTTCGTCCACGTTTTTGGCAATGGCTTCCATATTACTTCCACCGCCAGAAATCAATATTATAGCCCTTTTATTACGCATCTGTCTCCATCGCCTTTTTTAACTTCGCCAATAACAACAGGTGCTTCACCCACTGCCTTTAGAATTTCAATTGATTTATCTACATCATTTTTGTCAACAGCAAATATAAAACCAATTCCCATGTTAAATGTTCCATACATCTCTTTTGTATTTACATTTGCCCATTCTTGTAACAAACCAAAAATTCTTGGTGTCTTAATATCTTTTGTATCGATTTCAGCAACAAGTCCGTCGCCTAACATTCTTGGAATGTTTTCGTAAAAGCCGCCGCCAGTTACATGGCACATTCCGTGGATATCAATTTTATCTTTAAGTGCAAAAACTGCATCTTTATAAATTCTGGTTGGTGTCAACAGCTCCTCTTTAAGAGTCTTGTCAAGCCCATCATAAACTTTGTCAAGATCAGCCTTATGAACGTCAAATACAATTTTTCTAACCAAAGAATATCCATTTGAATGAACCCCTGATGAAGTAAGTCCAATCAAAACATCGCCTTCCTTAACATTTTCGTTTGTGATTATTTCATCTTCTTCAACACATCCAACAGCAAAACCTGCAATGTCATATTCATCCTCATGATAAAATCCTGGCATCTCAGCAGTTTCTCCACCAATTAAAGCAGCGCCTGCTTGAACGCATCCATCAGCAACGCCTTTAACAATCTCTGCCATTTTTTCTGCAATAAGTTTTCCTGTAGCGATGTAGTCTAAAAAGAATAAAGGCTCTGCACCTTGACATAGAATATCATTTACACACATTGCAACTGCATCAATACCAATTGTGTCGTGCTTATCACATAAAAATGCAAATTTTAACTTTGTACCTACACCATCAGTACCACTTACAAGCACTGGATTTTTGTAGTTTTTTAATTTAAATAAACCACTAAAACCTCCAATGCCACCTAAAACTCCATCACGATTTGTTCTTTTAATATGTTCTTTGATAAGTTGGACCTCTTTGTATCCTTGTTCTTTATCTACACCTGCGTCTTTGTAAGAAATTGACATAAACTCCTCCTTATAAAGTTCCCTTTGGGAAATTTCCTGTAAAACAACCTTCTGTAAAATCTCTTCCGCCCATCGCTTCATATAAACCATCAAGCGATATAAATTCCAACGAATCCGCTCCAATCAAATCCCTAATTTCATCTTTAGTATGATTTGCAGCTATTAATTCTTCACGAGTTGGCGTGTTCATCATAAGATTTGAAGAATATTTAACCATTGGACTACCTACTCTAACGTGAATTTCTTTAACGCCAACATCACGAAGCATCTTAATTGTCCTTCTCATAGTTGTGCCACGAACGATTGAGTCATCGACAAGCACAATTCGCTTTCCTTCAACATATTCTCTTAAAGGATTTAATTTTATTTTTACACCAAGCTCTCTAAGCTCTTGAGTTGGCTGAATAAAAGTTCTACCAACATATCTATTTTTAATAATGCCTTCTGTATATCTAATTCCTGATTGTTCAGCATATCCAATTGCAAAACTTATACCACTATCAGGTGCTCCAACAACAAGATCTGCATCAACTGGAAATTCCTTTGCCAAAATTTTTCCTGCATTACGTCTTGCCGAATAAATTGAACGGCCATCAATGTATGAATCTGGTCTTGCAATATATACCATCTCAAATACACCAAGTTTTCTTCTGCTAGGATCACCCTTTTGAATAATTTCAATGCCTTTGTCGTTAATTTTTATGATTTCACCTGGCTCAACGTCACGCACAAATTCTGCACCAATTGAGTCAAATGCACAAGTTTCACTTGCAACTAAATATCTATCGTTCAATTTACCAATTGACAAAGGCTTAATGCCATAATAATCTCTAAGTGCGTACAATTCGTCGTTTGCCATAATTACAATTGCATAAGAACCTTTAATCATCTTTACAGTGTCAAGAATTGACTGAGTTATATTTTCTTTTGTGTTTTTTGCAAGAAGTGTTGCAATAACTTCTGTGTCCAGCTTAGATTGGAACATATAACCTTGATTTTGCAATTCTTCTTTCAATTCTTCCGCATTTGAAATATGTCCATCATGAACAATTCCAAGAGCACCTTGTCTATAACCAGCAACAATTGGTTGCAAATATGGATAGTCTAGGCCTTCTGATTTTGCAGCCATTCTAACATGGCCTATTGCGATGTTTCCATTCATTCTACTCATTACATCTCTTGTAAAAACATCATTTACAAGCCCTTGTGACTTATGATAATCAATCAAACCATTATTATAGCAAGCCAATCCTGCAGATTCTTGACCTCTGTGCTGTAAAGCATATAGCATATAATAAATATACTCTTGTGCACCATCTTCTTTAGAGTATACTCCGGCAACTCCACTCATTATTTATTTAACTCCTCGTTCATTTCTCTAACTTGATCTTTTAATTCTTTTCTATAATTTTCTAGTTTCTCAACTAGTTCTGGATATTTTAGACTCAACATTGAAACAGCAAGTAACGCCGCATTTTCTGCACCATCAATTGCAACAGTCGCTACAGGAATACCCTTTGGCATTTGCACAACTGAAAACAATGAATCGCATCCACCCATTACTGATGTCTTTCCTGGTACACCAATGACCGGTACAGTTGTAATTGCAGCAATAACTCCTGCCAAATGTGCAGCCTTACCAGCAATTGCTATAATTGCATCAATACCATTTTCACGTGCAGTTTTTGCAAACTCAAATGCACGATCAGGTGTTCTGTGTGCGGAAATAACTTCACAATGTTTTTCAATACCAAACTTGTCCAAAATCTTTTCTGATTTTTCCATCAGCTCTCTATCGCTGATGCTTCCCATAATAATAGCTACTTTCATAATTCCTCCTAAAATAAAAAATTACAACCCACATCTTCGATTATTAAATCGCTCTCTAATGGCAATAAGAAAAATTAAAAAGCCCAGACGGGTAGGGAAAACCTACCCGTCTGGGCTTTTATCCCTCCGGTGTGGGAGCATGCGCTCCTTGCATCGCTTGGTCCTTTACTTGCGTATGGTTCCCTAGATGCACTTATCCTAACGATCGAACAAAAACTCGCCTTCAAGGCTTGATAAATGTTCTAACTCATATAACTTATAATATTTACTTAAAGTCTTATCTCGATTTGTATCTTGATATATAACAACGGCGTCCTTGACGAGATACATTTTAACAGCATCTAAACTAAAATTATCTCCATCATATTTTAAGCCCTCTTTAATAAATTTGTTTGAACTCTTAGTATCAATTACAATATCGCTAAAATTAATTTGCTTTTTGTTTTTTACATCAAAGTTTAGAGAGTCAAAAAAATTTTCTTTTGTCTTGCCTGAAATTAAATCTCCTCTAAAAATAACGCTTACAACTTTTGAGTTTGAAATCCCAATATCATACATCAAATTAATTTTCTCAAAGCGGTATTCATCTTTAATTTTTTCGATATATTTTTTTATCAAATCATTTATAAATAAATGATCTTTTTTTGTAAATGTCGGATAAACAATTTCAACCTTCGATGTTTTTGTTTTGCTTTCATCCAAGTTAATTATTGATGATGAAGTCTTTGAAACAATACCATCAATCTTACTTCTTAAATATATTGCATCATCCATTGTAAAAATGTCATAATTCAATATATCGCTGAAAAAAGTATTAGGCACATAACATACACCATTATTGTACAGAGGCGTGATATACAAATTCTTTTTTACATCATATCTATCTAGATAATTGTCCTCATTTACAACAAGGGTCGCCCTAATAAAGCCTTTATTAACTTTAATAGTGCCATTTCTATACCATCTTACGCTATAGCCCAAACTCTCCATCGTTTCTCTTAAAGGTATCATATAGAGCATGTCATCACTTACAGCATCAACAATATAAGGCTTTTGTTTGAATTCATATTCTTTGATGCCTTTAAGATATTTTAACTCATTATTACTGGCATCAATATTTTTGCCAAGTAATATCAAAAAGACAAGTATTATGAATTTAAAATATTTCTTCACCATATCCCTCTTTCCTGAGTTAATTGTAACACATAATTCAAAAAAATTAAAGTCTAATCTTCAATATTTTTCCAATGCCAACCAAAAACTTGATGTGCGTTAGAAACAACCATAAAAACTTTTGTATCAATAGTATTTATATACGCCCTAAGCCTTATCAAATCGCGATTATTAATAACAGTTTGAATAACTTCGCGCTGTTTGTTTTCGTAAGCACCCTTTGCATTATAAACAGTGGCGCTTCTACCCATTGAAATTAAGAACTCACATATTTTTTCAGGTTCAGATGTAGTAATATAACACATCTTACCAACATTCATACCATCAATTGTATAGTCTACAATTATTCCTGTAAGTATAACCCCTACCAAGCAATAAAGAGCAATCTCCATTCCGTATGAAAATCCTACAATTAGTGTAATAATAAAATCTGTTAATAAACATCCCTTTCCAAGATCGAGACCTAAAAATTTATTTAAAATTTTCGATATAATATCGCTACCACCAGTCGAAGCGTTTTGATTTAACACAACCCCAACGCCCACGCCGTACAATATACATGCAGTTATAAGTGATAAAAATACATTATCGACAATTGGACCATGAACAGGAATAACTATGTCAAGTAACCAAACAAGGCCAGATAAACCTATAGATGCAATAACTGTTAATACTCCAAATTTATTTCCTATGAATATAAAACCCATTATAAACAAAAATATATTTGCAACAATGAGAAGTGGCGGTGCGGGAATACCAGTAATTTTACTTAATATAAGAGCGATACCAGTAGCTCCGCCTAGCGATAAATCGTTAGGAAGTAAAAAGAAATGAATTGCACAAGCAATCATAATTACCCCTGCCAATATCAACAACGATTGTTTAAGAGTCACTTTAGGCTTTAATTTTCTAAGCTTGCTAATTCTCTCTTTACTTAAATTCAAATCTTTCATAAAACCTCCTAATATGTATGGCGACTTAAAAAAGTCGCCATCATAATTACCAATCGTGTCTAACGATAGGATTTCTAGCAGCCAATGTTTCGTCTGGTCTGCAAATTTCTGTATTATGTGGAGCATCTTTGAGCGATTGAGGATTTTCTTTTGCAACTTTTGCAATATCCTTCATAGCAGCAACAAATGCATCCAATGTTTCAACTGATTCTGTTTCAGTAGGTTCAATCATCAATGCTTCATCAACAATTAATGGGAAGTAAACTGTTGGTGGGTGGAATCCTCTGTCGATTAATCCCTTAGCAACATCTAGAGTTGTAACGCCTGAAACTTCATGATCTTTTAGTCCAGCAAGTACAAATTCGTGTTTGTAAACTGTATCTATTGGTAAGTTGTAGTCATCTTTTAGTAATTTTGCAAGATAGTTTGCATTTAAAACTGCAAGCTCACTTGCTTTTCTTAGACCATCTGAACCCATTGATAAGCAGTATGTGTAACCTCTTACAAGGATTCCGAAGTGTCCATAGAAATCTTTCATCTTACCAATTGTTTTTTCTTTGTCGTAGTTTAGATAGTAACCATTTTCGTTCTTTTCAACTACAGGAATTGGTAAAAATTCCTTCAAGAAATCTTTACATCCAACAGGACCTGCACCAGGACCGCCACCACCGTGAGGTGTTGACAAAGTCTTGTGAACATTAAAGTGGATAATATCAAAGCCCATCTTACCTGGTTGAGCCTTACCCATAATAGCGTTAGCATTAGCGCCATCATAGTAGCAAAGTCCTCCAGCTTCATGGATAATTGATGTAATTTCCTTAATGTGTTGGTCAAAAATACCTAAAGTATTTGGGTTTGTAAGCATCAAACCAGCTGTGTCTTCACCAACAACAGCTCTTAGAGCATCTAGATCAACTAAGCCGTTTTCATCACTTGGAACTTCAACAGGTGTAAAACCTGATACTGAAGTAGTTGCAGGGTTTGTACCATGAGCTGAGTCAGGAACAATAATTTTATTTCTCTTAAAGTCACCTCTTGACTCATGATATGCTCTAACTAACATAATACCAGTAAGTTCACCGTGAGCACCAGCAGCAGGTTGAAGTGTAACCGCATCCATTCCACTGATTTCAGCAAGAACATTTTGGAAATTATACATTAATTCAAGAGCACCTTGAACTTGTGATATATCTTGATATGGATGCAATCCTGAGAATCCAGGTAATGCAGCCATTTCTTCGTTAATTTTTGGATTGTATTTCATTGTACAGCTTCCTAATGGATAGAAACCTGTGTCAACTCCATAGTTTTTATTCGACAAATTTGTATAGTGACGAATGATATCAACTTCATTAACTTCTGGAAGTTTTGGACATTCATTTGTCAAATATTCAGCAGGAATAAAACTATCTAATTTTTGCTCTTCAACATCACATGGCGGTAATTGATAAGCAGTTCTGCCTGGAGTTGAAACTTCGAAAATTAATTGTTCATATTTTCTTAACATTATCTTACCTCCAAGTAATTGCTTAAAGCGTCCATTTCTTCTTTTGTACGCTTTTCAGTAACCGCAAACATAACTTCGTTGTTTAAATCTTTATAGAATCTATCAAGTGCAAAACCACCGATAATATTCTTTTCGTGTAAAGCTTTTGATTGAGCTTCTCCTGTTAAGCCAGTTACAACAAATTCCTTAAAGAATGGTTGATTATATTTTAATTTCAATCCCTTTTCTTCAAGTTTCTTTTGTAAATAGTGAGCTTTTTGAGCACACAATTCAGCAACACGTCTTAAACCTTGTTTACCCATTGTGCACATATAAATTGCTGCAGCAAGAGTATTTACACCTTGGTTTGAACAGATGTTTGAAGTAGCCTTTTCACGTCTAATATGTTGTTCACGAGCTGTAAGTGTTAATACGAAACAACGTTTTCCGTTTTTATCAACAGTTTGTCCAACAATACGTCCTGGAATCTTTCTCATAAAGCTTTCTTTAACAGCAAAGAAACCAAGTGATGGACCACCAAAGTTCATATTAATACCCAAAGCTTGACCTTCGCCAATAACAACATCAGCACCATATTCAGAAGGTTTCTTTAAGATACCAAGTGAAATAGGATCAACGCTTACAACAAATGAAGTCTTCTTACCTGTATGAGCAATTTCGCCAAGTGTTTTAGCATCTTCAATAATACCAAAGAAGTTTGGATTTTGAACCATAACACAAGCAACATCGTCACTCATATTAGCTTTTAAATCTTCAGCATCTGTAACGCCGTCTTTTTGTTTGATAGTAACAACTTCAATGCCTTGAGCGTGAGCATAAGTGTTTAAAACGATTCTTGCACTTGGATTTAATGTTTCAGAAACAAGAACTTTTTTCTTCTTTGAAACACTTGTGCACATGATAGCTGCTTCAACAACTGAATTCGAGTGATCGTATAAAGAAGCATTAGCAACATCCATTCCTGTTAAATCGCTAATCATAGTTTGGAATTCAAAAATATATTGTAATGTACCTTGGCTAACTTCAGGTTGATATGGAGTATATGAAGTATAAAACTCTGATCTTGAAGTAATTGCCGGAACAATACTTGGAATATAGTGATCATATATTCCTGCGCCTAAGAATGAAGGGATAAAAGCTGGAGTAAGGTTTTTTGCAGCCATTCCGCCAACAATATTTCTAACCTCAATTTCTGATTTAGCTTTTGGTAAATCCAAATCCCCTTTAACTCTCATATTTTCAGGAATATCATGAAAGAGATCGTCAATAGACTTAACGCCTATTGTATCGAGCATCTTTTTAATATCACTTTCCGTATGGGAAAGGTATGGATGCATATTAAGCCTCCTCTGCTAAGAATTTTTCGTATTCTTCAGCGTTCATCAATTCGCTTGTTTGTGATGGATCTTCAATTTTAATCTTAACAACCCAAGCATCATATGGTTTTTGGTTTAATAACTCTGGAGTATCTTCTAGTTCTTCGTTAACTTCAGTTACAACACCAGATACAGGTGAGAACAAGTCACTTGCTGCCTTTGTACTTTCGATAGCTGCAACAGCATCTTCTTTTGCGAATTCATCATCAACATCAGGTAGTTCAACATAAACAATTTCACCTAAGTGTGATTGAGCGTAGTCGCATAGACCTACATAAGCTTCTTCGCCTTCAACTTTTAACCATTCATGATCCTTTGTGTACAATAAACCTTTTTTAACTTCCATTTTAAAATCCTCCTATTTTTTATTTTTTGTCTTTGTGTTGGTCGCCTCTAGCTTCCAAGAATTTCTTAGAAATAATCTTAGCTTCTACAGGCTTATTTCTTATAATAACATCAAATGTGTTGCCAATGCCCTTGTATTCAACATCAATCAAAGCATTACCAATACATTTTCCAAGTGTTGGTGATTTATAACCAGTTGTAACATGGCCAATTTTCTTGCCATCTTTTTGAATTTCGTATCCATCTCTAGGAATACCACGTCCTACAAGTTCAAAACCTACAAGAACCTTCTTTGGATTAGCAGCAATATCTAGCAAAGCCTTTTTACCAATAAAATCATTATCAGTAGTTCTATCTACAAAGAACTTAAAGCCAGATTCAACAGGATTTAATTCCTTAGAAATTTCTTGGCCATAAAGTGGTAGTGAAGCTTCAAATCTTAGAGTATCTCTGCAACCTAAGCCACATGGTAAAAGATTTACATCCTTACCAGCCTCTAAAACAGCATCCCAAACTTTTTTAATACCTTCATTTGTAGTATAGATTTCAAAACCATCTTCACCAGTATAACCTGTTCTTGAAATCAAGCACTTAACACCTGCAATTTCAACATCATCCTTGAAGTAGAAGAACTTAACATCATCCAAATTGAAATCAACAAGTTTTTGCAAAACTTCTTGAGCCTTAGGACCTTGAACAGCAACTTCACCAGTTTCATCAGAAACATTAGTTACTTTAACATCGAAATTTTTAGCTTGTTCTTGAATCCAAGCAAAGTCCTTATCAACATTTGCAGCGTTAACAACTAAGTAGTACTTTTCATTATTGTACTTATAAACCAATAAGTCATCAACAACGCCACCGTCCTCATAACACATAAATGTGTATTGAATTTGAGTGTCAACTTGACGCATAATATCGTTAGTCATAAGATAGCTAACAAATTTTTCAGCTTCTTTACCTTCCACCCAAATCTCACCCATGTGAGAAACGTCAAACATCCCAGCTCTTTCACGAACAGCATTGTGCTCTTCTTTTAAACCTGTGTATTCAACAGGAAGCATCCAGCCAGCATAGTCAACGACATTGCCACCCAAAGCCACATGCTTTTCATAAAGCGGAGTCTTTTTTGCCATAATATATACCTCCTTTTATTTTAGTTCTCCTCAGTTGGAGTCCTCACACATATTATACCCTATTACAGTAAATTATTCAACAACTTTGTCACAATAAAAAGAAAATGCATACATTAAATTAAATAAAAACTTACAGCAAAGTAACAACAAAAAAAACTGAACTGAATAAAACATACAAACAACTTTTATACAATGCATGCAAATTATATTGTGGCGAGTGTTTTGTGATATAAGTAAAATCGTCTTAGCTTATAAATAAGATTCAGCAATCATTCTTTGCCATTGCTTTAATTTTTAAAAATCTCTAACATGAGACATATTATGAATCTATATTCTCTTATGTTCCATCTCTTAGATTATTGCTCAAAAAACAATAGTGTTTACACACGTATCACGTTGTATGGACAAATTTCATCTGGTACTATCTACACTATAACGCATCAACCTTCACGCTGCACAAAAAATCCACACGGTTTTGCCGTGTGGATTCTTTGAAAAATCATTTTGGATTGTTTCAAATCCATTTATTTTTTGATTTTAATAATTACTCTGTAATTTTCTTGATCCCATTCGATGTCATTGTCTACACCATCTTTTAAATCACCGTTGGTCATGCCAAAGATTTGTGAGATATTTGTGAGTGGTACCATGATTCTTTCACTTATAACTATTGGCTCTGCATCCATTTGAATTGTACGTCCATCACTTACCGTAATTACAGGATTACCTAGTGTAATTGTTGCTGTGATTCCATCTTTTGTAAATGTTGCGCTCTTTGTGTCTTGATGCCATTCAACTGTTGCGCCAATTGCTTCTGCTACAAATCTTATTGGTAGCATTGTTCTTTGGTTAATTGCTGTTGGTTGTACATCCATTGGGATTTGATGTGCAGTACCGTCAATTAAGGTTTCATAGTATCCTTTATCTAGATAGAAGTAGAGAGTTGTAAACTCAGATGTTGCTTCCACCTTAGGTTCTTCTTTCTTTTCTTCTTTCTTAATTTGCTTTACTTCTTCTTTTTTAGAGACAGTTGGTATAAAACCTTTATTTAAATAATCAGGACTTTGTTCATAGAAATACCCGTAATTACCAATCTCTTCATCATAATTATATTCGCCATTAAATATTAATCTAACCTTTTTCTTGCCGACAATCGGGTTTCCTTTATAATCATATCTGTTTATAGCTATTTGTCCATTACCATAATTAGAATAATTTACCTTAGCATAGGTTTTTTCCCCAGTAATAACATCTGTAACAAGTGCAAAATTGCCGTTAAGCTTATTTATCTTTATATCATTATTCGAAATCTCTTTACCTTTTATTACAACAAAATATTTTTCAATATTATAGTCTTCTTCCAGTTGAAAAACTGCTGGTTTAATTTTTATTATATTATCTTTTAATGGTTTGATATTTTCATAATAGTAAATATAATTCCTCGAATTATCGTGTATAGTAACTTGAACTCTATTTCTATTAGTAACATCTCCCAGTTTGATTCCCTCTTTTGGAATACTTATACCATTTATATAAGAATAATAATCTATTCCATTTGGAACTTCCACTTTAATAAAAGTTGAATCAGTTGTACTGATATCTAAAGCTATATCTTCAATTGAATTTGTATCAACATATATATTCTTTGTATACTGAATTCCATTTTTCGAATATAGTATATCTAATTCATATTTACCTGGCGTGAAATATATATTATTCTGATTAACTTCTTCAATCTCAATTACATATCCATATCCACCTTGTTTTAAAGATGCGGAAATCCTCTCTATTTTTACCGAAGAATCTTTATTGAATTTAAATTCTACAAAATTAGCGTCTGTCATATCTATCATTTCTTCTTTTGATTGAATGCCAATAAATCTATTTTCATAAGATAGAATTCCGTGAACTTCTTCTACTTCTGATATTATTGTTTTTATCTCATTGCCTATACAATTTTCGTGAATCCAATCATAATTAAATATGCCTGAAGTTTTCTTACCGACCATATCTTTTGGTAATTTTAAAACTACATCTTTTCTTTTAAATTTAGATTCACCTTTAGTCCCATATTCATCTATAGCTACTATTCTATTAAAGTCTAAATCATTATCCTTTTCTGTCAAAACATATTCATCATTATACGAAACATAATCTAAATCACGTTTTGCAACTTCTATTTCATCATTATAAGCAATAAGTGTTTTTATTTTAGCTCCAGCTTTACTTTTTGCATAAACACCTATAGTGTACTTTCCATCTATATTTTTATTTCCATTTGTGAGTTTCACATCTGGAATAATCATGCTCTTGTCAAATTCTTTAATTTTTAACTCAGAATAATTATTTTCAGAATTGTGGTCAAACGACCCATCATCATTATAAACTTCTACGCTATAAGATTTGCCAGGCTTTCTTAAAAATTTAAACTCTACAACAATTTTGTCTAAAGCAGAAATTTTTTCACGTCTAACATCAAGATTTATTCTCTCACCTTCTTCATCTATTTCTATCAATACAATATTAGCAAAATCCGTCTTTGTTCCAATATTTAATACATTAACATCTACTGTATGAACAGAATCTATCAATCCTGGATAAGCATTTTTAAATTTCGCACTATCAGTATCAACAGCAAAATCTACATAAGGTGCTGTAATATCTATTACCGGATTACCGTTATACGTGTAAATTTCTTCATTCATCGATAGCGGCACTACTAAAGTTGAATTTGATTGCATTCTAACTGAGCCTGGATTTGTATGAGTATTTTTTTGTACCATATTATTTTTTCCTGGTTTTAAAATCCCAGCTTTAATAGGATATATCTGATATCCTCCTATATCGAATGAATCCGATCCAATTTCTTTTCCGTTAATAATATAACTAAATTCCTCAAACTTATTTTTGTGGTTAACACCTAATGATATTTTACTTACCAAATATCCTGCAACATCTTCTTTCACATTTTCTTCATTTGCGTCATCTGTCGCATGGTTAAATAAATCTATCGTTTGTATATTGTTTTCATAACCTTCTACATGATCACTATAATCCTGAGCATTAACTCCTAGAGCCATAAAATCAGAAGCAATATCTGTAGAACTACGACTAATAAAATTTTTATTTTCCGTAGATTTTAGAGATTCAAATAAAGGAATTGTCCAATCCCAAACTCTTCTTCTTGCATTAATACATTGAGAACCTTGTGAATTTACCTTATATGAAGGCATATTATCTTTATCTATATCTTCACCTTCTATAAATTCCCAATACCCAATAATTTTCATTCCATCAACTAATTTTAACGCTTTGTTAAATTCTTCAACATCTTTTTCTTCACCGCTTATTACAGTCGTCCATTTTTTAAACTTCCAAAAACCACCATATACTTTAAACGAATTAATTCTAGGAAGTGCAATTCTAGTATATTCAGTATCAATATAGTTTTCTCTAAGCTTTTCAATTAATTCCATCGGAAGTTCTTTTGCATCATTGTTTATATTTTTAAATAAAAATTGTACATTATATTTCGGATCGTTTGGGTTTGGCTTTCTTTTCTTAGGTCTATTTTTATTTTTAGGAGAAGGAATCTTATTCTTTTCTTTCTTATTCTCTTCTTTATCTTTGGTTAGAATTCCTTTTCTTAAATATTCTTTTCCTTTTTTGGGATCTAATGCTACAGGATTATCTTCTTTTCCTTCTGGACATGAACTTCCTTCTTTTTTAAATAACTCATATTTAATTTCCGATTTTCCTTCAATCTTGGCATCAATATTCAATAATTTAAAACCAAGCTCAGCCCTAGCTCTAAGCAATAATAGTGACTCCAACTTCCAATCACGGCATATTTGTTCATCATGCTCGCAAGTTTCATTAATAGAAAGCAATCTTCCTCGTGCATTTTCCACATAACCTGGATCTACATTACAATAACTTAATTTACCTTCAAAATGATTAGACAAACCAGTAGTTAAATCAGCTACCATTTCTCCAAAGGTCATTACACCAAACCCCGCACCAAATTCTAAAGTTGCTTCAACGCCCGCTTCTATCTTTTGATAACCATACCCTTCTCTAATTGGCTTTTCTGGACATAAAGTAAAATAACTTTCTATTGTTGTTACTCCTATATTCCACTCTTTATTTGGTGTAGCATTATCTGGTAATCCTAAAAAGCTCTTATCTGTTCCAGATGTTTTCGCACCCATAATAATTTTCTCATAAGAATAAGAATAAACTCTTCCAAACTCAAATGAAAACTTTAACTCTCCTTTTAAATCAGCATATAAAAATACCCACAAAACTAATGGCATTACTTTCTTTCCTGGGGTGTTCCATTCTAATACAGGACCTGCTATTTGATAACCCATACCTGCTAATATATATCTATCGTCATAATCTAATCCTGAGAAAAACTTTTCTTTTTTTGCTTGATCGCTTTTAAGCTTTTTTTCAAAAACATCTGGATTAATTTTACCCACTAAATTTTTTAACTTAGTATTTATGTCTTCTTCTTTAAAATTTATTTTACTACCATTTACTGTTAATTCTATTAAACCAGATATTCCTAAATCAAAAATAAAATCATCAAAAGAAACATAATAATATTTCTTTCCAAGTAGTTCAAACTCGAATTTATCACCTTCAGTGCTAAATTTCATATTGTAAAACGCACTTATATCGAACTTTAATTCTACAGCATTTCCTAAATCAATTTTAATCGGACTAATACTTAATTTACCTTCTTCTTCAAAATCAAATGGATCAATAAGTCTTTCTCTTATATTAAAATTATTCAATATTTTAATTCCATTCTCAACATCATAAGTGTACTTTGGAGTCAAATCTGAGCCATTTGTTATTTTAGCAGATAATAATGTGTCATCATCAATGTTTAAAATATCATTTAAATTGGCTCTGCTAAGTGTTAAAGTGTACGAGAGTTTATTATCTTCATCTGCGCTTTTTTCTGATATTGATTCAATTATTAAAAAACTTTCAGCTATGCTTATGTCAGCCTTATAATCTTTAAGATTTAATATTTGTCTTGTTTCAATTGCACCATCCTCTATTTTATTATAAATAGAGTTACCTTCGAATACTTTTAAAATTAGTTTTCCTTCTTCAGAAATATATGATTCATTTCTTGAAATTATATTTGAAATTTCAGCCAATTCTTCTTCATTCAAGACTACAACATCATCCGATACTTTAACTTCTTTACTAGGTTTTTTTACCCTCAATATCCTTTGATATTTATTACCTTCGATATCTTCAATTTCAAAGATTAATTTCTGTACCGGTAAATTGATATCAATAATCTTAAACTCGTCTGAATTAGATAAAAAATCTTCTTTCTCTGATTGTTGATTCATCTCTACATCAAATGTTGTTACTTTATATCCATTTAAATATTCATTATTATCTAGTATTCTTAATTGATCAACTTCAATACTTATTTCTTCTGGCCATTCATTAATATCAGCAAATGATAGTTCTCCATCTGGAAAATCGTATTTACCAAATTTTCTATTAGTAGATTCATTCGAATCTTCATCACCTGGTTCCTCTTGATTCTGTTCATTGATTATTTCGCCAACAGTTTTTTTGCTTATTTCTCCATTACTAAAGTCATATTCAATATCAATCTCTTTTCTTTGTGCACCGCCAGTTAGAACTATTTGCAGTTGATAGTTTTTTTCTGGAATTTCTAAGAGTTTATCAAAATTTGGTACAATTATAGCAGAAACTCTATCATTTGATTCTATATTGTAATTATCTAATGTCTTTTGTGCAGAAAAATATTTAGCTGTATCATCAGACAATTTTAAAGTAAGGTCAGTAATTTTAGAACCTTTGTTATCTATATCTAACACCACTTGCCCTTTATCATTAATTCTGTATTTAACATCTAAATCAATTGGATTATTGTTTACATTTATAATAACCTTGGTCTTTTCTACTAAATTATTGTCTTTCCAAGCTTCGACAAATAATTCATATTTTACCGACTGAGCATTTTGAGCATTTGCTCGTAAATCAATATAGTGGGATTCACCAAGAGACATTATCGTATCATCTGTTTCTGTGCCGAATCCTACATACAAATCATCATTAGGATTATTTACTTTGAATTTATATTCTCCACGACGATCAATGCTAAGTCCTACAATAATACTTTGGTTATAGTCTCGTTCAATTGTAAAACTTTCTTCTGATTTTAAAAAAATTGTTCCTTTCGGATTTTCAGCTTCTCCAAAATCAACCTCGACTTCATTAGAAGATAAAAAATCTTCATTTTGTGCAATAATATCCAGCGGCATTGATAACACCAGCATCAATATAGATATTATAAATGCAATAATTCTTCTTGACATATATGCCTCCTTGTAAATTAATTTTATTAATATTAATTATAAATG
>CAMYPV010000018.1 GCA_947293975.1 uncultured Ezakiella sp. | reverse complement strand
TGATGCAAGAACATATTCCATTTCTTTATATTTTAAGAATTGTGCACGAATCATACGGCTCATTCCAATCCAACCTGTCATACACATAGCAATAGCTAGAGGTATTATACCAGGGCCGTAATAGAATACGAATAAGATAACAATAACTAGATATGGAACTCCACCTAGGATTTCAATAATTCTTTGCATCAATAAGTCAACCCAACCGCCATAATAACCTGAAATCGAACCATAAATGATACCAACTAGGATATTAACAGCCATCGCAATTAATGAAATCATAAATGAAACTCTCAAACCTCTCCAAAGTCTTGTCCATAGGTCACGACCAAGTGAGTCTGCACCAAACCAGTATGAAACTGTTGTTGGCTTTGGAACAAGATCAGGGTTTTCAACTTCACATTGTTTATAAATGTCATACTTAATAGTTGCCATTGGAACACCCATTATTTCACGAGTGCCAATGGTTTCTTTATATGATTCTTTATATTTATCTTGAATTGAAGTCTCTCTAACTTCTTTTTTCTTTAAACCAGCAAAGAAATCAATTCCACTTAACCAACTTACACGTGGTGTAGAAAATGCCATTTTAACATTTTGTTCATCGTATGTGAATTTTCCAACTGATGGTCCAATAATAGCCATAACTGCTAAGATTGCAATAATTACAAAGCTTACAAGCGCTGCTTTATTCTTTCTAAATCTAATCATAGCGTCTTTAAAGAAACCAATCGCTTCACCTTTTATAGCTTCATCATGAATCTTCTTATCAAAATGAACATATTCAAATTTTTCCTTAGGTATATCTAAGCTAGGATCTAAATTTACATTTTTTTGATCTGACATTAGTCTCTACCTCCTAATCTAATTCTTGGGTCAATAATACCATAGCTTAAGTCAACAATTAGAATTGTGATTAAACTTAGTAATGAGAACCAGAACAATACACCAATAGCAAGCGGGAAGTCATGTGCTTGAATAGCATCAACCATGATATTACCCATGCCTGGAATTGAGAAAATTCTTTCAATAACTAGCGAACCACCCATGATTTGAATAAACATTGGGATGATAATGTTTGCTAGTGGAATAAATGAGTTTCTTAAAGCATGTCTTGTTGTTGCTTGTACTTGGCTTAAACCTTTTGATTTAGCAAGTAACATATACTCTGAGTTCAAAGCTTCAGTAAGTTCTGCTCTAGTATAACGTGCAACACCAGCGATTGAACCAAATGACAATGCCAATATTGGTAGAATCATAGAATGGAATTTTGTCCATGTTAATGTTTTTTCTGGTGATGTTATAATTGGGAACCATCCAAGTTTAAATGCAAAGAAATATTGCATCAATGTTGCGAAAATAAAGCTTGGAACAGAAATAAATAAAATTATAAAAAATGATATCAGTTGGTCGTCGATTTTGTTTTTTCGTATAGCTGCCCATATACCTAAAATCATAGCTATAGGCATAGTAAAAATAAGTGAAAAAATATTGAGTTGCATTGAAACTGGAATTTTTGTTGCAAGCACATCATTTACGGGAACCTTTGGATTAATAACTAGTGAAATTCCAAAATCCCCTTTTGCAAAATCTTTAATAAAATACATGTATTGTTTTGATAGAGGCTCATTTAAGTGATATTTATCTTCCATGGCTCTCTTAACTTCTGCTGGTAATTTATTATCTTGAATAAAACTACCTGGCATTGAGTGCATAACGAAAAAACTTAGCGTAATGATGAAGAATAACGTTATCGCCATCAGTACAAGTCTTTTTGCGGTATATCTAATCATGCTCTTCTCTCCTTTCTTATAAATATTTGAAGAGAAGGGGGAAACCCCCTTCTACTCCCAAATATTATTAATAAATATTAGTTAGCTGGTAGTGGATCAAGTGGTGCTTGGTATGAAGCAAATCCTACTCCAGGTACCCATTTTCTTGTCAATAGGTGAATTCTGTCTGAGTATAGAACTGCAGATCTTGATTGATAAATTGGAATTACTGGAAGTACATCAAGTAACATTTGTTCCATTTTTGCTAGAGCTTCAATTCTTTCTTGTGTCTTGAAGATCAAGTCGCCCTTAACAGTTCTTCTGTATAATTCATCAAATTCGTCTGAATAGAATTGGTCTGTCTTAATACCGAAGTCTTTTGTGTAAACTTCCATTGAGCTCCATGGGTTAAATAGACCGCCAACCCATGAACCAAATCCTAGGTCGTAGTCACCATGTTGCATTTTGTCGTATACGTTGTTCCAAGGAACTGCACGTAATTGAATGTCAAGTTTGTCTGCTCCAAATAGGTTTTCATATTCTTTTTCTAAGAATTCAGCCATTTTCTTCATGTTTTCTGAGTTTTCGAAATACATCATTTCAGCTACCATTTGTTTTTTGCCAAATGCTTCGTATGCTTTTTCAAAGTATTCTTTAGCTTTTTCTGGATCATAACCGTGGTTAGGAGCTTCTAGAGCTTTAGCTTCTGGAGTATCTCTGTATAGTTCGCCCTTAATAGCGTCAGATGTTTTAATTGTTGCTACGATTGTTGTCATTGGGATACCAATCTTGTAAATATCGTTTACGATTGATTCACGATTCATACCATAGAACATAGCTTTTCTGAAGTTTAAGTCTGTTAAGAATTTCTTGTCTGGTTTATCTGATGTCATGTTGATGTTCATCATCCAAACAGCTTCTCTTTCATTAAATACTAGACGTGGGTCTTCTTCGTATTTTGTATAGTTGTCACCAGCAAGTCCTGCTGAGTCTGTTTCACCATTTTCGAATAATTGAAGGTTAGTATTTCCATCTTCAACGACTCTTGATTTGATAACATCTGCTGTCCAGTATTCTGGAAGTGGATATTTAGGGTTTCTGTGGTATTCATAGTATTGATCTCTTGTCCATTCTGTCATTACATAAGGACCTGTGAAATCAAGCATATCTAGACTTGTACCATAAGTTGTTTCTGTTCTGTCTTCGTTCATACCTTTTTCATATAGTTCTTCTCTAACTGGAGATTTAGGACCATTTGTGAAACTTAGCCAGAAGTCAACATCTGGGATAGCAAATGCTAGATCGATTTCGATTGTGTATGGGTCTGGGAACTTTAGACCAACTTCTTCCCATTTAGCTCCGCCTTCAGCAAGATCTTCTTCAGATACTGAAACGTAGTTCTTTTGAAGTTTGTCGTTTCTTTCATCATATTCTTTTTGTTTTGCATCTTTGTCAGCGCCGTCAGCCATTCCTTCGATTTCTTTTTTAAGTTCTTCTAGAGCAGCTTCTTCAGCTTTTTGTTTTTGAAGTTTAATGTTGTCTTCTGCAGTACCCATCCAATATTTCTTAGCGTTAACTACTTCTGTGTCTCCGAAGAAGCTGTCAGCACCTCTGTGGTTCTTTAGCTTTGGATCAAGTAGCATTTTCCATGAATATTCATATGTGCTAGAATCGATTGGTGTTCCGTCTGGCCATTGTAAATCTTTTCTTAGTTTGAATGTCCAGTGTAATCCGTCTTCTGAACGCGTTGGCATTTCTTCTGCTAACTCTGGAACGAATTTAAATGTATCTTTTTCTTCATCGTAGTAAACTCCGATAAGTCCACCTAGTGTGAAGAAGAAGATGTCTGCTTCTGCTGATGTTTGGTATACGTGTTGGTTTAGAGTTGCGATTTTTGAACCTGAAACTCTTCTTACCAATTCACCTGATGCATCTGCAGGTTTTGTTTCTTCTGTGTTGTTTTCTGATGTTTCTGTTGATTCTGCAGGTTTTGTTTCTTCTACTGGCTTATCTGTTTTGCCGCATCCTGCTAAGAATGACATAACCATCATTGCTGCTATTAGTATAGCTAATAGTCTCTTACTCATAATTTCCTCCTTTGTTTTGTGGTTTTACCAATAATTCATATCTTTTAGATATGTTAGATTTATTGTAACACATTTTTAATCTTTTGTAAAGTCTTTTTTGTTCGTATATCGAAACATTTCTGTATTATTTTCTCTTTCTCTTATCTCGTATCGTTGTTTTATATTGATTTATTTCGTTTTTAATATTTTTATATAGAAAAAAACAATCGCATTTTGATATTTTCATTTTCAAATTGCGATTGTTTGATATTATATATTTATTTTTCTATCTAATATATATGTCGTGCCCGCCGTCAGAATTGCTCCGCATAGCACATCAAAGATTATGAGCTTCCATACATCGTAATCATAATAAAATCCAAATATATTTACTACAAATGGTCCCATTGGCCTTAATAGATAAGGGTTTGCTAAGAATGACTTTAAATAACTAACCCCTATCAATAGTAAGATAAAAATTGGGATCCATAATAAGCCTAACTTTTTATTATTAAAAGTCACTTTGCTCAAAGAAATTGCAAAGTAACAAATACTCATTATAAAAGTCGCTTCAACTCCTGTAATAAAAATATTTCTGATAACTGGATAGAAGCCTGAGAAATCTTCCATCATAACCTGTGCTGCTTGTCCAGAGCCAAAAATTAAATAAGAAAACGCAATGTTGTAATAAAATCCTACAAGCATTGATAACATACTCCAAACAAAAACAATAAAGAGTTTGCTCAAAATCATCTTGCACATACTTTGCGGAACTGAGAATGTCAAATACCCCCTATCTTCATTTAATTCATTCGAAAACATCCTTACACTATAAATTATAAAACCTATTACTACAGATACTATAACAAGCGCACTTGCAACCACTATTATACCCTTTAGGATTGCTGGCATTTCTAGGCCAGTGTCTCTAAGAATATTACTTTTTTGGAAGAAAAATATTTGAATAAATGTTGATCCAATTATTCCGCCTAAGATAAATCCCAACAGCGCTCTGTAACTTCCTTTAAAATCGTATTTTAAAAATTTAATCATTGAATTGCCCCCTATAAATCTCTTTAAATGTTTCTTCAATGCTCATATTTCTTTCGGATCTAATTTCTTCAGCAGAACCTGTTAAAATCACCTTACCGTCATTTAAAAATACGCATCTATCAAAAATATTTTCTATGTCCCTTACTAATTGCGTCGTAATAATTATTGTTTTATTATCAAATGCCCTGTCAATTATAGAATCCAGTATCATATCTCTTGCCAATGGATCAACGCCTCCAATTGGCTCATCCATTACATAGAGTCTTGCATCGCGCGAAAAGCAAAGTGCAAGATTTAACTTTTCTTGCATGCCTTTTGATAAATCAGATATTTTTTGATTAACATCGAGATTCATAAATTCCATCATATTTACAAAGCTTTCTTGATTAAAATCCGGAAAGAAATCTTTGTAAAAATCTCTGGCATCACTGATCTTCATCCATTTGTATAAGAAGTTTCTATCTGGTAAATAGCTTACAAATGATTTTGTTTTAATGCCTGGCTCCTCACCGCAAATTGTAATTTCTCCAGATGTTTTTTTGTGAAGACCAGCAATTATTTTTAAAAATGTTGTCTTTCCGCTACCATTTGGTCCTAAAACTCCAAGCACTTCACCCTTTTTTAATTCCAGATTCAAATTATCCAGAGCAATCTTATTACCGTATTTTTTTGTAAGATTAGTCGTTCTTAATATCGTTTCCACACATGCTCTCCTTTATATAATCTATCAATCTACTTTTACTTATTCCCAGCGAATCAAATTCTTTTAAAACATCATTGACTCTTTCTGTAATGTAATCGTTTGTTGTCTCTTCAATTATCAATTCATCATCCACTATGAATGTTCCAAGGCCGCGCCTTGTCTCAATAATGCCTTCAGATTCAAGCTCTGATAAGGATTTTACTACAGTATTTGCATTTATCTTAAATATTTTTGCAAGATCTTTGATGCCTGGAATTTTTTCACCAGGCTTCAATTCTCCTGTAATTATTTTTTTTACTATAGCATCTCCCACTTGAATATAAATTGGAATTCTTTCACTAAAATCCATTAATATCTCTTCCTATTCTTTGCAACCAAGCTTATTAGGTTAAAAATAACAAGATTTATTATAAGCATTGCTATGAAATATTTTATGTCTATACGATTGTCTCCATATATTACATAATTTGATAGATCTCCAAATAGTTTATATGGACTTAAACTTACTATAAGCTTGCAAATTTTGCCAAATACATTGTCATAATGCATAAATATTCCTGAAATTTGTGGTAAAAACATATACATGAAAAACGCTAGGATACTTGAAACACCTTGTTTATTTGTAACATTATAGATTGCATATGCACCGCAGTTCATAACCAATATTGCCATAGTTATAAAACTAATGTGAATTGAAAAGTTTTTGAATGTATGTTGAGTGAATTCAGGATTTAGCTTAAACATTAGCGATACTAAATATGTCAATGCTGTCAATCCAATTGCTTTTACCAATGTTGAAATAACTGCCACGATTAAATCGCCTATGATAATATTTGATCTATTAAAGCCTCTTTCAACATAATTTTTTTCTTCGAATCCCTCTTTAAAGCTTGCCCCCATTATTAAAATCGAAATAAAAATTCCCATCGAGCCAACCATCTGTGCAACTCCGAAATAAAAGTTATCTCTATAAGGAATATTATCAGGATCAAAAGTTTTCATTGCTATTGCTGCAATTGCAATCGCTGCAATTCCCAGTATCCACATTATTTTATTATTAGATGTTTTTCTTGTCCTATATAATTCTGCTCTAATATAATTTAACATTATTTTTCCTCCAATCTTTCAAGATAGTAATCTTCAAGTGATTCTTTTTTGCGTTCAAACTCGAGAATCTCTATATTGTTTTCATGCATTAAGTTCAAAATTTCAGATGATTGTGAGCTGTCATTTACAATAATGCATCCCTCGTTTTTAAATGAAATATTCTTTTCTTTCAATATATTCATTGCCTTTTCATCATCACTCGTTTTCATCTTTATTATGAATTTATTTTTTTCGGCTACATCAGAATTGTTGCTTATCACATCAATTACTTGACCCTTTTCAATAATTGCAATAGTGTCACTAATATTCTCAAGCTCACTTAATATGTGAGAGCTAATTATAATTGTCTTGCCTTTATCATGAACCAAGCTTTTAAACAAATTTCTAATCTCAACAATTCCTTCTGGATCAATCCCATTTATAGGCTCATCAAGAATTAGTAATTCAGGATCACCAAGTAGCGCAAGTGCAATTCCAAGTCTTTGCTTCATACCAAGTGAATAGCTCTTGTATTTTTTATCTCTTGCATCATACAATCTCATTGTTTGTAATAATGTCAAAACCTCTTGGGAGTCATTTAATCCATACGCCTTTGAGTAATACATCAAGTTTTCATATCCTGTCAGATTTTTGAAAAAGCCAGGCTCTTCAATTAGAGCACCTGTTTTTCTACGACCTTCAGATAAATTTTTGTTGCCAAACATTTCAATTTCACCAGTCGAACCTGGTAGCAATCCTAAAACACATTTCATAAACGTGGTTTTACCTGCACCATTTTTGCCAACCAAACCATAAATTTGCTGTGGCTTAACATCTATACTTACATCTTTAATTGCATAAAAATCTTTATACTTCATAGTTAAATTTTTCGTGCTTAAAATATTCATAACTACCTCCTTATTAGTTTACTAGATACATAGTACACTATATTTCTATATATGTCAATAGTTTTTTGAAAGAAATAAAAAATTTTTTTATTTTATCTAAGCGCATTAAATGCCTTCATCTTTTTTCAGGCAATAAAAAAATACCCCGAAGGGTATTATTTTTTGTCAAAATATTCTCTTAATTTCTCAAGCGCTTTTCTTCTGTGAGATATTTTATTTTTTTCATCTGCATTCATTTCAGCAAATGTTTTATCAAATCCATCCGGCAAAAAATGTGGGTCATAACCAAATCCATTTGTCCCTCGTGGTTTATCAATAATTTTGCCAACGCATTCGCCTTCAAAATAATGCACGCTATCATCCTTTTCAATCAAGCAAATTGTAGAGCGAAACCTTGCAGTTCTATCCTTACCATTAAGATTTTTGATCAAAAGAGAATTGTTTTTTGCATCATCGCAAGGTTCACCAGCATATCTAGCTGAATGAACTCCCGGCTCTCCATTTATTGCATCGCAAAATATTCCAGAATCATCCGCTATTACAATCGCATCATATAAATCTTTTATATCTCGAGCCTTAATAAATGAATTTTCTCTCAATGTGCTTCCGTTTTCATCTGGTGACGGATGGTTCGGGTAATCATTTTTATAACTAACAACCTCGTAGTCTTTTAAAATTTCTTTTATCTCTTCGATCTTATGAGCGTTTCCACTCGCAACAACAATTTTCATTATCTAAACTCCGTAGTAAATCTATCAATCGCAGCAACTATTCCATCAACAATTTTCTCCAAATATGACTGATCTTTTAACAAGGCTAAATCACGTGGATTTGTCAAAAATCCCATCTCTACAAGAACGGCCGACATATTAGTCTTTCCAACCACAATTATTTCTGGTCTATTTTTTATATCTCTTGCATCTGTTCCTGTAGTTCTTAGAATTTCGTCAGTAAAAATTTGTGCAATCTTTGCCTGCCCAGGTTCTTTGTTTGGATTTTTGTCTTCTGAGCAATATAGTACTTCAATTCCCTTTGCAGATGCAGATGGTGCCGTATTTGCATGAAGTGATACAAATAAATCAGGCTTTAATTGATTTGCCATCGCTGCTCTATCTCTAACGTTTATATAGGAATCGACAGTGTCGTTCGTCTTTTTTACGATATAACCAAGATTTAAAAGCTTTCTTTCAAGGGACCTTTGAACTGGAAGTATCAAATCCTTTTCGCAATAAGTTTTTGAAAAGTCGCATCCACCAGGATCAGTACCGCCATGTCCAGGATCTATTAATATAAAATAGTCTGAGTTGTTTCCAGTTTTTACTCTTGTAATTTTAATTGCATTGCCCTCTTGTTGCGCTTCTTCGGTCACGTCTGCATTTCTTACAAGCGTAATTGTCAACAGTCCACTTTTGAAATTCAAATCTTTAACCAGTGAATCATTATATTTAATGACACCATCCGGAATATTTTTATCAATTTGTGCTGTTATGGTGTTTGAATTTTTATCATAATTAAAATTTATTGGCTTGTCATAACCTTTTATCGTTATATATTTTTGTGTACCAACATTTCTGAATTTAAAATAATCATACAACGACTCAACTGGGAAAATATATAAGTCGTCATTAATAGTTTCCAATTTTAAATCAGGGTGATTTATACCATCTTCAATATCAAGTACAACTCTTATGATTTTATCGTTTGGATTATAATTTTTATCTGGAACAAATTGGCTCATTCTTACTTTTTTTACAAATCCTATCGATTCGTTAAATTCAGCGTATTTGCCTCCCTCTAGCTCTGAGTCCAGTAAATCAATTGCAATCCTTTTTGGCTTTTCAAATTCCATTTTATTATATTGCTGCTTACCAAGGCCCTTCAATACATAAGCCTTCGTGCCATTATGTTCACCAACTTGTATGCCTTTGAAAAAATAACTGTCAGTAACTGCAATTGTCTTGGAGTCGTCCTCTTTATAAACGCTAATTTCATCACCAACTTTTGTAAACAAAATCTCGATTCCATTATTTGTCTTTGAAATCTTATATTTAGGACTATTCTTTAATGGCGAATTAAATTCTCCAATCATAGAATTCTCAATATCAGCGTTATTTATGGTTATTTTTACAAAATTATTTTGATTTTCTATGTTAAAATCAGCCTTATTATCAAATTTAAAAAATACCTTTGGTGTAGAAATATCCTCACCACTCATCTCAACACTCTTTAAATTTACACGTGCAGTATTTAAATTATTTTTATCAGGCTCTGTTTTATTATCAACACTATTTTCAGTCTCAGTTACAATGTCAACTGTTTCTGGAGTTTGTATTTCATCGCCAATTTTAACTGTTATGGTAGCTTGATCCCACGAAACTTTTTGGCCCAAATATTCCGCAACAAATCTTACAGGAACATAAGTAAATTGATCAACATGACCTGGCAGTTTGACAAGAGAAGCCTTTACACCATCAGGCGTATCAACAAGACCATTACCTAAATTTACCTTTGCCTTGCCGATTGGTAGCCACATTTTCTTGTCTGTACCACGAATTTCGACTGTAAATGTACTTTGAAGCCAGATAACTTTGTATCCCAAGCTCTCGCTTACAAATCTTACAGGTACATAAGTTCTTTCGTTTAACACAAAAATAGGCAACGAGGTTTGTGAATCTTGCCCATTAATTTCTATATTTACATTAATTATATCTCTTGATTTACCATCAATTTGCAATTTTTTTGCATCAGCAAAATTTATTAATGATAAAATTATTGCCACAGTCAAAAATAATCTTTTCATAAAATCCTCCGTACAATAATTTTACATTAAAGCATGCAAAAATGCAAATAAAAAGCGAGCCATTTAAGGCCCGCAATTAAATTATTTTAGCTCTTCTAATTTTTCTAATATTAATTTGTTAACCATAACCGGATCAGCCTTACCGCGTGATGCCTTCATAACTTGGCCAACAAGAAATCCTAATGCCCTATCCTTGCCATTGTGATAGTCGGTAATGCTTTCTGGATTTGCATTTATAACATCATCAACCCATTTTTGAATTTCGCCGTCATCACTAACTTGCAGTAGATTATCACGCTTAACAATTTCTTCTGAGCTTGTGCCTTCTTCAAACATTTCTCTGAAAACTTTTTTTGCAGAATTGTTGTTAATTTTGTTTGAACCTACCAATTTTAATAAATTAATAAAATCGTCAACTCCAAACTTAAGATCTTTAATCATAATTTCAGCATCATTCATTCTTCTTAAAAATTCATTTATAATCCAATTTACAACAAGCTTTGTGTCTTTAACTTCTGAAACAATTTTTTCAAAATATTCAGAAAGATTTTTATCATTAGAAATTATTGAAGCGTCATAATCGCCAACGGAGTAATCCTTCATAATTCTCTCTTTACGTTCTGATTTCAATTCTGGCAAATTCTTTTTAACATTTTCGATAATCGACTTGTCAAGTGGAATTATCGGAATATCTCCATCAAATTGGAATCTATAATCATTTGTCGAAGATTTTACACGCATAACCACTGTTTCTTGAATCTCTTCGTCCCAACGTCTAGTTTCCCTAACTCCAGTTTCTTTCGCTTCGATTAATTTTTTATGGCGCTCAAGTTCATAGTTCATCGCCATCTCAACGCCACGAGTTGAACCAATGTTTTTTACCTCAGTAATTGCAGTTTTAAAATCGCCATCAACAATATTAAAGTTGCAGTCAACACGCATTGAACCTTCTTCCATCTTACAATCAGATACACCAAGCTCAGTTAAAATATCTCTTAACTCCTCGATAAAAGCCCTTGCCTCTTTGCCACTTGAAATTTCTGGCTTAGTTACAATTTCAATTAGTGGAAGACCCGCTCTGTTATAATCCATAAGAGTAAAATCATCCATGTGATTTGCCTTACCCGTATCCTCTTCAATGTGAGCACGCTCTAAATGAATTTGTTTTTTGCCATCTTCTGTTTCAATTTCTATATATCCGCCACTGCAAATTGGTGTGTCTTCTTGTGAAATTTGATAGCCTTTAACCAAGTCTGGATAAAAATAATTCTTCCTATCCATCTTAATCACGCTAGCAATTTCAGAGTGAAGACCAATACCAGCTCTAATTGCTTGTTCAATTGCAAATTCATTTATGACTGGAAGTGCTCCTGGCATGCCTAAGCAAACTGGACATACATTGGTATTTGGCTCATCACCGAAGCTGCTCTTACATTTGCAAAACATCTTTCTATTCGTTTTTAATTCAACGTGAATTTCAAGACCAATTAATGTTTTCATTATTTCACCAACCCTTCGTAAGCCATCGCAATTTTTGCAAGGTTAAAATCGTCTTTCTTATTACCAATAAAATGCATACCTGCATTAATAACTCTATCCTTTGTTGATGGAACAGAAATGCCAGGAAGACCTGCCATATTTGGTGATACAGATAAAATATCGCCTTCCATCATCTTCTTAGGATCTGTAGTCTTGCTGCCAAGTTTAAATGCAAGCTCGATTGCTGTTGGCGTTAAAATTACATCTGCATTTTTGAATATTCTTGCGTAGTCATTTTTAATTGCCTGTCTGATCTTAAGAGCTTTACCGTAAATCTCGTCTTTATGATTGCTTGACAAAATATGCATGCCAAGTAAAATTCTTCTCTTAACCTCTTCGTTAAAACCATCTGAGCGAACTGCCGTCATATAATCTTCGATGCTTCCATTAAAATCAATTCCTGAATATCTAATGCCGTCAAATCTAGAAAGATTGCTTGAACACTCAGCATCAATCAAAGTGTAATAAGCCGATACTGCATAATCCAAATATTTAAATTCATCTTCAACGATAACTGCACCAGCGTCTTGCAATAATGCGACTGACTTATCATAAGCCACTCTAACTTCTGGCTGAAAGTCGAAGTGATCAAAGTTTTTGAATATAGCAATCTTTTTGCCTTTCAAATTTTCGATTGCTTGTTCATAATCCGTGAATAAATCTGGCAAATCAACTTTGATTTTTGTCATGTCATTTGTCGTATCATCAGCAATGTTTTGCAAAAATAAATATGCATCTCTAACATTTCTTCCAAGTGTTCCAACGCTATCAAATGTATTTGCAAGACTTGTAACTCCGTATCTCGAAACAGTGCCGTACGTTGGTTTAATACCTACAACTGAACAGAAACTTGCAGGTTGCCTGATGCTTCCACCTGTATCTGTTCCAATTGAAACGTCGACAAAACCCATTGCAACTGCTGCTGCAGATCCGCCTGAACTTCCACCAGGAACAAGTGTATTATCGATTGGATTTTTTACAGGCCCAAAGTACGAAGTTTCGTTTGATGAACCCATTGCAAACTCATCCATATTTAATTTGCCAAGAATAGTTGCGCCTGATTTTTTTATGCTCTTAGTAACATCGGCATCAAAAACGCTAACAAAATCTTTTAATATCTTTGAGGCGCATGTCGTTCTAAGCCCTTTTACGTTTACATTGTCTTTAATTCCAACAACAGCTCCGTGTAAAGGTCCATCCTTTGACTCTGAAGCCATCTTTCTTGCACCATCAATATCAAGTGTAATAAATGAATTTATATTTTCATCTTCTTTGATATTTTTCAAAATTTCTTCAAGATGTTCTGTTGGAGATAACTTATTGTTTTTGATTAATTCAAGTGTTTCAGTTAAATTTCTCATTACTCACCTACATATTTATTAATTACAAAATAGCCATATTTCTTTTTGTTCGTATTCAAGAGAGCCTCATCATTTGTAAGGCCTTCCTTAGGCTCATCTTTTTCTGGAGCCATTTCTGGAGCGTTTATATTAAAATCAATCTCCACGTCCTCATCAAAATCCTCAACATGTTTAATAACACTAAATGCAGACTTAAATCCATCAAACATATGCTCTTCGTATTTTATCCTTGCGAGTTCGCAAATGCTTTTAAAATCTTTTTCGTTCATTTTACCTCCAAAAATTCATCTATACTCATAACTTTTATCCCAAGTTCATGTGCTTTATCAAGCTTGCTGCCCGGCTTTTCACCTGCAAGTACAATGTCAGTATTTTTTGACACGCTGCCTGTGCATTTGCCGCCTTGAGATTCAATAATTGCCTTCAACTCATCACGCTTGTAATTATCAAAACTCCCCGTAATTACAACTGTTAAATTGTTAAAATAACCGCCTTTCACTTCTTCTTGTTGATGCTCAATTGTATTTACTCCACGCTTTTCAAATTCATCAAGCATGGTTTTTATATCTTCGCGATTAAAATAATCGATAATATTATTTGCAATAATGTCACCAACGCCATCAACCTGAATAAGTTCATCATAACTTGCATTTATAATATTATCAAGTGTCCTAAACTTAATTGCAATGTCTCTTGCAGTTCTATCTCCAACCTCTGGAATTCCAAGTGCGTATACAAATCTGTGTAGATCACGCTCTTTTGAATCTTCAATCGCTTTTAAAAGATTATCAGATCTCTTATCACCAAAAAGTGGCAACTTCAAAAGTTTTTCTTTATCTAAATCATAAAGTTCATACACAACCGATATGCCCAGCACATCCACTAGACTTATTGCGGTTTTTTCGCTCAAGCCCTCAATGTCCATTGCATTTCTGCTGCAAAAATGTTCTATTCTGTTGACTATCTGAGGTTTGCAGTATGTCGCATTAGGACAAACAAGATATGCCCCTTCTTCTTTTAATTTTGTTCCGCACGATGGACAAAACTCTGGAATTTCAATATCTTTTGTACCAGATAAATCTCCAATAGTACCCATAATTTCTGGTATGACTTCATTTGATCGCCTTACAATTACATCTGCACCAATTTTTACGCCTTTACGCTTAATATCTCCAACATTGTTTAGAGTTGCATTTGATACCATAGCTCCTGAAATCTCAACTGGCTCTAGGCTTGCAACAGGTGTAACCTTGCCCGTACGCCCAACATTCCACGTAACGCTTATAAGTTTTGTCTCAACCTCTTCTGCTTCAAATTTATATGCAATCGCCCAGCGCGGAAATTTATTTGTAAAACCAAGCATTTCTCTTGTTTTGATATCATTAACTTTAATAACCGCACCATCTGTCAAATAATTTAAGCTGTGTCGACTTTCATCAATGAAATTAATCTCTTTAATAACCTCATCAATCGAATTTACAAGTGGATGATAATCATTTACCGGAAACTTTTCTTTTTTAAGAAAGTCCAAGCTTTCAATATGAGTCTTGAAAGTCTTTCCCTCGATATAACCAATGTTATAAGAGAAGATTTTTAGATTTCGCTTTGCAGTCTCAGCGGTATTTAAATTTCTAAGAGCTCCTGCCGCAGCATTCCTTGCGTTTTTCAAAGGCACTTCTGCAGTTTCATTATATTTATCAAAAGCATCAAGCGGCATATAAGCCTCTCCTTGAATTTCAATATGATTCTTAAAATCAATGGACAATGGGAAATTTTTTATTGTAAGTGCTTGCTTTGTAATATTTTCCCCAACAATTCCATTTCCGCGAGTTGCCGCAATCATAAACTCACCGTTTTCGTAGGTTAAATTTATTGTTAATCCATCAAATTTATACTCAACAACATATTGAATCTTTGGTAACTTGTCGTCTGGGTTTGACGCATTATGAGCTTCAACCTCGCGCTCAATCCTGTCTGCCCAAGCTCTTAATTCATCAAATGATTGAGCCTTGCCCAAACTCCATAGCTGCGATCTGTGTGTATACTTTTCAAATTCTTTTAAAAGCTCGCCACCAACTCTTTGCGTAGGGCTGTCACTGAATTTGAAATCATAATCGTGCTCCATATTAACAAGCTCTTGATACAGTTTATCATACTCACTGTCTGTAACAATAGGATCATCAAGTGTGTAATAGTGGTAATTATATTCATTAAGCTGATCAACCAGCTGTCTCATTTTTATTTTAAAATCCATATCACACCTTCTTTTTAATTGGCGCAAGAGATAATTTTAATTTCTTTAAACCTTTCGAGTTAAAAACAATCGTAATATCGTCTCCGATCTTACTTACAACTCGTCCTTCGCCCCACATCTTATGTTCAACCAAATCGCCAGTGCCAATTGAATCCGAATCAATATTATTTTTAACATGTTGAATAGGCTTGTATCCAGTAGAAAGTCTTCTGGATGGACTTCCGCCGTCTCCAATTGAAATCTTCGGTTTCTCTTTGGCTTCCAATTTCTCGATGTATCCGTCAATCTCCTCGACAAATCTGCTCGGCTTTGCAACAATTGTGTTGCCGTACATAAATCTCTCACGAGCTGAAGTCAAATACAATCTCTCCTTCGCTCTTGTGATTGCAACATACATAAGCCTACGCTCCTCTTCGACTTCCTCTTCGGAATCCATTGATCTTGAGCTTGGAAAAAGTCCTTCTTCAAGTCCAACCACAAAAACATTCTTAAACTCAAGACCTTTTGACGAATGCACAGTCATCATCGTAATCTTATCGTCCTCTGTCTTACCATCAATATCTGATAGCAGAGAAATCTCCGTCAAGAAATCCTCCAGATTTGCATCTTCGTGGCTTTTTGAATACTCGTCAGCAAAATGCAAAAATTCTTCGATATTCTGCACTCTCGACTCATCTTCAACCAAATTCGACGCCCTAAGCGCTGACAAATATCCAGAACCATCCACAATTGCTTGAACTCTTTCAAATAAATTAAGATTCTTATTATCCATAATCTCAATCATCTTGTTTCCAAAATCAGCAGCTTTTTTATTGTTTGAATTTCTAATGATATTAAAGAAATCTTCTCCTGTATAGGTCTTTGAATTTAAAAACTCCTGAAGACCCTTATCACCAACGCCACGCCTTGGTGTATTTATAATTCTCTCAAAACTAACTGTATCATATGGATTGCTATAAAGCCTCAAATACGCAATAACATCCTTGACTTCTTTACGCTCATAGAATCTCAATCCGCCAATAATTTCGTATGGAATAGAATTTCTTATAAAAATATCTTCAAAATTTCTCGACTGAGCATTAGTCCTATATAAAATAGCAATGTCGTTGTATTTTTCGCCATCCATATTTAACTCTTCAATTTTGTTTGCAACGAAAAAGGCCTCTTCATTATTATTGTTTAAATTTGCAAATAAAACAGGCACATCAGACTCTCTCGACGTAAATAAATTCCTCTTGTATTTTTGAAAATTATTTACAATCAAGTGATTTGCCGCATTTAAAATTGCAGATGTTGAACGATAGTTTTCATTTAGATAGATTACTTTCGCACCTTTAAAATCGTTTTCAAAATTCAAAATATTTTCTAAGTTTGCGCCCCTAAACGCGTAAATACTTTGATTTTCATCACCAACAACAGTGATGTTATTATAATAACTTGAGATTAGCTTTATAAATTTATACTGAATATCATTAACGTCCTGATACTCGTCAACAAAAACATATTTAAATTTTTTAGAATACTCGAGTCGAACCTCATCATTTGTTCTTAAAATATCAACAGTCTTTAAAATCAAATCATCAAAATCAAGAGCATTAGCCTCTTTCAAACGCTTTTCATATTCGTTAAACACATTACCAATCTTTTCACGATAATAATCAGCCCCAGCATCCGTTTGATATTCATTTACACCCTTACCTTGATTTTTGTAGGATGAAATCTCATATCTAATCGACGACGCTTTAAACTTATCTGTGTCATAGTCAAAATCTTTCAAAATTCTCTTGATAAGATTAGTAGTATCAGCAGTATCATATATTGTAAAACTCGAAGAAAAATGCTTGCGCAAAATCCTGACACAAATACTATGAAAAGTTCCAATCCAAAGACCGTCCACAGATCTGTTTAAAATTTCACTCGAACGTTCCTTCATCTCGTTCGCCGCTTTATTGGTAAAGGTGATTGCCAAAATATTATAAGGGCTAACACCCAAATCATTAATAAGATGCGCAAGCTTAAAAGTAACAACACGCGTCTTACCGCTACCAGCACCCGCCAAAACCAAGACTGGACCCTCAGTCTCCATAACTGCCTCATATTGATTTTTATTTAACAAATTTTTAATATCCATATGCCTTCCTCTAAATATACTACCTTCAATTATACTTTTTATAAGGATTTAAGTCAAGAAAAAGCCCCTGCAAATTCAAATTAGAATTCGCAAGGGCAATAATAATTAAAAATTATTTTTCCTTTTTATTTTTTCAAGAGCAATGAACGCAGCAGATGCAAACGACGCCAAAATACCAGCCGCAACCACTCCATCATCTAGTACGTCTCAAAAAATAAAGTGCTTTATAAAGTCAGCTTTTAAGCTGATTAAAATTCGAAAATTATTTTCCTATCCATTTTTGTTATATATAACATAATTAGAACTACAAGCATTTCTAATCACAGTATTATTGATTCATGTTAATTTACTGCGTGAAATTAACAATATTGTTATTATTTTGCGATTATTTACAACAAAAAACCCTGCAAAAATTTGCAAGGTTCGTATTTTCGTAAAGCAATAATATTATCTCTTTGAGAATTGAGTTGATTTTCTCGCTTTTTTGAAACCGTATTTCTTTCTTTCCTTCATTCTTGAATCTCTTGTCAAGAATCCAGCTTGTTTAAGAACAGGACGTAAATCTGCATCTACTTCAAGTAATGCACGGCTGATTGCATGTCTAACTGCACCAGCTTGACCGCTCTTTCCACCACCATTTACTCTAATTGTAACATCATATTTACCAAGAGTTTCTGTTAATTCTAGTGGGCTTTTTGCAAGTCTTCTTAAAGTTTCGTATTCGAAGTATGTGTCAACATCAAGATTGTTAACGATAAATTTACCATTACCTTCTCTTAATATAGCACGAGCTGTTGAAGTTTTTCTTCTACCATTTGCTTGATACATTATCTGCGACCTCCTTCAAATTCGTACTTTTCTGGCTTTTGAGCCTCATGATCGTGATTTTCGCCTTGATAAACGCGAAGTTTCTTGAACATCTTTCTACCAAGTGCATTCTTAGGTAACATACCTTTAACAGCATAGTATAAAGCTCTTTCAGGTGTTTTTTCCATAATTGTCTTATAATCAACAGATCTTAAACCACCTGGGTAACCTGTGTGATGATAGTGTCTTTTTTGTTCTAATTTCTTACCTGTAAGAATCATCTTTTCAACGTTTGTAACAATTACATAATCTCCAGTATCAACGTGTGGAGTGTAAATTGGTTTGTGTTTTCCACGTAGAATTTTAGCGACTTCAGTAGCAAGACGACCGAGAACCATTCCATCGGCATCAATTAATAGCCACTTACGCTCTACTTCTTGTGGTTTAGCCATAAATGTTTTCATTATATCTTCTCCTTCTATTTTTCGAGCTATTTCGTGACGTTTAATAATGAGGTTTCCGGATCCTCCTTAAAAAACAATACTCATGTATTATACCTGTTTTCTATTCATTTGTCAAGCACTTATACCAATAAGAATGAAAAATTATTTATTTAAAATTATCTATTATTTTCGTCAATTCTCTCAAAAGATTTAAGACCATTACTATCATAGGTAAGTTTCATATCAGAAAATTTTTCACCTATAATAGCCTTTTGTAGAAATAAGACATCACCATCCCAATGAGGTTTACTAATAAACTCATCAAAAGTTAACCAGTGCAAGCTGCCTTCATCACAGTCTCTTAAAGTCCCTGAAAAATTGTCTGAATAATAGACATACATATTCTCAGAATAATCTTTATTTAAATAATATTTAACAAGTCCACAAAGTTTAATATTATTAAGCTTAAGTCCAGTTTCTTCATATACCTCTCTCATAACACATTCATCAGGACTTTCATTCTCTTCAACCTTTCCACCAACGCCAATAAATTTTGCATGATTAATATCATTTTTCTTTTTATTACGTTCTAAAAATAAAATCTTACCATCAGATCTTTTTATATAGCAAACAGTAAATCTCATTATATAGCCTCCAATATATCCAAAATTGTATAAATAAATCAAACTATAAATTAATAAATAACAATAACTTAAATATAGTCGCAAGCATTTACAATTACAAAATTAGTAATAAAAAAAGGACTTTTAATAAGTCCTATCCTGCGTGATTAAGCTTTTTGTGTAGCTGTGACATCTTCCTAGAAACATTATTCTTGTGGAGGAGATTTCTTTGTTCAGCCTTCTTAAGCTTTTTGTCAATAACCTTTAAAAGATCTCTAGCTTCTTCAACCTTTGATTCTACTAAAAGCTCTTCAAATCTTCTAAGTAAAGTTTTGATTTCACTCTTTCTCATTTTGTTTACAAGTGTCTTTTTAGAAATAACACGGATTTTTTTCTTAGCTGCTTTAATATTAGCCATTTTTCACCTCCAAATAATGATTATATTATACAAAAAATAATGTAAAAAGTCAAGCAAAAGCTCAGAATAAAACCACCTCACGGGTGGTCTTACTGGCGCGGCACGGAGGAGTCGAACCCCCGACCTTTTGATTCGTAGTCAAACACTCTATCCAGCTGAGCTAGTGCCGCAAATTGGCGCGGCTAGGAGGATTCGAACCCCCGGCACACGGATTAGAAGTCCGTTGCTCTATCCTACTGAGCTATAGCCGCATAATAGTGGAGCGGGTGAAGGGCTGTCTCTTATACACATCTGACGCTGCCGACGAAACCTTATGGGTG
>CAMYPV010000017.1 GCA_947293975.1 uncultured Ezakiella sp. | reverse complement strand
TTGGTTCACTTATACTTAGCGTGGCAAATCTCGTGGAAATTTTTTCAAAACAATTTTAAAATTTAAAATTCAAATTTAAGTCTCATATAATAAACATAATTATTTATTATATGAGATTTTTTATTGAATATTATCTCTTTATGATATAGAATGAGCTTAGATAGAATATAACAAGGAAGTGGGTTCGAATCCTACACAGTGCCGCTACGGTATTTGCATCTGTGCATAAGTCCGATACTTGTATTACGAGTTTTGCTCCGATTCAGAGCAGAGCCAATTTTTATACCTGTTTAATTCTATACTATAATTAATTAAAGGAGATTAATATGAAAAGAATTATCCTATTTGCAGTTTTAATTTCATTACTATTTTCATTTGGCTGCAAAAACGAAGACAAGCCATCTGAAGTTAATGAAACAAAAACAGAAGCAGCAGACAAAAAAGAAGTCGCAGAAAAAAAAGACGACAAAGAAGATGTTAAGGAAATCGTTGTTGGTCAAACATGGGTTATCGAAAGCGATGACGCACTTGAAGGCTCAAATGGTTGGAGCTTAACAAATCATGGCATCAGCGAATACGTCTACACACTACAACCTGATGGTACTTTGAAATCTAGATTTGTTAAATCAATCGAAGCAAAAGATAACAACAACTTCGTCGCAGAATTAAACGAAGGCGTTTTCTTCTCAAACGGAGACAAAGTTGACGCAAAGGCTTTCTGTGACGCAATGAATATGATCATGGACAAAAACGAATTTGCACGTGCATCTGCAGGTAAAATCGTATTTACTCCTGTCGAAGATTACAAAGTCGAAATCGTTACAGAACAACCTACTGTCAGCCTAGAATCAATCTTAGCTGAATGGACAAATGTAATGTTCAAAAAAGACGGCGATAAATTTATCTTCACAGGTGCATACAAGATTAAGGACTTAAAACCAGGCGCAGAAGTTGTACTCGAAAGAAACGAATACTATGACGGTTATGAAAACAGACCAGAAACTGTCGTTATCAAAGCATTCCAAGACGTAAACGCACTTAAACTTGCTTATGAAAGTGGCGAAGTTGACCTAGCATTCGGACTTTCAAACGAAGTTGCAACAAGCTTAAAAGATCAAGGTTTCAAAGCTCTTGATTTCAGTGCTGGATATCAATACTATTGCTTCTTAAACTTAAATAGAGAACACATCAACAATCTTCACTTTAGAAAAGCTCTTGATCTATTGCTAAACAGACAAGAGATCATCGACGCTCTTGGCGGTGGAGATATTCCTACAGGTTTATTTGCAAAGAATTTCAGCTTCAACGGCGATCAAAAACTCGTCTATGATGTTGAAAAGGCAAAAGAAGAATTTAAACAAGCAGGCTATTCATACGATGGCGACAAATTGGTTGACAAAAACGGCAATCAAGTTAAACTTTCTATTTTAACTTACTCAGCAAAACCAGATCTTCCAATTATTGGTCAAGTAATTGTATCAGACCTTGAACAATTGGGAATCGAAGCAAATGTTAGACTTGCTGACAGCATCGACGAAGAGGCTGCAAAGGGCAATCACGACATATTATTATATGCTCAAAACCCAACTGCAAGTGGAAACCCACACTATTTCTTTGCACAACACTTCAAGACAGGTTCTGTAAAAAATCATAGCTACTATGGCAATCAAGACGTTGATAAATTAATCGACGAACTTGGCGTAACATCAGATCTTGCAAAGAGAGATGAATTGTCAAAAGAAATTCAAGCTAAAATTTACGAAGATCTTCCAATTTTATACACTGTTGACCCACATTGGTTCGCTATGCTTTCTGACAAAATCGTTAACTATGAAATTTGGAACGGAGACTACTTTGTTACAAATCCAACTTTAACAGTTAGATAGTCATTTGAGATGAAATTTGTAAATTTTTTCTGTAAATGGTTTTTAATTTTCTTCATAGGCTCAATCATCGCATTTGGTGTTGTAAGGCTTATGAGTGGCGATCCGGTCATGATGGTTCTAAGCGAAAGAAATCTGCCCGCCACAGAGGAAAATATAAACTATTTGAAAAAAGAATTTGGTCTTGATAAACCGCTTATAACGCAGTATTTTGACTGGATTACAGATTTTTGCAAGGAAAATTGGGGCAAGAGCTTTATGACTGGCGTAGATTTGAAGCCAGAAATTCTAAGACGCGCTCCAACTTCCATCATCCTAGGCTTTTTAGGGCTATTATACGCAAGTATAATAGCCTTTTGGCTAGGATATTTGTCGAGCTTGAAAGACGGTTTTTTCAATCGCCTCACAAGAGCACTCGCACTTTTTACGCAAACCGTACCAGTGTTTATACTAATAATTTTATTTATATACTTTTTCGGTGTAAAATATAAATTCATCAGATTTTTCAACGGACATTCAGCCGCAAACTTAGCTGTCGGCATATTTTTTGTTGGGCTTCCGCTCATCGGCCCGATGGCAAGAACGGTTAGAATTTACTTTTTGGATGTAATCAACAAACCTTTCTTCAGGTTCTATATAGAAAGGGGTTATATCAAAAAGAAAGCGCTCTTAAAATACTGCTATCACGAGCCACTTCAAGGTCTGTTTGGACTTTTGATCAGCCAAAGTGCGTATATAATCGGTGCAAGCTCGGTTGTTGAATATGCTCTATCAATTCAAGGCCTTTCAACTTTCTTGATTGAATCAATTGCACACAGAGATTATCTGATAATTCAAACTTATATAATGATGATTATAATATGGATGTTTTTTGTGCATCTAATATTTAATCTGTTTTCAAGTCATTTTATAAAAAGGGGAGATGATTAATGAGAAGAGCTATAATTGCAATTACAGTAATTGTTTTGCTGGCAATTTTATTTTCTGTAATCCCCACGCAAAATCCAAAATTTGTGGACATCAAAAACAAATTTTTGCCACCATCTGCTGAGCATTACATGGGCACTGACCACTTGGGCAGAGATATTTTCTCGCTAATGTCACAGGGCTTTTTAAGAACGCTATACGTCGTCCTGTTGGCAAGTGCCGTATCGTATATATCGGGAGTTTTTCTTGGAATTGTGGCAGGATTTTACGGCGGTTTTTATCTTTTAGTCATAAGATTCTTGTCGGATCTCACGCTTATTATTCCGACATTTATAGTGGCGTTAATCTCGTCGATTATGTTTAAAGACACAGTTTTTGCAGTCGGTCTTGCACTCGGATTTTCAAACATAGGTTTTTTTGCAAATCAAAGCTACAAATTATCAGAAATAATTTTAAAAGACCCTTATGTAGATACGCTAAGAATGCTTCAAGCACCAAATTCGTATATTATGAGGAAATTTTTATTCCCGCAAATTTTGCCGGCAACATTAAATCTTATGGGAAACAAGGCGTCAAATCACATTTTGGCATACGCATCGCTCACATTCATAGGCTTGGGTGCAGACATCACCTCGCCAGATTTTGGGACAATGCTATATCAATACAGAGGCTACATCATCGATAAGCCACTCATTGTGCTTTGGCCAGCGCTTGGAATATTCTTTTTGAGTTTAATATTCCACTACACTTTTGACGAGGTTCACCTATGATTGAGTTAAGAAATTATTCCGTAAGTTTATTTGATAATGTGATTATAAAAGACATCAACTTCAATCTCGAACCGGGTAAATCGATTGGCATAATCGGTGCATCTGGCGCCGGAAAGAGCTTTACATTTCGCTCGGCACTTGGCCTTGTTGAAAATGCAAAGATTGATGGAGAAATATTTTATAATCACGAAAAAGTTTCGACAAATTTAAAGGACAAGCTAAAAAATTCCATCGGCTACATCACTCAAGATGTTCAAAACTCTTTAAATCCGTACATCAGAATTATCGACCAAATGGTCAGTGATTTAATTTTTGTAAAAGGCATTTCAAAAAAATCTGCAAAAAGCATCGCGCTCAAATCTTTGGAGGCGATTGGTATCAGCAGTGAAAACGCGAGCAAATTCCCCGAAGAATTCTCGGGCGGCATGCAGCAAAGAGTTGTTATATCGATGATACTAAATAGAGAGCCAGAGCTTTTAATTGCCGACGAAATCTCGAGTGCGCTTGATCGTGCCTCGACAGATATGGCGATTGACATCATCAAATCTCACATGCAAAAGACAAATATGAGTCTGATATATATTACGCACAATCCATTTGATGCAATTCAGCTCACAGACAGAATTTGCGTGTTTAGAGATGGCAGAATTACCGAGGACAAAAACTCCAAGGAAATTTTTGAAAGTACCGACGAAAATACACAATCACTTTTACAATCAGCAAGGATTATTTATGGAAAAGATTTTAGAGATTAAAAATTTAAAAAAGAGTTTTAAGATGGAAGAAACTCCGACGATATTGGACTTGAGCTTGGACTTGTACGAAAACGAATTTTTGGGCATCATTGGCCCATCAGGCAGCGGCAAGACGACGCTTCTTAGACTTATTGCAGGCCTAATCATTTTGGACAGCGGTCAAATTCTTTACAAAGGTAGAGACTTGCCAATTGTTGGAGACAAAAGGCGAAATCTTCGAGACTTCCCCGTTCAACTCATATTTCAAAACGCAGTTAGCTCGTTTGATTCAAAGAAAACTATTTTAGAAAGTTTCAAAGAGGCTCTCTACTTTTCAAAGAAAGAGTTTAAAGAGGATGAACTCGAAAGTCTTATGTCAGATTTTGAGCTTAATAAAGACGCTTTAAAAAAATACCCCTACGAATTGTCGGGCGGAATGATTAGCCGCGCGCAAATCATAAGAGCGCTACTGACGGAGCCAAAGGTTTTGCTTGCAGACGAAATCACATCGCCGCTTGATGTTAATTTGAAATTAAAGACCACACAGCTCTTAGATTCGTACAGAAAAAAACATGATATGAGCATAATACTTGTAAGCCACGACGTCGAGCTTTTGTATTACGCATGCGACAGAGTGGTTAATATCAAAGACATTATGCACCAAAAAAAGAAATCAAAATTTCAATAGCAAATGAACCAGAGCAAACCTCTGGTTTTTTGTTGCAAACTTTTTCACAAAAATAAATTGTAAATGCACAATTTTTGCTTGCAATAAATCGCAGAGATTTATAATGTTTAAAACGCAGGCGTAGTTTCAACGCCAAAGTAATTTTAAAAAAATCGTTTTACAAGAATTTCGCGATTTTAATACGAGAAATTTGTTAAGAAAAATTGATGAAAGAAGTAATGATTTTTTTAAAAACGCAGGCGTAGTTTGCTACGTCGAGTAATTTAAAAAAATCGTTTTACAAGAATTTCGCAATTTTAATAACAAATTTTCTCAATTAGCACTCCTAGTTGACAACGCCGTTATTTTTTGATACAATTTGGGTATAGTTTTAATAACGTAGCAATAGTTTGTACATATTTTTTGCGGAGTTTTTTCCGTACAATTTTATCTACATATTCAAGAGTTTGTTTTTGGATATGTAGATTTTTTTGTTTTATCTTAATAAAGCACAGTTAAATTTATTACGGGCAAAGCTCGAGACAATATATTAAGGAGGGAATATGCTTTTAAAATTAGAAAATATCAGCGCATGCGTTGAGGATAAACAAATACTTAAAGGAATTAATTTAGACGTTAAGCCAGGCGAGGTACACGTTGTTATGGGGCCAAACGGCAGCGGTAAGAGTACACTTGCAAATGTTATTATGAATACTGGCGGTTATGAGATTACAGATGGTAAGATTTATTTTAAAGATGTTGATGTAACTGACGACGCTGCTGACAAGCGCGCACGCATGGGTATGTTTATGAGTTATCAAAACCCAATCGACATTCCTGGCGTTACGCTTGAAGCATTTATAAGAGCAAGCATGAAGGCGCGCGACAAGGAAATCGGCTTTTTCGAATTAAGAGACAAGATGGATGCAATTATGGAAGAACTCCACATGGATCCTAAATACAAAGAAAGATATGTTAATGTAGGTTTTTCTGGTGGTGAAAAGAAAAAATCAGAAATCTTGCAACTTTTGATGCTCGAACCTGAACTTGCAATTCTTGACGAGACTGACTCAGGTCTTGACGTTGACGCGATTGACGTCGTTGGTCGTGGTATTGAAAAGTTTAGAGAAAGAGACAATTCAAGTTTGATTGTAATTACTCACCATCACGAAATTTTACGCCACGTTTACAGCGATTACGTTCACATTATTATGGACGGAAAGCTTGTTAAGACTGGTTCAGAAGACTTGATGCAACGCATTGATGCTGAAGGTTTTGGTTTTTTAAGAGGTTAATATGAAAAAAAGAACACAAGTTGATGATATAGAAAGAGGTGTTTACGACACCATATCTGATGTCAGCTTTAGAAAAAAATTAGACAACGGTCTTACTCATGAAATTGTAAGGCAAATTTCTGCCGAAAAAAATGAGCCAGAGTGGATGCTTGACTTGAGGCTAAAGGCTGTTGATATTTTCTACGAACTGGAAAATCCAGTTTGGGGTCCGGACCTAAGCGAAGTTGATCTTGACAATATTTCAACTTACATCAGTCCTGATGCTGACATGGAAGACAATTGGGATCAAGTGCCTGGCGAAATCAAAACGATGTTTGACAAGCTTGGCATTCCAGAAGCTGAAAAGAAGAGCCTTTTAAGTGGTGTTGGTGCGCAATTTGACTCAGAGGTTGTGTATCACAATGTGCAAAAAGAACTCACCGATCAAGGCGTAATATTTTTGGACTTTGACACAGCTGTTCAAGAACACGAGGAGCTTGTCAAAAAGTATTTCCAAAAGGCAATCCCGCCAAGGCTTCACAAATACGCTGCACTTCACTACGCTGTATGGAGTGGCGGTACATTTGTGTATGTGCCAAAGGGCGTACATGTCGAAGTGCCGCTTCAAACTTATTATCGTTTGAATGCTCCTGGCGCTGGACAATTTGAGCACACAATGATTATTGTAGATGAGGGCGCAAGCTGCAGATTTATCGAAGGTTGCTCTGCTCCAAAATACAATGTTTTAAATATACACGCAGGTAGCGTTGAATTATTTGTTGAAGAAGATGCACATCTTAACTTTACAAGTATCGAAAACTGGTCACGTAATATGTACAATCTAAACACAAAGCGTGCGGTTGTGCAAAAGAACGGACATATTGAATGGGTCGGCGGCAGCTTTGGCTCAAAAGTTTCGATGCTATACCCAGGAAGCGTCTTAAATGGCGAGGGTGCAATCAGCGACAACTTGACATTAAACTTTGCAGGTAGTACGCAAATCATCGAAAGTGGTGTGCAAATCATTCACAACGCTCCAAACACAATGAGCAATATCGACTCGAGATCAATTTCAAAATCAGGCGGAATTTCTGTGTTTAGATCAATGGTTAGATTTAACAAAAACGCAAGAGGTTCCAAATCGTCTGCAAGCTGCGAAAGCTTGATGCTTGACAACGAATCAAGAGCAGACACAATTCCTGTAATCATTAACAATTGTCCGGACGCAGTTGCGGGTCACGAAGCTGCAATCGGCAGGGTTGATCAAGAGGTTGTCGATTATATGATGAGTAGAGGTCTTGGCGAAGTTGAAGCAAAAAGCATGATCGTAAGAGGTTTTGCTGAGCCAATTTCAAAAGAGCTTCCTCTTGAATACGCAGTAGAGATGAACAATCTGATAAATCTCGAACTCGAAGGAACTGTAGGTTAGGTGATAAAATGAAAGTAAATAAAATAACATTTCCAACTTTTAAACATCTAAAGGTTAATTACACCGAAATTACTGATGAAAATATTTTAAATGGCTTTAAGCTAATCGAAGATTCGGATTTAAAGCCTGTTTATATAAAAAACGAAACCATTCCAACTCGTGAAACAAATGCCGGCGATGGCTGGACGCTCGAGTCCGACCACTTCATTGTTGAAGAAGGTGGCAGAGTTGAAAACGGTATCATCTTTAAAAATCACGACAAGCAAGCACACAAGTTAATTGTCGAGCTAAAGACTGATGCAAAGGCAAAACTATTTTTCCTATACGACTTGGAGAACGGCGACTTGGTTTCAGATGTTGAATTTATAATCGAAGAAAACGCTGAGCTTGAACTTGGGCTGATATTTTTAAACGGCAGAAATGTCTATTATAATATCCATTCGCATCTTAAAAAACCAAATTCAAAGATGCACATGGAAGGCGCTTATTACGCTGGCGACGGCTCAAACTACGACATCAATCTCGAGGTTATCCACGATTCAAAAGAGACTGAGAGCTTGTTAAATATGAATGGCGTGCTTGATAATGGTAGCAAAAAATTGTATAAATACGCAATCGACTTCCCAAGAGGAGCTTACGGTTCAAAGGGCGAAGAAAACGAAGTTGTCGTTGCAATTGGCGAAGATTTTCACAATGTAACTGTGCCGATATTATTGGTTGGCGAAGACTCAATCGAAGCGGCACACGGCGCAACGCTAAAGCTTCCTGACACACGTGTTATTGACTATATCAAATCACGCGGCATCGACGAAAAAATCGCAGAGCTTATGTGCGTTGAAGGTCAATTTGCGGGCGCAATCGATATGATGGACCAAAAGACCAAAGAAAGCACAATTGAAAGACTTGAAGAAATTATAAAAGGACGAGCATAATGTTTGATATTGATAAAATCAAAAAGGACTTCCCTATTTTGGAAGGCATACACTATCTTGACTCGGCGGCTACAACTCAAAAGCCGCTCGTTGTTTTAGATGCAGTTAGAGATTATTATTTGCACGAAAACGCAAATCCTCATCGTTCGGCACACAGGCTTGGAAACGCTGCGACTGAAGCGATTGAAAACTCTCGCAAAGTAATTGCCGATTTTATAAATGCAAAGCCAAATGAACTCGTGTTTACAAAATCCACAACCGAGAGCTTAAATCTCATCTCGCACTGTTTGGAATATAGCGAAGTAAAAGCTGGAGACGAAATTTTGATCACAATTGCTGAGCATCACGCAAATCTAATCACTTGGCAACAAGTTGCACAAAACACTGGTGCAAAGCTCGTTTACGCTTATCTAAACGACGATATGACATTAAATGTCGACGAGTTTTTGTCAAAAATAAGTGGCAAAACTCGTGTTGTTGCATTTAATCAGGCGTCAAATGTAACCGGCTCAATCACCGACGCAAAGGCGCTCATCAAAGAGATTCGCGCAAAGTCAAGTGCATACATCGTTGTTGACGGCGCACAAAGTATGCCACACATGAAAGTCGATGTAAAAGAAATGGACTGCGACTTTTTTGTTGCAAGTGGCCACAAAATGCTCGCACCAATGGGCATCGGCATTATGTACGGCAAAGAGGAAATCATAAACAAATTGCACCCGTTCTTGTTTGGCGGCGATATGATTGAATATGTATTTGAAGACAGCGCAAGCTTTTTGGACTCGCCATTTAGATACGAAGCCGGCACGCAAAACGTGGGCGGAGCTGTTGGATTTGCCGCAGCGATCAAATATCTCGAACAAATCGGAATGGAAAATGTGTATAATCACGAAAAAGAATTGATCGACTACGCGTATAATGAATTCAAAAAAATGGACGATATCATCCTATACACAACGCCAAAGAAAAAGTCAGGCGTGCTGTCATTTAATATCGAAGGCGCTCACCCGCACGACATCGCAACGATTTTGGACTCCAAAAATGTAATGATAAGATCGGGCCATCACTGCGCACAGCCACTACACAGATATCTCAAAAAACCATTCTCCGCGCGTGCGTCATTCTACATCTACAACGACAAAAAAGACGTCGACGCACTAATCGAAGGTGTGCAATATGTAAGGGAGGTTTTAAAACTTGGAACTAGATAGAATATACACAGATTTAATATTAGAAGCATCAACTTCAAAGAAAAATCAAAAGACAATCGAAAACCCCGACATCGAAGAGCTTGGCCACAACCCATCATGCGGAGACGAAATAACAATAATGGTAAAGTTTGACGGCGACATCATCAAAGACGCCGGCTATTACGGTGAAGGCTGCGCAATATCACGCGCATCAACGTCATTTATGATTGATACCGTAAAGGGCAAGACCATCGAAGAAGCGAAGACAATTATACAAAGCTATCTCGACATGATTCGCGGCGAAAAATTAACGCCCGAACAAATGCGTTCATTAAAAGACGCGCGAGTGCTTGAAAACATCAAAAATATGCCAGCAAGAGTAAAATGTGCAACCCTATCGTGGCACACATTACAAAATCTCTTGATGGATAAATAATGGCGGCATCCCCGCCATTTTTTTGTGCAATTAAATATGTATGTGAGCAAAACCGTCGTAGCATACAACGCCCAAGTGTACAAACGTTTGCAACAAAAAAGCCACCTAAAGGTGACTTTAAAAAATTTCTTGTTCATAAAATATTTCCACCATCGTGAGGCCTTTTGCTGGCATGGTGATGCCTGCTTTTTGTCGATCTGGTTTTTGAAACAGATCCATCAGGCCTTGTATGCTGAGGCGTTTTTCGTTTATCTTTAATAGCGTGCCGACCATTATTCTAATCATATTTTTTAGAAATGCTTCGCCATAAATATCTATCACGAGAAAGTCGCCGTCGATATTTAGGCTGACTTCGTTTACGCGTCTAATCGACGTTGCCATCTGCGCATAAGGGCCTTCGAAGGCCTTGAAGTCATGCTCGCCTTCCATAACTTCGGCAGCTGCACGCATCAGCTCGAGGTTGATTGGTCTGTCGTAGAGTGCAGCGTATCTGCCAACAGTCGCTGGTAGCACTTCGCCCAAATATATTTTGTACTGATAATGCTTTTCAAGTGCATTAAATCTCGCCGAAAAATCGTCGTCGACTTTTGCGGATGCGATGATGCGAATGTCGTCTGGTAATATATTATTTAATGGATACATAAATCGATCGGCTGGGATTGTGCTTGAGGTCTCGAAGTCTGCGACTTGTCCGCGCGCATGCACGCCGGCGTCTGTGCGCCCCGCTGCACGCAGGTTCACGCTTTCGCCCGTCACCTCTTGTATGGCGTTTTCAATTATCTCTTGAATGCCTATGCCGTTTTCCTGCTTTTGCCAACCGTTGTAATCGGTCCCGTCGTAATCAATCAAAAGTGCAACGCGCATTATATTAACCCCGTATAGTTTAAGCCGATCATCGCCGCAAAATATGCAATCATCACGATATATGCAATTGCGTCATTTTTTGTGTAGCGAAGTTCTTTTAATTTGGTTCTCCCTTCGCCGCCACGATATAATCTTGCTTCCATTGCGTTTGCGAGTTCATCCGCGCGTCTAAACGACGATATAAATAGCGGAATTAAAATCGGCACAAGCGCTTTTGCACGCTTTAATACATTGCCCGTTTCAAAATTTGCGCCACGAGCTTTTTGCGCCTTGATGATTTTTTGCGTCTCCTCGGTCAGCGTCGGAATAAATCTAAGCGCAATTGTCATCATCATCGAAATTTCGTGTGCCGGCACTTTTATCTTTTCAAGTGGCTTCATCATTTTTTCAAGACCATCTGTAAGTCTGATTGGAGATGTTGTTAGCGTCATTATCGACGAACCCATAACCATCAACACGAGTCTTAGTGCCATAAACAGCGCATATCTCAAGCCCTCTTTTGTGGCGGTTAGCCCAAAGATTGTAAAGAGCGTTTCGCCTTCAAGCATAAATACATTTAATCCCACCGTCAAAAATATTATGAAAAATAGCGACCTAACGCCACGAAGTAACATCTTGAATGGAATTTTTGCAATTCTTGTAACTGTGATTAAATAAATAAGTGCCATCGCATAAGCGCTGAATGTCTTTACAAAAAACAGCACCATTATATACATAAATGAAACTATTATTTTTACTCTTGGGTCCAGATTATGCACAAAGCTATCGCCCGGGAAGTATTGACCAATTGTTAAGTCTTTCATTACAATACCCCCTTCAAATAATCTGCTGCCTCTTCGGCAGTGAGAACCTGTGGCATTTGATAGCCGCTATTTGCAATTTGATTTCTAAAACTGACTGCATTTGGCAAATCAAGACCAATTTTTACAAGCTCGTCCTCGTTTTCAAAAACTTTGAGCGGCTCACTATAATATTTGAGATGTCCATGATCAAGCACCAAAATCTTATCAGCAATCGCCGCAATATCATCCATCGAGTGCGTTACATAAATTACTGTGAGATTTTGCTTCTCGGCAATCGTCTTTATCTCGTCAATAATCTCATCGCGTCCCATCGGGTCAAGGCCTGCTGTTGGCTCGTCAAGAATCAAGACCTCTGGCTTCATCGCAAGCACGCCTGCAATTGCAACGCGTCTTTTTTGTCCGCCCGATAAATCAAATGGGCTTCTGTCTTTGATCCATTCAAAATCAAGTCCAACCGCTTCTACCGACTCTCTGATTCTCTTGTCAATTTCATCATCTGTTAGCCCCAAATTCTTTGGCCCAAAGGCGATGTCCTTATAGCAAGTTTCTTCAAACAGCTGATGCTCAGGATATTGAAATACCATTCCAACTTTTTGGCGAAGGCTAATCAAGTCCATGTCTTTTGTGATTTTTTTGCCGTCAATAAAAATCTCGCCCTCAGTAGGAAACATGAGCGCATTTAGATGCTGTATAAATGTAGATTTGCCGCTACCGGTGTGTCCAATTACGCCCACAAAATCTCCACGCTTGATCGATAGATTTATGTCTTTAAGCGCAACATGTTCAAACGGAGTGCCTGGACTATATATATGCGAAAGATTTTTCACGACAATCATGTCGCTATCGTCAACTGCAATTATCTCGTCTTTATCATGAACTGGTTTTACTTCGGATTTTTTTAAACCGATTTCGCCCAACTTTTTAATCATACAATCTGTATATGCTTTTAATTCTAAGCTGTCGCAGCCGATTTTTTTGTCGCCCAAAAGCCACTCCATCTCCGGAGCAAATGGCGCGTCAAGTCCGTATTTTCTGATAAGCTCTGGATTTTTAAATATCTCGTGCGGCGTTCCAATCTCTGCAATCTTTCCATCGTCAAATACAAAAATTCTGTCTGCGTGAATTGCTTCTTCCATAAAGTGCGTAATCAAAAGTATTGTTTTATTTTCATCGCAATTTAACTTTATAATCGTATCCAAAACGTCTTTTCGTCCACCCGGGTCAAGCATCGCCGTCGGCTCGTCAAAGATGATGATGTCTGGAAGTATCGCAAGAATGCCCGCAATCGCAACGCGTTGTTTCTGTCCGCCCGACAAAAGCGTTGGGCTGTGCGTCTTAAACGCAGTCATATTTACAATCTCAAGACTCTTGTCGACTCTGCGTCTAATTTCATCTGACGGCAGTCCCAAGTTTTCTGGGCCGAATGCAACGTCCTCCTCAACGATTGTCGTTACGATTTGGTTGTCTGGATTTTGAAACACCATGCCGCATTTTGCTCTGATGTCCCAAATTTTATCCTCGTTCTTTGTGTTCATATCCTCAACAATTACATCGCCCTCTTCAGGAAAAATCTGCGCATTAATAAGCTTTGCAAGAGTCGATTTGCCCGAACCGTTTGAACCCAAAATACAGACAAACTCGCCTTTTTTTATGGCAAGACTCACATCGTCAATTGCCTTTAAGAATTCGCCCGAGACATTTGACTTGTAACTAAAACTTGCATTTTTTATTTCAATAACATTTTCCATATTAATCGTCTAAGACCTCCTTCAGTCTTATTCTTGCAAGAACGTCCTTTGCCTGATATTTTCCAGGATACAAAAGTTCCAAGTGTGGATAAATATCCCTAATCATATAGTCGACCAATTCATAATGCGTGCATCCAAGTATAATGCGTTCGATGCCACGCTTTACCATCGGCTCAAGCAATCTAATAATCTCCCTTTCGATTGCCATTTTGTTTTTGTCGATGCCGTCCTCGATGAGCTTTGCCAAATCTTTTGAGCTTCTGCTTGGAATTCTTAACGCCTGGGTGTATAGCCTCGACTTGTGAGTGTATTCAGTTGAAATAATTGCTAGATTTCTAAGATTTTGCGACCTTAACTCGTTAACTGTCGGCGTAATTATGTCAACGGTTTTAAAGTTCAAGCGGTTTGCACGAATAAAAGCAGCGCTCATTGTGTTACACGCAATTACAAGTATGTCGTAACCGTGGTTTTTGCTAATAATCTCGTCGGTCAATTTTAAAATCTCACAAGTATTTTTTTCTCCATACGGCATATTTTCAGGATCACATGCGTATGAAATGTCAAGAGATGGATTCATACTCTTTAGATATCTCTCGACAACACGTCCTCCGCTACCTGAATCTATTACCAATATTTTTGTTTTTTTCATTTGTAAAAAATATATTCCTTTCCTAGTCTGAAGCTATGTTCGTCAGCAATTAAAATCACAACATCCGTATCAATTGCACGCTCTAAATCTTTTGAGCTTTCGTTTCTAAGGTCATAGCTCCTCATGCGTTTAACTCGTGGCCAGATAAAACTCTCCACAATATTTGTAAAGCTATCGCCATATATCACGATGTCAGCGCCGTCATTATCGGTCACAATCGAATCATAAGACATATCTCCACACATATAGCCGCCGTAAGTCATATTTTGATCAAAGTTATTTATCGTGTCGCCTCCAGCACTCTCTCTCTTATAAGGCGTGTTATAAATAGGGATTTGAAGTTCGTCTGTACCCGTCCAGTACGCCATTCGCCTTGAACGTGAGCCTTTAAAATGCGAAAGCTTGGTGTCAATTTTTGCCGGCAACAATCCGTCGCCAAAAGTTTTTAAATATTCATCAATTGCATTTATTATTTTATCGCCACCAGTCTTTGTTATGTGGTGGTCAGTTTTGTAAAAGTCTTCGTATTTCAGTTCATCTCTAAGATAGACATTTGAAATGCCTGCTTTGTCCAATTTGTCCTTTAAATATTTTGCGTACATAATATCAATTTTCTCAGGATTTAAAACATAGTCCGGATAATTGCAAACCGAACTTATTTTTGGTACGGGAATTACGAGAAATTTTACGCCATTTTCTTCGAGATAATCTTGAATATCCTTCAAGCGACTTACCGACTTGTCAATCTCTGTGTAGCCGGCGTCTCCCAAATGATACGCGTCGTCATCAGAAAAGTCGTAAATGTTTGGGCCCTTTGCGTAAACATTATTTACAAACGGCCTTTTAAAAATATATTTATCCATAAAGGCGTTGAACCTTACAGACCTGTCTCTTAGCAAATAGTCTTTGAGGCTGCGCTCCAAATTATTTGCATCAAAGTTTTTGTAAAACTCCGCACTAAAAACATCTGGCTTTGGTTCGCTCGATCTAAACTCGTACTGTCTTGGACCCGGTATAGACCTGTAGATTATCAAACTGCCAGAGGCAATTATCAATGCAAATATAAATATATAAAGCTTCTTAAAAAGATTCATAATTCCTCCCACAACTAATAATCATTATACCATAAAACTACACAAATATACAAAAAAAGGACTCTGCAAACGCACAATCCTTTAAGCTTATTTTCCAAATTTTTTATAGTATTTAATTGTCGAAAGCATTCGCCTAATGTGGTGCATATAGCGTTTTAGATTTTGATCTTTGCTATAGTTGCAAGTGTAGTAAGCGTCTTTGATGTATGGACGCACAAGCTCTAAGTCGCTCTTGTCTGCATATTTTCTTAATACAGATTTTGCACAGAAAAGCCACAGTGCGTGCTTTTTGTTTCTGACAAGCGGAAGCGATTTATTGTAGACCAAGTCCTCGATGATGTATTTTGAAAGATTTTCGCCACTCGCCGTCACAACAAAACTGCTCCTGCCCTGACGCAAATTAATTTCAAACACCTTGTATTGTTTGTCTCTAACATCGTATTTAAAATCGAAGTTTGCAAACCCACGATAATTTATCCTTGTCAAAAAGTCCTCAATAATATCGTAAAGCTCTTCGTTGTCGGTCGAAAATAACGCGTTATAATTTCCAATCTGGCTCGGCAAACATTCGTCAAGCACACATTTTGCATAGCTAATCAAAGTCACCTTGCCCTTCGAGTCGACGTACGCATTTAAAACGCCCATCACATCAGAGCCGCCGGGGATAAAATCTTGAATAATAATCTCGCCCACATAGCCGTGATTGTAAATAGTGTTTATAATTTCCTTCGCCTCAGCAATCGAATCCGCGCGGTATGCCTTCTTTTTGCCAGGAAAATCAATATGCGCATAGCTTATCGAATCGTTCGTCTTGATTGCAAGTGGAGGCACAAGCTCACAGTTTTGAAACTCCGACGCCTCTTTAATCACAAATGTCTTTGGATATGGCAGGCCGTATTTTTCTGCAATATTGTAGAAATCAACCTTGTTTTCCAATTTTTCCTGCATATCCTTTGTGACGAGATTAAACAGAAAATATTGCTCCAAAAACTCGCGGTTTTCAATCGCAAGCTTTACATATCCGTCGCTGCAAGGAATCAAAACTAATTTAACTCCCGATTTTAAAAGCTCATCGCCTTCGGTCTTTAAAAATTCTTTGATGCCCGCAATAAATCCGTCGCCGTCAAAATCCTTGTAGGTTTTCACCTCGACAATCTTTGATGCATCTGTGTATTTTAAATGGCTGACACCAAGCGCAATCGAGTTCTCGCCATACTGCATGTGAATGGACCTTGCCATCGAATAAGCGTTGATGTCAGTACCTAAAATTATCGCTTTAAAGTCCATTATAAATTTTCTTTTAAAAACTCCATAATCTTATCAAGTGCAGACTCGTCGCCAACTCTCACCTTGATAGTGTCGCCGCATTTTGCACCGAGACCCATCAAGCTCAAAAGGCTGTTTGCCTTTGCAACTTTGCCATTTTTTTCGAACTCAACATCTGCGTTAAGTCCTTTGATCAAGTTTACCAACAATGCAGCAGGTCTTGCGTGAATTCCAACTGGATCTGTAATTTTAAATTCCTTTTCAAACATAATATTCCCTCCAAATAATTTTATAATCTATAGCACGAATGCAATTAGTTTATTTGTTTATAGCCTTTTCTTTCCGCCTCTTCTTTGGTGGTGACGGCATTTTCTTTGTCAATCTTGTAGCCATTTGTCATCATGTGTAGTGCAAGTGATTTTGGTATGTTGATTGAGTTTTCCTTGTCAATATTCATTACATAGCTTTCTTTTAAACGCTCTTTTTCTCCGCTTTTGCCGTTTAAATACAATCTATTGATAAGATATTTGCCAGAAATTTTGCTGATGTAAAATCTTAGGTCCACATCTTCGTCTTCGCCCACATCTTCAAAGTAATTGTGCAAAGGCTTTAAGTCACTGCCCTTAACATTTGCAGTAAACACAAGCTCCTTGTCGGTCGAGCTGTCGAGCTTTAAAATGTCCTTACACTTTACAAACGCGTCTTTAAGTTCAGAATATCTGTCCTCTTTAACATCGTCGGTTTCTGTCCACGCCCACTTTGAATCAGGCGTCGTCAAATTTACAAGATCCTTTACGTGATAATATCCGTAACGCTCTTCAAATTTATCGCTGTCGCCAATAAATGTCTTTGTATCTCTATAAAATTCCTTCAAAACTTTTTTGTCATTCTTGTCGTAGAGAATCAAATCCTGATCAATTATAAGATAATCGGGTTTCTCTGGATTTTTAATCTGCGTTAAAACTTCTAAATATCTTGAGTCTTTCCACGAAGTTGAAACATTTTCGACTGATTCTTTTTTGCAGCCAACAAATGTAAGCGCAATCGCCAAGACTACCAATGCTCTTTTCATTTTACACCCTCTTTACTGCATAGATAACATTGTCGCCAATTCTATTAATATTCAAATACAAGCCCTCATTTTGAGCTGGATTTAAGTTTATATATCTAACTCCCTCATCAAATCTGGTTGAGGTTGGCTCTTTGAGATTTGTAATTACAAAAACTCTCTTGCCCATCTTTACAAGATTTTCAAGTGTTTCCTTTAAAAGTTCACGCTCAATTGGATTTATAATGCCAAGCTCGTCCTTGCTGCCGCCGTCAATTGAAATCAAAATATTTGATTCGGCGCCATTTTTTACCGTAGTCAAAAGTTCGTTCCACTGTCTCTTGTCGCTTGCCCTCAATCCGCCTTGAGTGTTTTTGAAGTTGACAAAGAGTGTGTTTGTGTCTTTTTGCGTGATACCCTTGACTGCATTTTTTGCATTTACATCCTTGTTCATAACAAGCATCTTCTTATGAGATGCAAGTGCCTTTATGATTTTGTTTTCATCTAGCTTTTTGCCAGCAACCGCAATTGCAATATCAGTTGACGAAAGATCCGCGGTCTTTAAGTGGTCGTTAAACAGCGTTCTATATTCTGCAAACATCGATGATGTGTCCGGGTTTACAACCGCTGCAACGTCCTTCACAAGCAAGCTGCCGTTTGAATCTGAGTTTGCGTCAGATTTTTGGAACACAATCGATTGAAGCTTGATGCCATTTGCACCCGGCAATTTCGCCCTAAATTCTGTATAGCCACCAAGTTTTAGATTTTCTTCGAAATTGTACTCGCCTGCAACACCGTTTACGATAACCTTCGCCCTCATATCCATGTCTCCGTAGTTTTTGACGAAGATTGAAAGCTCAGTCGTGTCATCAGGTAGTGTAGGCGTGCCATTAAACACAAGGCTCGTCTCTTTTTGAGCCTTTGCATTTGTAAAATTATATGAAAGCTGCAAAACATCTCTCTTGTCCTTGACGATTTTGATTGATGACTTTGAACCCTTTGGTAAAATCGTTGTGCTGAGGCCCTTTGCACTTCCAAGCGGATTTACACCAACTTTTTTTGCAGATGAGCTAACAACGATACGATTTTTTGCACCGCCAAATTCAAGCGCAATTGCACCATTTGCTTTTACATCATTTCTTATAAACACATTATTTTTAATTGTACCAACATTTCCAACGACGGATTTTTTAAGCTCGTCCGCTCTTATTAGTGCGCGATTTCCAACCACGTCAATGCCGTACACATCTTTAATCGTGTACTTGCCACCATTTGAAAGCCCGATAGTATCATCAGCTAACAGCAAAACGCTCGGCGCATCCAAAACCTTTAGATTAACGGTCTCGTTTAAATTTCCATACGTAACAGTAAGCGCCATGTCGCCAGATTCTGTAGGCATAAAGCTGTGTCTGTCGATTTTGATTGGAAGATTAGAAGACAATTTCGCCTGACTCAAATCGGCCTTTACAGGATTGCCCTTTGCATCGTAAAGCTCGATATTAATCCATTTTCTCGTGTTCTTAAAAAGCTTGTCGCCTTCTGTAATGACCTTCATCGTAACAGGTGCGCCAACCTCTGAACTCGACTTAACACCAATGCCCGTCAAAACTGAACGCTGCGATTTAATATAATTTTTAACTCTAGCCTTGCCAGAATTTACATCTCTAACAGCCATTGTCGTGCTGCCGCCACCGTCAAGATTAACGCCGTCCGTCGCACCAAGAGCAATTAAAGTCTCCGCGACTTCATTCATCGTCATACCGTGATAGATGCTTCTGCCGTCAATCGTAACGAGGAACACATCGCCAGTGTTCTTGTTGTAGCCCATTGCAGAGCGCGGATGTCTGCCGGCAATATTGATGCCCTCAGACACAATATTTCCGTCCCTTAAAATCACTGCGCCGGCACCAATTGCAAACTTAGTGTTGTTAAGATCAATCCCAGTTACATTAAAGCTTACACTGTCGCCAACATTTGGAACATAAGCGCCCTCTTTGATGCTCAAAACATAACCATTTTGAGGAATGCCAAGCGGAACCTCGTCCGACTTTTCAGTTACAATTCCATTTGAAACCGCAACCTCAACTTGACCAGTCGCCTTTGCGCCGCGAGAATTTTGCCCCCACACGCGCGTAAATAAAGCAGACTCGCCTTTTTTGTTGGGCTTATTCACCTTATTAATAGGAATGTTGTTGCCATTTACAACCACATTCATCGAAATATTTAATTTGCCAAAACTCATATTGCCGCTCGCATCCAAAAGCACGCTCGGAGTGTCGCCGTTTGAATAAATCATCTCGCCATCACGCACCGTAATTCCAAGTGGCTCAAGCGGTTTGTAATTGAAAAAGTCCGCATTAATACCAGCCACAGCGCCATGATCGTTGACCATGTTTGAAACCGCCGCACCTTTCGAAGTCGTATTTGCATTATAAAGCGGAACAATGTTTACGCTCGCATCCTTAAGATTGAACTTAACAACATTAATCCCCCTCACTCCATCAGATGTAAATTGCATAATCGAATCATGCACAACACCCTCAGCAATATTTTTTGATTGTTTTTTTTCTATATAATTATAATCTGGCTTTGCAAAAACAAAAGTCGTACACATTGCAAACGACAAACAAAGCGCCAGAAAGTTTTTTAACTTCAAAATTCTCCCCCCTTAATATCATTTCGAATTTTAAATGTATAAATTAATTATATACTTTTATATATATAAAAGTCAAATGAAGCATCAC
>CAMYPV010000016.1 GCA_947293975.1 uncultured Ezakiella sp. | reverse complement strand
ATATCGAAATAAAAATTTAAATATGTTCACGTGTTTATGTTTTTATTTTTGTTTTGTTATGTTATAATATTTCTATGGAAAAATTTTACGAAAGCATTAATAGAAATGAGATTTTAAAATATTTAAATTATCGTTCGGGCGAGATTGATGATGGGAGTTATGATTTGATCGAGAGGTCGATTGAGATTCTTTCAAAAAAATCTAGGCCTTGTTTTTTATATGATTATTTTGATGTTGCTGATGAAAGAATTCAGCGTTTTTTGATTGGCGATGATTTGAAGGACACGCTTAAAAATTCGCACACGCTTGCGTTTATCGTTGCGACGCTTGGTCAGGAGGTCGAGACTTTGATTAGGCGTTATAGTTTTTCTGATCTTGCGCTTAGTGTTGTGCTTGATGCGACGGCGAGTGCTGGCGTTGAGTCGCTTATGAATGACATTTGTGATGTTATTCAGCGGGAGCATCCAGATGATTTTGTGACGGATCGTTTTTCGCCGGGCTATGGAGATATGCCGATTTCTATGCAGAATGATTTTTTGAATTTTCTTAATGCTTCGAAGCGCGTGGGCGTGAGGGCGAATGAGAATGGGATTATGATTCCTAGAAAGTCGGTGACTGCGATTATGGGGCTTTCAAAATTTCCGCAGGTTCACAGGCACAGGGGTTGCGAAAATTGTAGATTGTTTATGGAATGTGAGTTGAGACGTAAGGGGGAGAATTGTGGTTATGAGTAGAGTTGAAATTTTAGACGGCGCAACGGGTACTATGCTTCAGAAGGCTGGGATGAAGACTGGAGAAATTCCCGAGCTTTTAAATATAAAAAATCCTGAGATGATTAAATCTGTTTACGAGAAATATGCGAATGCGGGTTCGGACATTGTTTATGCTTGCACTTTTGGGGCAAACAGAATCAAGATGGACAGAGACGTTTGCGTTGATGTTATTGAGCGTTCGACGAAGCTTTGCCACGATGTTTGTAATCCCAAGGGTGTGCGTGTGGCTCTTGATATTGGGCCGATTGGCGAGATGCTTGAGCCGATGGGTACTTTAAAATATGAAGAGGCGATTGATATTTTTAAGGAGATTATTAATTCCGGCAAAAAATATTCGGATTTGATTGTGATTGAGACGATGACGGATCTTTTGGAGGTTAAGGCGGCGGTTATTGCGGCGCGTGAGTCTTGCGATTTGCCGATTTTTGTGACGATGACTTTTGAGTCTGACACCAGAACTTTTGCTGGTGTTAGTCTTGAAACTTTTGTAAATATGTGCGATGGGCTTGGCGTTAGTGCGATTGGCATGAACTGTTCGCTGGGGCCTTTTGAAATGTATGACATGGCAAAGAGGCTTAGCGAGATTACGACGCTTGATTTGATTATAAAGCCGAATGCTGGACTTCCTGACATGGACGGCAATTACAATGTTAAAAAAGAGGATTTTGTTGACAAGATGGTTGACATTTATGAGCTTGGATTTAGATATTTTGGAGGTTGCTGCGGTACAAACGAGGAATTTATCAAGCTGTTGGCAAAGCGTTTGAAGGGGAGGCCTGTCAAAGAACGAAGTGTAAGTCCGATTGTTGGCGCGTCTTCGGGTACAAAATTTGTTTCAAGCGACAGCTTTAGAATTGTTGGCGAGCGTATAAATCCAACTGGCAAGAAGGCTTGTCAGCACGCACTTAAGGAAGGCGATTTATCATATTTTGTAAATGAGGCCATAAGTCAGGTTGACGAGGGCGCGGATATTTTGGATATAAATGCGGGTTATCCTGGCATTGACGAGGCGGATATGCAGGCGAAAATCGTGAAGAATATTCAATCGGTTTTGGACACGCCGCTACAAATTGACAGTACAAAGCCAGAGGCACTCGAGGCTGCACTACGCGTTTACAATGGCAAGGCGATTGTAAATTCCGTTAATGGCGAGGATGAAAAATTGCAGACGATTTTGCCGATTGTAAAAAAATACAATGCGCAAGTGATTGGGCTTTTGCTTGATGAAAATGGCATTCCACAGACTGCAGAAGAAAGACTTGTTGTTGCGAAGAAAATTGTTTCGCATGCTGAGGCGCTTGGCATCAAGCGTCACGACATATACATCGATTGCTTGACGCTTACGGTTTCGTCAGAGCCTGAGAGCGTTAAAGAGACTTTAAGGACGATTGAACTCGTCAAAAAAGAGCTTGGCGTAAAGACGGTGCTGGGCGTTTCAAACATCAGCTACGGCATGCCAAATCGCGATCTTATCAATGCGACATTTTTAACGCTTGCAATGGCAAGTGGACTTGATATGGCGATTATAAATCCGGCAAGCACGAGGATGATTGATGCGATTAACGCGTATAATTTGCTTGCAAACAAAAATTTCGCGGTGGAGAATTTCGTTGATAAATATTCGAAAGTAAAAACTGCCGAGAGAGAAGTAACTGGCAGCTATGACATTAGTGACGCGGTTTACAAGGGCTTAAAGGATAATGTAAAAAACGAGGTCAAGAGACTTTTAGATGATCACACAGAGCTTGAGATTATCGATAATTATTTGATTCCGGCGCTTGACAGAGTGGGCGACGATTATGGATCGGGCAAAATATTTTTGCCACAGCTAATTAAGAGCGCTGATGCTGCACAAAGTGGCTTTAAGGTCATTAGAGATCATATTTTAAAAAGTGGCAAGGAGCAAATTTCAAAGGGCGATATAATCGTTGCGACTGTGAAGGGCGACATTCACGACATCGGCAAGAATATTGCGAAGGTAATTTTGGAAAACTATGGCTACAATGTGATCGACCTTGGTCGTGATGTTTTGATCGACGACATCATAAACACTGCGCGCGAAAAAAACGTTAAGCTGATTGGATTAAGCGCATTGATGACGACGACTTTGGAAAATATGAAACAAACTATTATGAGAATTAGAAAGGAACTTCCAGACCGAGTGATTATGGTTGGCGGTGCGGTTTTGACCGAAGACTACGCGCGTGCAATTGATGCGGAGTTTTATTTGAAGGATGCGAAAAGGAACATTGAGGTCGCGAGGGAAGTTTTTGGTGAATAATGAAGAGTAAAATAAAATTTCCGCTGATTTTTGACGGGGGTATGGGCACGTACTATCCCGACAAATCAAAGAGAGTTTTGCCTGAGTGTGAGATGGCGAATCTGTTTGACAGCGAAACAATATACGAGATACACAAGGAGTACGTGGACGCAGGTGCGATGGCAATCAAGACCAACACATTCCAGGCAAACACAATCAGCCTTGGGGCGGATTTTGCGATTGTAAAAGAAGTAATTGTGGCGGGCATAAATCTTGCAAAGCGTGCGTGCGCAGGTACAGACACAATTGTATTTGCAGACATTGGGCCGATTGGCATTGATAAGATTGTCGAAATTGATGAGTATTTAAAAATTGTGGATGTGTTTTTGGAAAATGGTATTAATGATTTTCTTTTTGAGACATTTTCGGAAATTGGCAGTCTTAAGGAGATTGCAAAATACATCAAAGAAAAGTCGAGCGATTCGTACATCATCACATCTTTTGCGGTGAATTCAGAGGGTGAGACGCGCACAGGCGACAATGGCGAAGTGCTTGTAAATGACGCTGCAAGCTCAGAGTACATCGACGCGGTTGGGTTTAACTGCGTGAGTGGGCCTTTGAGATTGAGGGAGTATATCGAGAGCATAAATCTGCCTGACAAAACTTTTTCAATCATGCCAAATGGCGGCTATCCGACGATTATAAAAAACAGGACTTATTACAGTGCAAACAAAGAGTATTTTGCAACGCAGACGCTGAGGTTTTTGGATTATGGCGTGAATATAATTGGGGGTTGCTGCGGTACGCGTCCGGAATTTATCAGGGAAATCAAGGATAAAATCTCCGACTACAGATACAGCAATATCAAGAGGACTCCAAAGAAGCGTAATCGTCTTGAAACGCCGATTGCAGAAAATCTTTTTAGGCAGAAGCTTGAGAACTCTAAAAAGCCAATTGCGGTTGAGTTTGATCCGCCAAAAAATTTGGATATGAAAAAATACATGGAGAATGTAAAGACGCTTGCAAGCGCGGGTGCGGACGCAATTACAATTGCCGACTGCCCGGTGGCGCGCGTAAGGGTTGATGCGAGCCTAACCGCGTACAAGATCAAAAACGAAATCGGCATCGATCCGATTGTGCATATGACTTGTCGCGACAGAAATATAAATGCATCAAAGGCGCTTTTGCTGGGGCTTAATCTTGAAAACATCTTAAATATAATTTTGATTACGGGCGACCCTGTGCCGACTGCTGAGAAGGACGAGGTAAAGTCTGTGTTTCAATTTAACTCCACAAAGTTTGCAGGGCTTGTCGATGACATGAACAAAAATATTTTCACAAACCAAATGCACATAGGTGCTGCGCTCAATTTAAACGCGACAAAGTTTGAATTTGAATTGATGCGCGCCGTCAAAAAACAAAATGCAGGCACCAACGTTTTCTACACGCAGCCTGTTCAATCAAAAGAGGCGATTGAAAATCTAAAGCGTGCAAGAGAGGAAATCGACGCGTATATAATGGGCGGAGTGATGCCGATTGTGAGCTACAACAATGCCGTCTTTATGAATTCAGAGACCTCGGGCTTTAAGCTTGATGAGGATATAATCGATAGCTATTATGGTTTGAGTCGTGAAGATGCGTCAAAGTTGGCGGTTGATATCACTTATGATTATATGAAAAAAATCGAGGAGTACGTCGACGGATTTTATTTGATAACGCCATTTATGCGTGTGGATATAATTTGCGAGCTGATAAAAAAATACAAAGAAAATTAGAATTAAATCGAGTGGTGCTTGCCACTTGATTTTTTTTGCTGTCCGTTGTATAATAAACGGTGAGCAAGTGAAGCTACCTATGAGAGGGGGGGAGAGATATGTCAGAAATCAAAGTAGGAGAAAACGAATCTCTAGACAGTGCGTTAAAACGTTTCAAAAGACAATGTGCACGTTCAGGAGTTCTAGGAGAAGTTAGAAAAAGAGAACACTACGAAAAGCCAAGCGTTAGAAGAAAATTAAAATCTATCGCAGCAAGAAAGAAAAATCGTAAAGGATTCTAAAAATGTCTATAAAAGAAATATTGATGGATGATTTAAAAACTTCCATGAAAGAGAAAGATACTCTAAGAAAAAACACAATCACTATGCTCAGGTCTCGCATTAAGCAATATGAAGTTGATAATCGAGAAGATGCAAACGACGATATCGTTATGCAGCTTATCCAAAAAGAATTAAAAGAGCGTTCCGACACGCTTGAATCTCTTAAAGATTCTAACCGCGATGACCTAATTGAAAGTACAAAACAAGAGATAGATGTCTTGATGAAGTACTTGCCAAAACAATTGTCTGACGACGAACTCGCTGAAAAAATTGCTCAAATTATTTCAGATCTTGGCGCAAGCTCAATCAAAGATATGGGAAGCGTCATGAGTAAAGCTAAAGACACAATCGGTTCTGCGGCTACCCCTAAGAGAATGTCGGAAATTATTAAAGCAAAATTAAGCTCCATGTAGGGGCTTTTTTGTTTGGTTTAAAGGCTTTTGGGTATAAATTATACGGGGTGTACTATGAATAACATATTTTATTTATTATTAAAGCGAACAGACTTATTAACTGATCATTCCGAAATGATGAGTGCTTATTTGTACGCAATTATTTTATTTGTTGCGGCAGTTGCATTTTTTGTTTGCGGTATGTTTGTGTTGAAGAAACTTTTCTTCACGCTTTCACTTTTAAGTTTTGTTGGCTATTTTTATTTAAATATCAATTACTTAAACGTCGAGTTTTTGTGGCTGATAGTCACGATGATGGGCGTCATTATGATGATACTCGAAGTCTTGGTGCCGGGCATACAGTTTTTTGCACTCGTGGGTGCGCTGTTTTTGGCGATTGGCTTTGCAAATAGCACTGGCTCAATTACCGAGTCGATCATTGTAATTGGCATCTCGATACTCATGTCAATGGCGCTTGTTTATATTTTTACTAAAAAAGGTTATCGCATAAAGGCGTTTGACAAATTCGTTTTGCAAGATGAAATCACTTCAAAGGCGACGGATGATGAGGGCGTTGTAGGAAAAATTGCACACACTGTGACGGCTCTAAAGCCGACCGGCAAGGGTGTGATTGATGATGTTACTTATGATCTGTATTCAAACGAGGGCTATATTCCTCAAGATACAGATGTAAAGATTATAAAAGAAGAAGGTTCAAAGATTATTGTAAGGAGGATTAAATGATGAATTTATTGTTGACAAGCTTAGGGGGACTTGAAAGTTCTCTTATCGTAGGTTTAGTTGTTATTGTACTTGTTGTATTTTTTAGCATGGTTCCTGTGGGACTATGGATTACAGCATTCTTCAGTAATGTTAGGGTAAGCATTGGCGCTCTTATTGGTATGAAATTAAGACGTGTTCGTCCGGGTAGAATTATAAACCCGCTTATCAAGGCGACAAAGGCTGGTCTTAATTTAAAGATCAACGAACTTGAAGCACACTATCTTGCAGGTGGTAATGTCGACACATTGGTTGACGCGTTGATTGCTGCACAAAGGGCAAATATCGACCTTGAGTTTGAAAGGGCAGCTGCAATTGACCTTGCAGGACGTAATGTTTTGGAAGCAGTTCGTGTGAGCGTTAACCCAAAGGTTATTGAAACTCCAAATATTTCTGCCGTAAGTAAAAACGGTATCGAAGTTATTGTAAAGGCACGTGTTACTGTGCGTGCAAATATCGACAGACTTGTCGGTGGTGCTGGCGAAGAGACAATCATCGCACGTGTTGGCGAAGGTATTGTTACGACAGTTGGTTCAAGCATTTCGCACGAGGCTGTGCTTGAAAATCCTGACAGCATTTCACAAACCGTTCTTGAAAAGGGCTTAGACTCAGGTACTGCTTATGAAATCTTGTCAATCGACATTGCAGACGTTGACGTCGGAAGAAATATCGGCGCACACTTGATGACTGATCAAGCTGAGGCAGACATGAGAATTGCTCAAGCAAAGGCAGAGGAAAGACGTGCGATGGCTGTTGCAAGCGAACAAGAAATGAAGGCAGCAGTTCAAGAAAAACGCGCTCTCGTAATCGAAAGCGAAGCACAAGTTCCACTTGCACTTGCAGAGGCTTTGAGGTCTGGCAATTTGGGTGTGATGGATTATTACAAACTAAAAAACGTACAAGCAGATACAGATATGAGGAATTCAATCGGCAAAAATAGCGATAAATAGGAGATGATGCAATGCTTGGTATCCTAGGCGTGATTTTGGTTTATATTGTCTTTAGAGTTCTTGAAATCGTCATTAATATCGATGAAGAAAATAAAAATGAAGATAAGAAAATGACATTTGGCGAGCTTGCAAAAAAGCTCCAAGATGAATTTGAAAAAAGCATGAATGAACAAAATGAAATTATAAATGCCAAAAAGACAAAACAAAAGCAAAAAACACGCAAAAAACTTATCGAAAATACGCCAGAGCCACTTGTAAGTTCTGACAAAAATCTCAAGATGAGAAGTGGCGAGGACAGCCTTGAGGGCATGAGCCTTGAGAACTTTTCAAAGAGCGAGTGTCTGATGGCGGACAAAAATCTCCAAACAAAAAAACCAATTGAGCTTGGAGAGAAAAAATTAGAAAACAATATAACAAACGATGATTTAATCAAGGGCGTTATATTTTCAGAGATACTTTCAAAACCTGTATCTCTTAGATGATGGAGGTCAGATGACTAAAAAAGAAATATTAGACATAGATGTATTGAATATTGTGGTGGGAGATCTTGATGCAAACTTGAAGCATATTATGTCGATTTTTGATACAAATATCAAAATTGTTGACAATGCAATTGTAATTGAAGGCGCGGACGCCGAGATTGTTTCAAGGGTAATCGACACCATGACAAAGCTTGCAAGCGACAACAAAAATCGCTTTAGCATCAACGAAATCGATTATATTATTGAGCTTGCAAAAGATCATCAAGAATCGGAAGTTTTAAATTTAAAGAGCAAGCAAATTGCGTACACCGCTGGCGGCAAAAGTTTGTATCCAAAGACATTGGGGCAAAAATTATACATTGATTCGATCATGAAAAATGACATAGTCTTTGGTACAGGCCCAGCTGGTACGGGAAAGACTTATCTTGCGGTTGCACTTGCTGCGCACAGCCTTCGAAACAAACAGTTTGAGCGAATTATTTTGACGCGTCCAGCTGTCGAGGCGGGCGAGAGCCTTGGATTTTTGCCGGGTGATTTGCAAGAGAAAGTCGATCCTTATCTAAGGCCGATTTACGACGCGCTATTTGAAATTCTTGGCGGCGAAAAATATGTTAAATACATCGAAAAGGGCATAATTGAAATTGCACCGCTTGCGTACATGCGTGGGCGTACGCTTGACAACAGCTTCATTGTGCTTGACGAGGCGCAAAACACGACCTCAGAGCAGATGAAGATGTTTTTGACGCGTCTTGGTTACTCGAGCAAGATGGTTGTGACGGGCGATTTAACGCAGACGGATTTGCCGCGTGGCAAAAAAAGCGGACTGCATCAAGCCATTAATATTTTGAAAAACACAAAGGGCATCGGTATTGTCGAGCTTCAAAAGGTCGACATTGTAAGGCATCCACTCGTAAGACGCGTGATTGATGCGTACGAAAAATACGACGAGAACGAGAAGAAACGTTTTGAGAAAAAATCGGGTGACAAAAATGATTAGTGGCAAAAAATATTTTTCATGGCAAAGATTTTCGCTGATATTAAACACGAATGGCTTTGTCGTTTCAAAAAACGAACTTGATACGATTAAACGCTCGATTGACGAAGTTTTAAAATATCACAACATTAAAAACACAGAAGTCGGATTTACATTTGTAACGCCGGCAGAAATTAAAAATATAAACTCGGAATTTAGAGGCATAAATCGAGTTACAGACGTGCTTAGCTTTCCGATTGACGAAATGATGCTTGGCGACATTGTCGTGTGCAAAAAAAGATGCATGAGTCAAGCGACTGAATTTGGCAATTTGTATTTGAGGGAGCTTAGCTATCTTACAGTGCATAGCGTGCTTCATCTATTGGGCTATGATCACATGATAAAGAGGGACAAGCGACTTATGAGGCGCGTTGAAAAGGAGATTATGAGAAGGCTTGAAGAAGTTTAAATTTTTGAAATCTTTTAATAATGCGGCAAATGGACTTGTGCTTGTGTTTAAAATGGAACGCAATATGAAAATCCATTTTGTATTTGCAGGGGTCTTTATGATTTTGGGGCTTATGTTTAATCTTAACAAGCCCGAGTTTGTGAGCCTTTTAACTGCAATTGCAATCGTATTATTTGCAGAGATGGTAAACACCGCCATAGAGTATTTGGTGGACGCAACCATAAAAGAATTTAATCCACTGGCGAAAGTCGTGAAGGACATTGCGGCGGGAGCGGTTTTGCTGACTGCTTTTTATGCAAGCATTGTCGGTTATTTGATATTCTACGACAAATTGATTCCGGTGGGGCGCAGATTTTTGGGAGGCATACATCAAAGTCCTGTGCATCTAACTGTGATTGCACTCGGGCTTACGGTTCTTCTGATCATTGCGCTTAAAAGCAAGTTTTCACAAGAAAGAGGAAGTTATTTTCAAGGCGGTACGGTGAGCGGACATTCGGCAATTTCGTTTTTGATTGCGACGATTATTGGCTTTAACTCGAACTCAGCTCTTGTAATAACGCTTGGCTATATACTGGCGCTACTCGTTGCTGAATCACGCATCGAGGGCAAAATCCACAAGCCGATGGATACGATTTACGGCGCAATACTGGGGATTATTGTTGGTATTATTATATTTTTGATATTTGGGTGATTATGTATAAATTTTCAGAATTAGATAAAAAATTAATTAAATCATGCATCGCTGCAAAGGCAAATGCACACACGCCGATCACTGGCTTTCACGTTGGAGCTGCAATACTTGCAGACGATGGCGAGATATATTCGGGTTGCAATGTCGAACTATCGACGCTTACACCTACGACATGCGCAGAGCGAAATGCAATCTTTGCGGCGTTTGCAAAGGGCGTGAGACATTTTACGAAAATCGCCGTCACTGGTGACAACGAGTTCACATATCCTTGCGGCGTTTGCAGGCAGGTAATTTATGAGCTGAGTCCAGATGCGATTGTGTTTGTCGTAAAGGACGAGGACGAAGTAGAGGTTTATGATATAAAAGAGCTATTGCCTCACGGCTTTAGATTGGAGGAATAATGAAGAGCGGTTTTTCAAATTTAATAGGCAGACCCAATGTGGGCAAGAGTTCTATTTTAAACAGATTAATTGGACAAAAACTTGCGATTGTAACAAACAAACCGCAGACGACGAGAATTCCGATGAAATTCATCTACACAGATGACAGGATGCAGGTTGTTTTCTTCGACAACCCCGGTTATCAAAAGCCAAAAAATAAATTGGGCAAGTGGATGAATGAAGAAATTTTTATGAATATGAAAGACGCCGATGTAAATTTGTATGTTGTCGACAATTCGCTTGAGACAGGCAGGCTTGACAACGAGGTTTTTAATCTCGCACGCGAAGACAACACGAAAAAGGCGCTATTGGTAAATAAATGCGACGAATTAAACGGCGACGAGATTGTGGCGCTGCGTCAAAAATATCTGGACATGGATTTGTTTGACGATGTGATTTTCATCTCGGCGATAAGGGGCGACGGATTTGACGAGCTTCTGGACTTTGTGTACGATTCGCTCTTTGAGGGGCCTCAGTATTACAGCGAAGAGGACATCACAGATGTGAGCGTACGGGAAATCATGAAGGAGATTTTGCGTGAAAAATGTTTGCTTAATCTCGACGAAGAAATTCCACACGGCATCTATGTGGAGATAGACAATTACGAAGAATCAGAAGACAAAATTAACGTCAGATTTATTTTATACATTGAGCGCGAGAGCCACAAGGGTATTGTTATCGGCAAAAATGGCACGATGATCACAAAGATAATCAAAGAGGCCGAAAGGGATATGACAGATTTTTGCGAGAAAAAAGTCAAAATAAAAATCGACATCAAGATTAGAAAAAATTGGCGCAAAGAGGACAGAATTGTAGGTAGATGGTTTTAGATGAAGCTAGAGGGCATTGTATTAAGAATAATTAGATATAAAGAATCAAGTGCAATTGCCCATGTGCTGACCGATGATTATGGGCTAATCTCAATAATGTGCCAGGGTATTTACAGAAACAAAAACTGGGTGATACCGCCTGCGCTTGAGACGATGTCTGTGACGAACTTTGTGCTTAACGAAGGACGCACGATGTATTATCTTGACGAGATCGAAAGCACGAAGCGTATGGACATATTGTCCGAGAGTCACTCGGCGTTTTTGTCGGCACATATTTTGTCGGAGATAATTTTAAAAACTCTCGAGACAAATTATGTTTTGTCAAATATTTATCCGCTTACAAAGACTTATCTTCTAAACTTGACCGAGGAGAATGCGTATTTTTTGACGGCGGCTTGGATTTTAAAATACATGAGCTTTTTGGGTTACAAGCCTTTTATAACTGACGAAAAATCAAATCTATATCTCACGCGTGAAGGCGTGATGGCGCTTTCAGAGATTGATTATTCGGGCAAAATTTTTAATATTGATAGCGCCGACAAGGAGATGCTAAAAATTGCAATCAATTCGCCATTTAAGGCGATTAAAGATTTTAAATACGATAGATTGCTCGAGATTGCAGTTAATTATGCAATTTTAAATATTGAATTAAATTCACTCAATTCATTTGAGTTACTTAAAAATTGGAGGTTTTATGGATAGTATAATTTCAAAACTAATTGAATATTATAGCAGGGACAAGAAATGTGATGTTATTACAGTGCCTGAAATTATGCCGAGAGATATTTTGTCGGCAGAGGAAATTTTCTCTTATGTATTTGGCGACGCTGACATCGTGATTACAGAGGGAGTGTATGCTGATCTTAAAAAGACCTCCGGCATGGACATAAGTAGTGGGTTTTTCTCGCGCAAATTAAAAGTCAATGCGAAGAACACCGACTTAAATGTTAAACATATTATTGAAAGCTTGGAACAAATTGGAATTACAGACGAAAATTATTTTATAAAATACGACACCGAAGAATACCAAGCGCGTTTTTCAAATTCTAAAATCATTTCTACAATTGTGTATGTAAACTGCGTGGAGCTTGCAAGGATAAATTATTCAAAGGCGATTAGTGGCGATCAGACTATTGATGTTAAAAATATAATCGAATACGATATTTCAAATCTAAACGATGTGATTTTAAAAATCAATCAAGCGCCAAACCGTTATAGCGATCGTTTGAAAGACGAGTTTGAAAATTATATTGATGATGAGGAGACGCTTGAAAATCTATATCTATTTATAGACAGATACTTTTTAGACATACAGATGCACAAGGAAAAGGGCAGATATATAATGGCGTACAATACTTTGCTTGAGGCGATTATTCAAAACGAATACATCCGCATCAAGACCGGCACATACTCCGACAAGTACAAGGCAAACATCGAAACCATAAACGAATATTACCACGATATAATCACAAATATCGTGCAAAAATACAAGGAGCAATGATGAAGAAATTTGTAATGGACATTGTTATGGAGCCGATAAAATTTGCCGACGTTGAGGTTTTGCAATTTGAAATCGAGGAGCGTATCAAAAGTTGGCTTCGTGCAAACAAAATTAAATACAACAATTTAAAAGTAAATATTTTCAGCACGCGTGCTATTTTAATTGCGGACTTGGAGACTGACAAAGATTGGTTGGAGTCGCATATTAATGATTTATTTAAAACGTTGGGGCAAGGCGACATTGTCTATTTGGAAAATGATACTAAGTCATTTTATAGACCGATATTAAATATCGTTTCGTTTTTGGATGGCGATTGCCTACACTTTGAGATTGCAAATGTAAAATCATCTGACGAAAACCTAATTAATTTCAAAGAGCGTGTCAAAATAAATAGCGCTGATGATTATTTAAACAAGATGAGCAAGTATTTTTACGCGTCAAACGAAGAATGCTTCGACAAGATCTCGTCGAGTTTAAAACGCCGCGCGGTTTCAATTGGCAAAAAGCTCACGGCTTCTGACGAGAGAATTTATAACCTGTCATATATTGATGGATTTTTGTCGGTTGTCGACGCAGAGTTTAAAGAGGAATTTTTGGAGCTTCCGACACCGATTATCGAGAGTGTGCTTGATAAACACAAAAATATTTTCAGCACATATTATGATGACTCGAACATTTCAAATTCGTTCTTGATTGTCTACAAAGACGGCACAGACAGGAGCATAGTAAAGGCGAGCCATGTGATGATTATAAATTCGGAGCTAAATGCAATCAAAAAGCTGTTTAATAAAGACTTGAACAAATCGCTTGAAGATTATTTGCCAAGGCTTGATTGGATTTCTACCTACGAAGCGCTCGGCTCAATGTACGACAAGACTCGTCGTGTGGAGAAAATTGTGGACAAAATTGCAGACGAACTGTCGATTGCGGACGTGATGAATAGAAATCTCGAGGACGCAAGCAGATTGATGAAGGCGGACTTAGGCACGCGCACAGTAAAATGTTATCCAGACCTCAAAGGGGTTGTCGGTGCCGAAATGCTCAAGATACAAAACGAAAACGCAGGCGTGTCCGATGCGGTACGCGAGCAATATTTGCCAGATTTTACCGGCAAGATGCCATCGACAATTTTGGGTGCAATACTTGCAATTGTCGATAGGATTCACGATTTGTCGGGGCTTGAAATCGTTGGCAAATTAAATTTAAACAGCTCGTGGACTTTAAAGAAATTTGACGACATTCTAAGAATAATGATTTCGATTGAACCGGAGCTAAGCTGTGGCTCGATCATCGAAAACTCTCTGTACGCATACACCGAAAACAGCGTCGGCGCTTTTGATTACAAGAGCGTGTACGAAAAATTATTCGATGTGTTCAAGGGCAGATTTAAATATTTGCTATACAAAAACAATGTCAACAAATTGTTGATAGACGACATATTTATTGGCAAGGACACTGCCATAAACAATCAGTTTAGAAAGTTAAATGAACTTTCGTCAATCAAAGATGAAGATTTGATGAAGTTCTTACAAGACATCATAGATTACAAAAAACTAATTGCAGAAACCGAGGCAATCGAAGCGCCGATAACAGAGGTTGAGGCGAAGTTTGGCGACGTTTTAAAATACGCAGACGGCAAAGCCGAAGACACTGTGGACTTTTTAAAGATACTGTATGAATATCGAAGCGATTTTTATGATTTGTTCGAAAATTATCGCACAAACGGAGTTACAAGCTCTGCAAAATCGCTTGCAAATAATTTTAAGGAGATGTGGTTATAATGTATGATATTACAATATTTGTGCTGAGCGACTCGATTGGAGAAACTGGCACGAAATTAGCAAGAGCCTGCGTTGCGCAGTTTCCAAACTGCGTTTACGAGATCAAACGCTATCCTTATATAATTTCAAAAGATCAAATTCTAGATGCAATTAACGAAGCGCGCGAAGTTCCGTCGGTCATCATATACAGTACGGTTATGACCGAGCATCAGGATTTTATCGAAGAAAAGTCAAAAGAATTCAACATCCCAACAATCGACATCATGAAAAGACCACTAGCTGCAATTGGACAAATACTTCACGATTCACCAATCAGAGAGTCGGGAATTTTAAGAAAGATGGACGAGACGTACTTTCAAACTGTCGACGCGGTTGAGTTTGCGGTTAAATATGACGACGGCAAAGACCCGCGCGGCATTGTAAAGGCGGACATCTGTTTGGTGGGCATCAGCCGCACAAGCAAAACTCCGCTGAGTATGTATCTTGCAAACAAGGGATATTTGGTTGCAAATGTTCCGCTTGTGCCTGAGGTTCCGATTGCAAAAGAACTTTTTGAAAAAGACAAGAGGCGCGTGTTTGGGCTTGTTACAAATGTCGAGAGCATGATGAAGATAAGATCTGAGCGACTCATTGCGCTTGGACTTCCACAAAACTCAATGTATTCTGAAATTGACAGAATAGAATCTGAAATAGAATATTCAAAAGGCGTTATGAAAGAGCTAAACTGCACAGTCATTGACGTTTCGAACAAAGCGATTGAAGAAACTGCAACATTGGTACTTGAAACTATGGAGCAGCGATTTGGTAAAAAACATGATTAGAGAACGCCTTGAAAAATTAGAACACGAGATACTCTCGCCTTACGCTGCGTTTGCGGACGAAGCCACAAGGGATTATGACGAGCAAAAATGCGATATGCGCACAGATTTTCAGCGCGATCGCGACCGCATACTTCACAGCAAGAGCTTTCGAAGATTAAAACACAAGACTCAGGTGTATATTGCACCGATTGGCGACCATTTTAGGACGAGACTCACGCACACGCTTGAGGTTGCACAGATTGCACGCACAATTGCACGTGCTCTTAGACTTAACGAAGACTTAACCGAAGCGATTGCGCTTGGCCACGATTTGGGACACACGCCATTTGGTCACAGCGGAGAGCGTGCGCTAAACAAAATCAGTCCGTATGGATTTAAGCACAATCTAAATTCGCTGAGGGTCGTTGAGTTTTTGGAGTCACACAAAAATCTCCGCGGTTTAAATCTGACAAAAGAGGTTAGAGACGGCATCAAAAATCACTCGGGCGACGCTGAGGCAAGCACGCTTGAGGGCAAAATTATAAAATTTGCCGACAGAATCGCATATATTAATCACGACATTGACGATTCAATAAGGGCGGGCATTTTGAAGCATGACGACATTCCAAGTGAAATCACAGAAGTGCTTGGTAAAACTCCGAGTGATCGCATAGATTTTTTGGTGCGAGACATAATCGAAAATTCGCTCGACACAGACAATGTAAAAATGAGCGACAAAACTTACGAGGCTATGATGAGCCTAAGGGCGTTTATGTTTAAAAATGTGTACAACGATACGCGAAGCGAAGTGCAGGGCGAAAAAATCGAGAATCTAATACTCGCTCTTTACAATCATTACAAAACAAACCCACAAGACATGGGTGATCATTTAAAATTATACAAGGACGAAGACATAGACCGCATTGTGACTGATTATGTGTCGGGTATGACAGATCAGTTTGCAATCGAAAAGTTTAAAGAATTGTTCTTACCAACGAGCTTTAGAAGGGTGTAATATGTATATTAAAGAAGAGGTTATCCAAAAAATTAAAGACGAAATCGACATAGTGGACTTTATAGGCGGCTATGTTTCATTGAAGAAGCGTGGTCAAAACTATATTGGACTCTGCCCATTTCACGGCGAAAAAACCCCATCGTTTAACGTTAATCCGGCAATGGGGATATTTAAGTGCTTTGGATGCGGCGAGTCGGGCGACGTGATTGAGTTTTTAAGAAAATACGAAAATCTCGACTTTAACGAGGCGGTAAAAATTCTCGCAGAGCGTGCAAGAATTCCTATCGAAGAGGACGCACCGCCACAGCCAATCGACAACAATTATTATAAAATGCACAAAGAGGCGGCGTATTTTTATTTGGAAAATCTGTTTAAATCAAAAGTTGCAATGGATTATCTAAAGGCGCGAAAAATAACTCCAGACACCGCAAAGCGTTTTGGCCTTGGCTATGCGCCGGATGGCTGGAGCAACTTAAAAGACTTTATGATGAAGCGCGGATATTCTGAAGAGGATTTATTAAAGGCAAATCTTCTGACAAAGAGCGAAAAAAACGGCAACACTTATGACGCTTTTAGGTCGAGGCTGGTGTTTCCGCTGATTGATTTAAAAAAACGCGTGTGCGGATTTAGCGGTAGAATTATTGGCGACGGCGAACCAAAATACTACAACTCACGTGATAGCCACGAGTTTACAAAGGGCAATATGCTATTTGGATTAAATCTTGTGCAGAACAACAAAAATCGCGACCGCATAATGCTTGTTGAGGGAAATATAGATGTGGTTAAACTGCATCAGATGGGTATAAACTATGTAGTAGCAGCACTTGGTACTGCATTTACATCAAGGCAGGCGCAGCTGTTAAAACGCTTTGGAAACAATGTTTATCTGTGTTTAGACGGCGATGCTGCCGGCAAAAAAGCAACGCTAAAGGCGATTGAAACTCTTCAAAATCAAGGCGTTGACCCAAAGATTGTAGAGATCAAAGACGGGCTTGACCCGGATGAGTTTGTCGACAAATATGGCATCAATGCTTTTAACGCATTGCTACTCGATGTGAAAGATCCGTTTCAATTCGTGGTCGATTACAATATCGAGGGCAAGGACCTTGAGCGTTATTACGATTTGCTGGCGTTTATACGTGGCGTAATTAAATATATAAAAACAATTCCTGACCCGATTGCAAGAGATGTTTATGTAAAGGATGTTTCCAAAAAATACAACATAAGCATGGAGGCATTGATGGAGGAGTTTAGGTCAATCTCATCAAACGAAGAAAATCAGGTCAGTGATTTCACAGTGCCGCGTGCCGAAAACAAATGGCCACGTACCTTGATAAATATAATGGTAACTGAAAAGGCAAATGCAATTTATCTTGACAAAATGGGCATGGGTAAATTCCTGCCACCAAATAATGTCAAATATCTGTATTATAAAATTTTAAAACTCTACAACAAATATGAAGTTTTAGAGATTGACGATTTAAAAGCCGAGGTCAAAAGCGAGGGCAAGATGGATGTGGACTTTTTGTCGTGGATTGAAAAGCTTGACTTAACGGCAAAGCAAACTGAAAAGATATTAAAAGACTTGACGGAGTCTATAAAAATAGCAGACAGCAGAAAGCAGGCGGGTCAAATTGTAAAGCAGATTGACTCGGTCGATAATTATAAAGACGCAATTGAGCTTTTAAACGAGCTAGACAAGATGCATGAAAGGAAATGATATTGTGCAAAATTTTCAAAAACAAAAATCAATAATGGAATCGTTGTTGTTTTTATTTCAGGCGGGTTCAAAAACTGGCCACGTGACATATAACGACATCAACGAAAATTTATCTACATTCCAATTAGAGGTTGAACAAATTGAAAAGATATACGAGAAGATGTCGATACTCAAAATCGAAATCACAGATGACGAGTCTTATTCGATAGGTAAAATCGTTCGCGAAAAACCTACCAAACAGGCAAAGGAACCCAAAAAAGAAATCGATCTTGCAAAGGGTATCAAAGTTGACGACCCTGTTAGAATGTATCTAAAAGAAATAGGAAAAATCAATCTACTTACAGTGGACGAAGAAATTGAGATTGCACAGCGTATTGAAGACGGCGACAGCAGTGCAAAGGCCGAGCTTGCCGAAGCAAACTTAAGGCTCGTTGTAAGCATTGCAAAGAGATACATCAATCGCGGCATGCCGTTTTTGGATTTGATTCAAGAGGGCAACTTGGGGCTTATGCGTGCGGTTGAAAAATTTGAATACAAAAAGGGCTTCAAGTTCTCGACATACGCAACTTGGTGGATCAGGCAAGCCATCACAAGGGCGATTGCCGATCAAGCTCGTACAATTAGAATTCCTGTGCACATGGTCGAAACGATCAATCGCTTGCTACGTGTGCAAAGAACGCTCGTGCAAGATTTGGGACGCGAACCAACTCCAGAGGAAATTGCCGAAGAGCTTGACATGGAAGTCGAAAGAGTCAGAGAAATTCAAAAAATTGCACAAGAGCCTGTTAGCCTTGAAACGCCAATTGGCGAAGAGGAAGACTCACATCTTGGCGACTTTATCCCTGATGAAGACATTCCGAGTCCACAAGAGGCAGCAACAACCACAATGCTTCGCGAACAGCTATTTCAAACTCTATCAATGCTTACCGAGCGTGAGCAAAAGGTTATTCGCCTACGCTTTGGGCTTGACGACGGCAAAATTCGTACACTCGAAGAAGTGGGCAGAGTTTTTGACGTAACGCGTGAAAGAATCAGACAAATCGAAGCAAAAGCACTCAGAAAGCTACGTCACCCAAGACGCAGCGACAAATTGAAAGACTTTTTGGAATAATGGATAGACTGGAAACTATAGTTGACATGATAGAGTTCGAGACCTGCATCGCCGACGTCGGCTGTGACCACGGCTATGTGGGCCTCGAACTTTTTAAAAAGAACAAAATCGAAAAGCTAATCGCAACCGACATCTCCGAGGAATGTCTGGAGAAATCGAACCGACTGTTTAAAAATCTCCCTTACAATTACGAGGGCAGAGTTGGCGACGGCTTAAAGCCAATTGAAAACGCCGAAGCAGATGCAGTCATCATCGCAGGAATGGGCGGCGATTTAATTTCAAAAATCGTAACGGACGACATTTCAAAGACAAAAAGCATCAAGAAGTTTATAATTCAACCGATGACCGAACCTGAAAAAGTCCGCGAAACATTTTATAAAATTGGATTTAAACGCACAAGGGACTTGATTGTAAAAGAGAAGAAGCATTTTTATTTTATAATCGAATTCACAAACTATGGTGGCGACGAGGTGGACGATTTTGTGTATACAAAACTTTTAAGAGCGCACCCGCTTTTTGAAAGCTATATCACGCACGAAATTAACAAACGAATGGCGATTGTCGAGCAAATCAAAAAAAATAGCTCGGCGGAAAATACGAGCCTAAAAAAATTACAAACGGAAATTGAGGAGTTGAAAGCACTTGTTAATTAAAGACATAATCACAATAATCGAGCAAAAATATCCCCTAAGCACACAGTCGCCGTGGGACAACAGCGGCGTTCAAATAGGAGACTTAAACCAAGAACTAACGGGCATCTATATATCGCTTGACGCAGAAATAGCTAACATCAAAGAAGCGATAGAAAACAATTGCAACTTGATAATAACGCATCATCCATTGATATTTTCAGGTATAAAACGCTTGGTAAAGGGCGAGTTCAATTACAGTGTAATCGAGATGGCAATGGCACATAAACTCACGATATACTCGAGCCACACGCCATTTGACGCAAGTCCTGACGGAATGAAAAACACACCGCTACTAGAACTGGGCAATGACATAAACTACGACTTTGTAGAGGAAGATCACATCACATTTGGCACAACGATGAATGTCGCACCGCAAAGTTTGAGCGAATTTGTGGAGAAAATCAAAAACAAATTAAAACGCTATGGGCTTACAGACAATATGCGCGTGTACCAAGCAAATGACAAGCCGATACAAAAAGTCGCCATCATGGGCGGCAGCGGCGCAGGCTTTATAGAACACGCAAAACGCACCGGCGCCGACTTGTATGTAACAGCAGACGTCAAATACCACGACGCACAACTTGCAAAACGCATCGGCATCAACCTCATCGACCTAACACACGACGGAAGCGAAATACATTTCGTCGACATAATGAAAAAACAACTCGAACAAGAAAAAATCAAAACAATCACAAGCTATCAAACAATCCGACAATAGTCGGATTTTTTTGTTGAGCAACGCCGCTCAAAACACGTGTGG
>CAMYPV010000015.1 GCA_947293975.1 uncultured Ezakiella sp. | reverse complement strand
TAATAAAAAACAAAAAAACAAACCAACCGCCATCAAAACGGTTGGTTTTTTGATATATAAAACCCACGAACTGTAAGCAACGCCACATGTAGCCAGTAGCAAATACCACCGTGTGTAAAAAACACCGTGTATTCAACGGGCTTGCATGGCCTTAAACGGGTTTGACATGTATAACGGCAAATGTCGCTTGCGGTCGGTCGCCCCTACAATTTTATAAATGACATTGCAGAGCAAACCCGCGGTAGAGGAAACCACCGTGTTTCCACCGGCGTTGCGGTTTAAGGTATGGATGTGAAGAGCGCCGCATGTAGCTTGGCACGTAAGATTCACCAATCATTCGTCGCTTTGCTTGAATTCTTGGGAATCTCTGGCATGAGACCTGTCTTTGCTCTGACTTCACAACAAAACGTTTGTCGATACGGTGATCGACGCTACGGACGTTTTTTTGTTCGTCAATCCCAAGACTAGGGCTTCAACACCACACGTGTTTCCACCGGCGTTGCGTGTGTAACGGTAAATGTCGACACGGTGGTCGACCCTATGGGCGCTTTAAACGGTGTTGCGATGTGTAAAAACAAATGTCGACACGGTGGTCGACACTACAGGCGATGTTGTGATTCATTTTGCACTGTGGTCGACCCTACAACACTTCAATCATATTGCATCATGGCACAAAAAAACCGGGGTATTTCTACCCCGATTTTGTATTTTGTTTTACACAATTATCTTTGGAATCTCACTTGTTCAACAACTTCTCTTACATCTTTATTGTCGATCAATGGTTTTACCCATTCAATCATTTCTTTTAATGTTTCTGGTCCGTTGTCTTTTGTTGCGTGATTTACCCACATTTTGTCTACTAGATATGTGTTTGCTGCTGTCATGATTTCATAGTAGCTCCACATGTCTTTTGTTGCATCTGGGAAGTTTGTCATTGTGTGTGCGTTGTCGTCTATATATTTTGTGTCTGCGATTCTACCGAATGCTCTGTTTAATATTGTTACAACTTCTTCACGACTAATAACTTCATCTGCCGCAAATTGTGCTGTGCCGTTTGTGTAGATGTCTAGCCATCCTTCTTGATATGCTGCTTCTACTTCTGCTGTTGCCCAGTGATTTGCTTGTAGGTTCAATGTGTTTCCTGCTTTTGTGCTTAGGTGTTGGAATCTTGCGATTGTTGCGATTAATTCTGCCTTTGTGATTTCTCTTGTTGGCATAAATGTGCCTTTGTCTGATCCTTTGAAGATTCCTGCTGCACTTGTTTTTTGTACTGCTTCATAATACCATGCATTTGCATCTACGTCTGTGTATGGTGTAATGTTTACATTTACCATAGCCTTGTCGTATTCTAATGCACGTGCAAACATTTGTGCAACTTCAGCTCTTGTAATACCTTTCTTTGGCATGAACATTCCCATTTCATTACCTTTTACATACCATCTGTATGCTTCAAGGTATTTTTCTTGAACCTTTTCTTCCTTCTTAGCAGGAACGCCAGTGTTCAAGTAATCTGGACTTGGTTCGTAGAAATGTCCGAAGTATTTTATCTTTCTTTCTACTGTTACTTCTACTGGGTCTGATGTTTTCTTTCCTTTTTCTTTTTGTTCTACTTTGATCTTGTCGTTTTCTTTTACTGGTGGTACATTTACTGACCAATCTCCGTTGTCACCTACTGTTGTTGTGTGTGTTTTTCCGTCTGGTGTTGTTACAACGATTGTAGATCCTTTTTTACCTTTTCCTTTGATTACCGTGTCGTCAGCTTTTGGTTGATCTACTGTTGGTTTGTCTGATGTTAATTGTGTCCAAGTCCAAGTACCAACAAATTTATTGTCATTTTCTCCTGGATTTTCTACTACTGTGAGTTTTTTAAGATTCCATTCTTTAAATGTCCAAGTACCAATCTTTTCACCAATTATTTCTTCGACTGCATCGAAGTTATCTTTGCCTGGTGTTTGTTCTGATCCGATATAGTTTTTAGTGTCATTTGGTTTTTGTTTTGTTACACCTTGTGGAAGAACATGATTTTTTGGTACATCTTTGCCATCACCCATTATAGCTTTGTCGATAACAAATACACGTGTAACTTCTTTTGTTTCAGTTTCAGTTAATATCCACTTACCAACTAATTTGTTTTCTTCATCATTTGCAGATACTTTAGCATCAGCAGGTGTTAATTTTGTATCTCCGCGATACCAACCATCAAACTTCCAAGTACCTTGTAAGCCAAGGTCATTACCTTTATTGTCTTTGTCTCTCTTTACATCATTGAATGTTTTCAATTCAATTGAATCGCCTACATATTTATCAGTTTGTGCTTCTGGAACCTTAGGATCAAAGTTTCCACTAACTACATTAGCTGGTAGCTCTTCATTAGGTTTCTTGCTGTTATAGAACTTGAATGAGAATGTTACTGCCTTTGTATTTTCTTTTGTAAATACCCATTTACCAAGATATTCATTTGTACCTTGAGCTTTAACTGTTAACGGTGAGCCCTTTGTAGCATTAAGATTTCCTGGATACCATCCATCAAATTCCCATGTTCCTCTTTCATTTCCCTTAGTACCTTTTACTTTTTTATTTATTGTATCTGGTACATCTGCATTTTGTCCTGGATAGTATTGTTTTGTATCCTCTGTAATTGTTGGGAATTTATTAAATTCACCATTTGCTTCTGGAAGTGCATTTCCATCTGCATCTACAAATTTACGTGTTACTGATTCTTTTGTTACAGGTACATACTTCCAAGTACCTTTTATTGTTACGCCAGCTTTTACTACAGTAACTTCCGTAACTACAGCATTATTAACTTTCCATCCTTGGAACTCCCAATTTGCAATTACAAATTTTTTAGTAGGATCTTTTACTTCAAGCTTCTTTTTATCTGGCTTGGTATTATCAACAGTTACTGTTTCTCCAACATCTTTAGTTACATCTTCTGGTTTGTCTGGTACATTTGTTGGATCAGCAGGTACTGGATCCATACCTGTTTTGTTGTAATCGTATACATACTTAACAGTACCTTGTTCTTTGATAAACTTTACTTCCATTACAACTTCATCTACACCTTTGAAGTTGTCTTTGTCTACTTTAGTGGATAGTTCAACAGCAACTGGATTTTGTACTTTTGTCTCGCCTGGTGTAAACTTCCATGGATTTTCTGTGTCAATCTTATCTTTGTTTGCATCTTTTGACTCCGCAGTTAACTTAGAAAAATCTAATACATCTTTCAAGCTCTTATTTTCAACAGGGTTTACATAGTAAGTGAATGAAGTTTCAGTTTTTTCAGCATTATCTTGTTTGAACTTACCTTTGTTTTTATCAACTTTAATAGTAACTTTCTTGTAAGTGTCCTTTACATCTTCACTTGCTTTATCTTCTGGAATTATATCTGCAAGTTTTTTGTAAGGAACTTCTACTGTATCTCTACCATTTTCGTCATACTTTTTACCAGTTACAACGATATCTCCATTTCTTTCATATCCGATAAACTTAGGCTCAGGAATCTTACTTAATTCTACATCTTCGCCTACATTACCTGTAGCCTCAGCAGGATAATCAGTACCAGCAATCTTGTATTTATCTTTAATAGCGTCACCATTTCCATCTACATATTGAATAGCAACCTTACCTTGAGCTTTTTCTTTGTATATTGCGTAGAAAGTTGTGTCTTCTTTTATCTCTTCGGTATATCCAGCAGCATCAGTAAATATTGTGCCATTACCATTTGCATCAATACACCAACCTTGAAATTCTTTTTTAGGTTTATCAGCTCCAACTACAGGTGGTGTTAATGTAGTACCAGCTGGAACATCGATAGGTCCTAAACCTGCCCATTTATCAGCAAGCTTCATAGAGTGACCAATAGTTTGATCAGCAGGAGCAGAGTTTTTCCATGTACCCTTGTTTGCATCAAATTTAACAGTTAAATCTTGACGAACTGTTACAATATGAGGATGTTCATAGTCCCCAGTTACCAAGTAACGGTATGGAGTTCCGTTATCTGTAAATTGACCGGGACCTCTGTCATAAGTTGTTTTACCAGGAACTTTAGTGTAGATTTGTACTAATTGTGATGCATTTAAGTCGTCACAGCTATAACTATCCTCACTCTCACTTCCTGGATTAATTATATCTATAGTTTTGCCCTCGTAATAAACCCTTTTAGGTTTTTCTATAAAAGAGTAATACTGGTTACCTTTGATATTATCGTTATTTATATCTACTTCTTTCACCTCATTCTTTAAGTTTCTTCTGTAAACTTTTAGTCCTGGTTTTGAGGAATTTGTATGATACTCAGCTCTGTATAAAGTCATGGCTCTTTGAGTAATATTAGCTTGAAAAACCGCAGGCGCTGTTGCAGAACCATTGTCAGTTATTAACCTGATATCAAATCTTACTTCATTAGGCCATCTAACTCTCCATTTGCTTCTATCGGTGCTAACACCTGGACTCATAAAGTCAGCTGTTTCTTTGAACTTATATAAACCAGTGCCTGTTACCATATCTGTCTTAGCGATAGTTTTTCTACTTACACTGTCATATATTGTGAAATATACATCTGTACCTAATTTATCAGGTGTCATGCTCCATGCTCCCCAATTTACCTTCACTTGATAGTTTTCGGCATCAGGAATAAAATCTCCAACAGCCATCGTACCTATAGAATTTATATTTTCAATCTCTTCTCTAGACTTAGCATCATAATTAATATCTACGAGATCTGCTAAATTGTACTCTCTGTACGGTATACCATTCTCTTCTACTAACTTGTAACTTACTTCTTTAATATCATTGCTTGATATTTTTGCATTCACTGGAGATGGTATTACTACCATCCCCAATATAATTGCTAAAGTAAGACAAAATGAAACTATTTTTTTAAATCTTTCCATCTACTTTCCTCCTTTTAATAAATTAATTCTGTATATTCGCCAGGATTATATCCATCCTTTGTTGCTTCTACTACAATCTCATCGTTTTCAGATAAACCTTTAGTAAAGTCATACCCGTCTTCATTTATGTTTCCGAAGAAAAGTGTATATGTTCCGAATGGATCTGTTGTAACATAATCAACATCAACTAATTTTCCCTCTTTATTTCTTACTTTACTTTTTGTAATTATCTTTCCATTTATTGATACTTTAATTTTTGCACCTGGAACCGATGTTCTTAAGAATAATGTTTGTGATCCAAAGGTAACTGCTTTAAAAGTTACATTTATTCTCTCTTGATTTAAAATATTTATAGCTTTTTCTACCTCTTTAGTTTTTTCACCATATTTATCTTTTTCTTTATTATTCAAGGCGTCTTTACCATCTTGTATTGCTTTTTTCAATTTATCAATATCTTTTTGTGGTTTCTTTGGTGTATCATTTTTTCCAGTTACGTCATCTTTTTCCAATCTATCTTCACCTTCTTTGATTTTCTTGATTAAGTCAAGTTTATCTTGTAGGTCTTTTTTGATTGGGTTGTCATTAACTGTACCAGGAATCTTGTCGATCTTATCTTGTGCTTCTTTGATTGCATTATTCTTGTCGTCATCACTTGCGTTTGGATCTAAGACTTTATCTTTTGCGTTGTCAACTGCTGTGTCGGCTTCTTTTTGTGCAATAGCTTTGTCTAGATTTTTCTTCGCTGTATCCACTTTATCTTGATCGATGGTTGGATCGTTCTTATCGCCTAAGTCCTTAACCCTTTTACCTTCATCTAAAGCATCTTTTAATGCCTTATCAACTGGGTTGTTTTCATCAAGATTTTTATACTTGCCAGTATCTTTATCTTTTTCACCAGCAATAGGATCTGCTTTGTCAATTGATTCTTTTAGTTTTGATGTGTCAAGTCCAACTGTCTTTGTAACTTCATCTGAAGGTGTTTTATCTTTTTCTTGCGCTTGTGCTTTAACAACCTGATTTTCTTGTAGTGCTTCTGTACTTATAGACCACTTACCTTGTGAGTCAGCGTCAACTTTACCAAGAACTTTATCACCAAGTTTTACTGTTACCACTGAGTTAGCCGGTGCTGTACCTGTAATCTTTGTTCCGCCAATGATTGCAGAATCTATTGTAGGCGCATCAGTTTTTCCTTTTGGATTCAAGGCGTCTTCGATAGCTTTGATGTCTTCTTTGATCTTGTTGTGATCTGGATCGTTTGAGGTATCTGTGTCATTGAGTTTGCCTTGTGTGTCCTTACCTTGTTTTACAGCATTATCAAGTTTAGCCTTTTCAGTTGGATCTAGGCCTTGTTCTTTCAGCTTTTCGTCGCCTTGTTTGATGACTTTGTCTAGATATATTTTATCTAGTTCTTTTTGCAATGCTGGTTTATCTGTATTGTCAGCAGTTCCATTCTTGTCATTAAGATCGTCTATTGCTTTTTGAGCAGCATCAATTTTGTCTTTAACATTCTTGTACTCTTGTTCTGTTGGTGCTGGATCAGTTTTGTCTTTGATACTATTCCACTCAGCTTTTGCATCATCTACTGCTTTTTTAGCTTTATCGTATTTGTCTTTTTCATCTAAAGCTTTTTTTAGACGATCGTTAGCATCATTAACATCTTTTTGAGTGTTTTGTGGAGTTTGCTTTCCATTTTGATCCACTTTGTTTGCTTTTTCTTTTTCTTCATTTGCTTTTTCTAATGCGTCTTGAAGCTCTTTATCTGTTGATGATTTTTGATCTAGATTTTCTCTAATTTTGTCCTTAGGGTCAGCTGTACTATTTGGATCATCAATTAGATTTCCAGCTTTTTCCTCAGCTTTTGCGATGTTGTTTTCAAGGTTGTCATCTGTTGTATTTGGCTTAACAACTACTTCATCAGATGCAACTGGTTTTTTGCCTTCTTCTGTTTGAACAACTTTTACTTTTTGTCCATCTTTGAGCTCAGGTACATTAATTGTTCCTTTACCTTGACCGTCTAAGTCAACAACAGGTGTTGTAGTTTCGTTACCATCTTTATCTGTAATTACAACATATGCTTTTGCATTTGGTTTACCATTAACTTCAACTGTTTTGTCTCCGTTCTTAACTGGAGTTTTGACCGATGGTTTATCAGAGAATTTGCTATCATCAATACCGTCATTATTAGCATCTCTAACTACTGTAGCTGGTTCTGGATCAGATTCTTGTTTACCTGGTTCAGTTGCCCAAACTTTTATTTTTGTTCCATCAGTTTGTTTAGCAATTTCTGCAGTGAAGTTACCTTCATTGTCGATAGTAACTTGTGATGGTGTTAAATCTGTCTTACCATCTTCTGAGGTGATCTTAACTGTTGCACCTGGTTTAACTTTACCTGTTACTGTTGTAGTGTATTTTGGTTCATTTGTAACTTTTCCATCTACAACCTTGTTTTGGTTAAGTGCCTTAACATCTGTTGGTTTAGCTGATTGTTCATCTTCATCTGCAATGCCGTTTCCGTCTTTGTCTACCTTAACATATACAGGTGTTCTTGGTGATTCTTCTTTGTCGTTAGCTTTTGCTGTTACAAAGAGCTTTGTGTTTTCTAGAAGTGCTTTGCTATCTTTTGATACTTTGATAGTGAATGTTCCGTCATTTCCAACTGTTACTGTTGCTGGATCTGTAGTCATCTCTTTACCATCTTCGTCATAAACTTTTATAACGTCACCAGCTTGTGCTTTACCTGTTATTGTTGTGAATGCATCAGTACCTTTATTTAAAGCTTTTAAGTCTTTTGGTGCTGGTGTTTGATCCGTATCTCTTTCACCATCTCCATTAGCGTCTAAAAATACTTCTAATTTTGATGTTTCTACTGATTTGTTTATATCTTTTACTAGGCTTACTTTAACTTTACTTAGGTCGTCAGCTGTACTTAGTTTAGTTTTTTCACTATTAGAATCCTTAATATCAGTAGCTTCATTTTGGCTATTGATCAGCTGTAATTTAAAGTTAGCATTATTCTTTAGTTCTTCGAATGGACTTTCTGCTTTTTTGTTATACTCAAAAATTCCTGTGTTACCATTCTTGTCTTTTAGATATACCATCAAACCTGTTAAATCAAGTGTCTCTTGAGCATCTGTTGCTTTCAGAGGATACTTCATCTTGTCTGGGTTAGATGCTAATTTAAATTCAACGATATTTTCAATGTCTAATTGACCTTGTCCGTCTGGTTTACCGTTGCCGTCCAGGTCTTCAAAGACTATTGACTCTGCTGGTTCTGAAGGTTGTTTTTCGCCGAGTTTTGCAATTGCCTTAACCTTTTTACCTGCGTCTTGTTTTTCCTTCAAAGTAATTTCTACTTCGCCATATTTTTCGCTGCCATTTACAGGAACTTTTACTGCATCTGAAACAACTTTGTTATTTTCGTCCTTAATAGTAATAGTTGAACCTACTAATGCCTTTACTCTTACCTTTGTTTCAATTTCATCTTCTTGAGTTGCGTTCTTAACATTTCTTGCTGATATGATTGCTGGCATTTCAGTTTTTTCGTTTTTATCAGCTTCTCCATTTCCATCGGCATCGATTTCGATAGCAAATGTTTTTGTTGAAGTTGCTGTTGCATCGTCAATTATTGTTTGTTTTTTCTCATTCTCTTGTTTTTTATTTTCAGCATCAACAACTTTTTTAAGTGTTACAACTAAGTTTTTGCCAACTAAGTTTGCTGGATTATTGCCAATCTTATCTTTTGTACCAATTGCTGGTGTTATTTCAACTATACCTTTAAAAGCTTCTGTATTTAATTCTGAAAGCTTATAAACATTGCTTAATGTTTTTCCATTTTCTTCATAAGAAATTTTAACTGAGATTTCATTATCTTTTGCGTCTTTACCATCAAAAGTAAGTTCTGTATCTTTAGATGGAACAAGGTAGTCTAATTTTGGTTCTGCAAAGAATTCAATTTTTGTTGCTTTATTAATATTGAAGCCTTGTTTGCTGTCGTCGTTGCCATCTTGATCCATGTCGTCGATAACAGCTTTTGGAGCTGAGTTAGCAGATTTCTTTTCTCCTTCTGTTGCAACAGCAACAACTTTTGTACCTGCTTTTTGTTGTGGGTTTAGAGTTACTTCATAAGTTCCGTCTGCTCCCACTGAATCAACTTTTCCTAAAACTTTTCCTGTAGGCTTGCCGCTTGCGTCAGCCGCTTTAATTTCGATCTTAACGCCTGGTTTTGCGTGGCCTGTTACTTCTGTCTTAGGTGTTTTATCTTCATTTGATGTTGGGATGTTCTTTGCTGATGTGATGAATGGTTTGTCTGTTGTTTCTTCAAGGTCATTTGTTCCATTCTTATCTTTATCTACAAGAACTGATAGTGTACCCGCAGAATTTGTAGTTTTATTAGTGTCAGTTTCTCTTTCAAGTGTCTTACCATCTGTTTTGTAAACTACTTTGCCATTTTCAACTTTTACAAGGTCGACTACAACTTTAAGCTCTGCTCCGTTGTGGTTTTCAATAAACGGTTTAGTTGCTTTTGTTGCTTCATCAGTGTTTAGAAGCTTAGGTGTAAGCTCTGTGTTTGCAGTCTTACTTACTTCTACTGCTTGTTCGCCTTCGCCTTTCTTAGTAAGTGTTACCTTGATTTTATCTTCGGTCTTAATGTTTTCCCAAGTGTAGTACTTAACATTTCCTTTAGTATCGGTAACTTTTACCAACAATGCACTTAGGTCAAGTGTAGCTGTTTCTTTTGATGAATTAACAGTGTATTTGAGTTGTGGCTTAGTTACAACTTCGAATGATGTTGCATAGTTTATATCGAACTTTTCGCTTTCATCTGCTTTGCCATTGCCGTCGCTGTCAACTTGAACAATGATTGCCTTGCCTGCATTGTCGGTTAATTTTGTACTACCTTTTTCATAAGTTGCAGTGATTACTTTTGGTGAATCTGCAATGCCTACTTGTGTTGGTTCAACTGTAAGTTCTGTTACTGCAACTTTTTTATTTTCTACTGCTTTGTAGAAGCCAGTTTGTTCTTGTCCACCTTCTGGTTTGAATTTGCCATATTTTGCAGTTTCCTTTTTACCATTGTTGTAAGTTAATTCAACTTGCATACCTGTATAATCAGGTGTAGCAGGTTCTGTATCTTTTGCAACAAGGTATTTTTGATCTTTTGTTGGGTCTGCTGTAACTTTGATTGCTGTAACTTCTACTTCTTTAACTACTAATGTCATTTCGTGAGTAGCTGTTGCGCCAGATTTATCCTTTGCCATGTAGACAACTTCATAAGTGCCTGGTGTGCTGTTTAAGTTCTTTAGAGCATCGCCTTTTACTTCGACTTTTTGATTTTCACTGTTGGTTGTGTAAACCTTGTAGCTGAAGTCTTTGCCATCTTGTTGTGCAATGTCGGATTCGTCTTTAGTTGAATCTTCGTCTGTGACAGTAATTCCTTCTGTTAAATCAAGTGTATCGCCTACATAGATTTCTTTGTGGTCTGGTCCTTTGATTACAGGGATGTAGTTACCAGTCAGCTCTTCGATAGCTTTTTTAATTTCTTCATAAACTTTGTCGATTTTACCTTGCTTAACTGTACCATCTGTTAAATCTTTAGGCTCTTCAATCTTAAGGTCGCCAACTTTTTTACCTTCTGGAATTTTTTCGCCTTCAATATAAACTAAATCTTTTCCACCTTCAATACTTTTTGAACTATTACCATTAACCGCATCAACAAGAGCTTCATATTTATCTTTATTTACAAATTTTTTATTCTCGTAATTTTTAAGAACCTTAGATGCAATTTCAATGATTTTGTTTAGTTCATCTGGGTTAAGCTTAACAGTTGTTGGGTATTTTTCTGAGCTAATCTTCTTATCCTTACCTGTTGGAATTTCAGCCCAAATTGTTTCACCAGCTTTTAATGCATCCTTATGAATAGCAGCTGTAAATGAACCATCTTCCCTTACAATACCCGAACCGATTAATTGTTTTTTAGGTTCAGCTTCAATAGTTTTGTAAATGTTAACTGTTTTACCTGATAAACTTTTTGGATCTACATCATCCGATCCTTTTTTAACGGTTTTTCCTACAACTACTTTGTCACCATGTCTAGGAGCATTTTGTTCTCCAGTGCCAGACAAATTTATTTGTATATTATCATCTGTTAGTTCAACAAATTGCGCAGTAAATACCATGCTTTCACTTATTGTTTCAGATGTCTTGTCTGCTATTGTAAATGCTTCTCCCTTTGAATTTGTCCAATTTTTTAATTTTAGATTATTTACATGATTTACTTTAGGAAAATCAGTTATGTTAACTAATTCTTTAAAATCTGTCCATGTTGTTCCATCTTTTACAGTATAAGCAATGACTTCTGCTTTTCTATCTTTTTCTGTAAAATATCCGTCCCCAGAATTAAATGCAATTTCGTAATAGCCGTCTGGAACTTCTTCACCTGGTTTCTTATTGTAAACTTTGTCTTTTACGATTAATGTGATTTCTCCACCTTTATATGGGTCATAATTCGTTTTAAAGTCAACAACTTTTTCATCTTTTGTATTCTCATTTAATTTTGTATATGTTCCAGATGTTTTATTATTAAATTTTATACTTTCATTATCGGAATCATTAAGTTTTTCTAATGGTAATCTTTTTCTAGCAAGAGCTCTTCTTATATCTTTCTTAAGATGTTGAATTTGATCTTGATTAGTAATATCAAATTTATAACTAAAAGTGTCGTTTAAAAAATTAAAATCAAACTTCCCTTTACTAGCTGGTAAGACCAATTGTTTTTCAAGTTTTTCACCTTTTGCATTGATCCATTTCGTTGTAATCTTTGTATTAGGAATTTGAATAAACAACAAATCTACAGGCCTGTCTTGGCCTACTTGTTTTAATTGAGCTGATCTGTCAACGGCTGATACTGTAATATTTTCAGTTGCATTTGCTTTTATGAAAAATTTATCTCCGCTAACATAGTTTTTAATTGTTATTTCTGCTTTTCTTTTTCTGTTTGAAAATATATTACTATACGATTCCTCAATGGATGTTCCAGCCGAAGTTATCCTTTCAAGAGTAAGAACAATATCTTCTGGTTTCATTCCTACATTATCCCAACGAAATTCAGAACCACCTAACCCTACAGTAACTAAATTTACAGTTATTTTTGTATCTGGTTGATTGGATAAAGCTGTTCCCATTGTTGAATACTTTGAATATTGCCATTTGTTTTGCCCATCAATAGCATCTTTTACCATTGGTGTTATATCGATTGTAACGTATTCACCATTGTCTTCTACTTTCAAATCATTAAGTTGATCTTGGGCTTTCACCTCTAAATTTAGAGGTGAAAAAGTACCCAAAATCATGAATAATGAAAGCAGAATTGAAATAATTCTCTTTTGCATTTTATATCCTTTCTTTTAACCGTTTACCTTGGTCTCATATACAACGGATTTGAATATGAGCCATTTGAATTTCTTGCAACGAACTCTACCAAATCATCTTCTTTAAGTTCATAAGCCTCGCTAGGATTATCAGCTTGCTTTAATTCTATAAATGTCATTTCATCAGCTGTAATTGTTACTTCACCTTTAGCCAATAGTTTTTGTCCCGTTTTATCAAGTACTCTTACAGTAATTTTATTGCCTATGTCAGACTTTGCAAAAACACCATCAAGAGTTGGAATTGGGTTTTCTGCTTCTATAGGAGCTATAACTGTTGCTTTATATTCAGGCTTCTTGACTAATTTGTTGTTATATTTATCAAACGCTACTATCAAAATATCATCTATCTTAACATTTTCTACACGTTCTAAAGCAGCTACACGTTTAATCAACTTATCCTGTGAATCGTATTTTTCCAGTGGTTGATCTTTAATCTTTATATAGACTTCTCCAAATATTTCGCCATCAATTTTTTCTTCTGCAATGAGGTCTATATAGAATCTCCATCTGTCATCTTTTGCTTCAAACTCAAGCTTAGGTGATTCTAAGTCTGGAGTATATATAGGAGACTTTGAAGGTAATTTATCTTCTTCTACAGAGATAACATACATATCCTCTGCAACAGTTTTCATTTTACCTGAATTATCTGGATCTTCAATTTCTTTTACAGCTTTATCTATCGGACCCACAAATTTAATTACATCATTCTTTTTCTTCAATTTGTAGCTCGATAGTGCTTTGTCAAGTAATTCTCTTGAACTTAATGCCTCTGCCATAGCAAGCTCTATTCTAGCTTTGTTCTCTTCGGTGTTTTCTTCAGACGGTGATATATTTAAGTCTTCCTTAGCCTTTTGTTGTGCTGCTTCAACATCAGATGCTTTTATCAAATAGTATGTTGTCTTTCCTGCTTGTGGTGCATCTAACAGTGGCTTTGGAACATCAGCTTCTATCACATAGTGAGTAGGATTGTTTTCATTAACAATGTCTTTGTTCTCATCAATATCTACATTTTCATTTTCTACATCTTGTTCTGTTTTTGCATCTAAAATTGACTTGAGTTGTCTAGGGTTGTTTACTCCAAATTCAAGTGGCGCAGAAATTTTTGTTCCAGCCGTTTTTTCTATTGACTTCTTATAGAATGTTGTTGCGTTAAATCTATATGCAGCCTTTACATATGACTTGTAAACATTAACTGTATTACCCGTTGCATCAAATACTCCGAACGAATCTGGCATTGTAACCTTCAGCACATTTGCTGTCTTGTTGGTTTGTTTATCAACAACATAATCCTTTATAATTTCTAGTTTTGGAGCTTCTCCTACAAAAGCATTTGTATCTAAGCTCTTTTTAGCCTTTGCTTCTAACTCAGATAATTGTTGCTGAATTGCTGGTTTTTCAGAGTCACTTGCCTTTCTTAGCTTTGATTTCAAAGCATCTATCTCATCTGAACTTGGTCTCCATTCGTTTTCAGCTATAAATGAAAATTTTTGTACGTTTTTATCATAAACCAAATGATAAACAACTGGTTCACTGTCTTTATCTCTCTTGATTTCAAGTTGTATTCCCGTTATTTTTTCCTTGTCAGCATTCAAGTCATCTGTCAAGAATGGGTTTGTAAGAACAAATGAGTTTGATTTATTTTCAATTTCTTCAAATAGAGGTTGATATTCACTGACCTTTGTGTTCGTCATTAATATATTGTAACCATAAACCTCATAAGGCTTTCTTTCAAACGTTTGCCATTGTTGCACTAAGTCTGTATTTGCAATATCAATAGCTACTTCCGATGCTTGAATTGGTGTTCTTTGAGTAGCACCAGTAAAAGTATCTACACTTGGAGTGCCATAATGCATTCTATTAAATGTCATTGTTTGAACTTTAGCTTGACCTTCCTGACCTGGATATGCGTGTGGATCTGTTGACGATGTTCTGTCAAGCAAGTATGCTCCAACCGATGCCCAATTTCTTGAGAAACTATAATATGAATTTACATTTTCTTCAAACTTTATATCGAAAGTGCTACCTGTTGATATTACAGGATATTCTATACCTACATAAGAAAATCTTTGACCATATTCATCGTAACCAGGTACATACCATGAGAATGTATCCGTTGGATTAGGATTGTATTTACCGTAATATTGACTATATAGCTTAAGTGCAGCTTTTCCGTAATCATCTCTAGAAATTGGATAATAGTTTGCTGCAGCTGCTACTGTAGGCTTTGCAACTTCTGTTACAGCTGTTCTGTGGAATAATCCGATTTGTACAGTAGGAGTGGCAATAGCATCTGGATGCGTAGCTCCTGGTTTTTTAGGAGAGTTTGCATTATTCAATTTTATTTCTTGACCATTTTCATCTTTGGTAACTTTTTTAATTTGAACTCTAAAATATGGTCTGTAATTAGCATATAGGTCAATGTCATCATTAGATTTTAACTGGTTATTATCATCTACTTCTAGTAGCAAATTACCACCATTTGGTAATAGTCCTTGTCCTTTACCATATGCGATCTCATCCAACGCACGATTGAATGTAGTCTCATTAAACTTTTGATCTGAGAAAACGTTTTGTGTTGAAAGTTTAAAATTATCTTGTACAACTTTGCTTGTCCAACCAACAAAAGTCTTTCTATCTTTATATGATTCAACTTTATTTAGCAACTCAGTATCATTTAATGATGCAACATCAGTAAAATTACCTTGCTTTTCTTCATCTGTGTAGCCATTCATAAAGTATGCTTTTTCTTTACCTTTTATATCGCCTTGTATTTCTCTTGTATAAAAGACTCTTGGCATTTTTACTTTTGCATATTTTTTGCCATTTTTCTCAAAAGGTTTATTACCTTCATCAAACTTTAAATCTGATTCACTTACATTGAAGGTATATACATCATTATCTGTTGATGTCTTATTTCCGTGCAATCTAATATCTATACCTCTTCCCCATACTGCATATACATGTTGATGAGTTTCTATTGGTGAATATTCTGTAAATTTAAAAGGTATTGTAGTTGCATTTTTCCATTCAGCAAGAGTTGTTAACTCTTTTGCATTTCTAAACTGTTCTGCCGTTGTGCCTTGTTTTGTTGACCAGCCAAGGAATTTCATGTCTTCCTTTTTTACCTCAGCATCTTGTCCTTTTGTAATAGGCATTTGACGCTTTTTAAGTTCTTCGCCTTCTAATGGTAATCCGTTGTGGTCAGATAATATATCTCCTTTAGCTTTTCTACGATTGTCAACTACTTCATCACTATCATTCTTATATCCTAAGAATCCATTAGGTATATAAGCAGGATTTTTTGTTCCAGAAGTTGTATATAAAAACTCATTATTTAAAGGCATCACTCTAGCATCGACTTTTTCGTCTTCGTCTCTAGTAGCATTGTTATAGTGGAAGTACACGCGAGCCTGTACTTGCTCAACTACATCTCTAGAGTCTGTTGATTGTCTCAAAACGTCCTTGTTAGATACAATAATCGGCATATCCTTTTTAAGGTTTGGCATTACAAAATCTTTATATTGATTAATTTGCGCTTTTCCAGCAGGATTTGGAATTCCTGTATCAAACTTATATGATTCAAATTTTTTTTCAATCTTTTTACCTGTCTTCTTGTCAGGATATTTTAATATAACACTGTCTTTGGTATTAGATGCTGAAATTTTTTGCTCATCCATTTTATCTTCTGTAGCATTTGGTGATGAAATTGTTATTTCAGCTACTTCGTAGAAGGAATCACCTGTAATTTTTTTATCTTCAGTAAATAACTCATCTACTGATACTACATAATTCGTTGATACCAGCGCTCCGCCAGCAAGGGTATCAGAGCCTCTTAATACACGAGGAGCATTCTCAAGTACTGGTGTATCCATATCAATGGGTGTCAATCCTAAACCGACAACTGTCATTTTTGGATTTTTTGCACTTGTATCATTTACCGTTTTATATGTTATATCAGTATTTGCAGGAATAGTTATATCAAATGGAATTGTCCATTTAAATTTATTATTATCTACTTTTGTAATAGAATTTATGAAATTTATGCTATATGGTTTTGTTCCTATGATAAACTCTCTTTCCCATCCTTGGTTTGCATTGTAGTTAAAATCAAATATGACTTCGTTTCCTTTTTTGAGAATGACATCTTTATTACCAGTTTTTTGTTTGAAAACAAGTGTTCCTATTGGGTCTTGACGAATAACAGCGGAATAAAAAGCATAGCTCTTAATTCCATCTTGTTTTATAAGATTATTCAATTTATTTTTATCTACAAAGTATCTAACCATGGTGGATGCACCAGAGTTGCCCATGGTATCCGCACCATTAATAATAATATCATTCATATTATTATTAGTAATAGCTGTTTTTATTCCATCTTTAAAATCTTGATTAACATTCCAATTACTTCCAGCTGCTTGAATAAAGCCTACATCTCCAACAATGTTTATCTGATTATCTGTAGCTCCCGCTACTTTCTTGAATGTTATGGTTTTTTTAGGATTTAATATAGGAGACTGTTTATTATCAGATCCACTTTTATATAACTTATCCTCTTTATCTGCTATTGTCATTATAGCAACCACTCCATCATCGTTTGGTTTTAAAAGTTCATAAAATTCTTTATTTACAGCCTGTCTAAATCCAAGTGCAGCTTTATCACTTCCAAGCCCAATGTTATTACCCAATGATCTCTTAACTTGTTTGTGAAAAACATCAACATAACCGTTAACCTCATCATAAACAACGTAAGAAGAAGCGCTCTTTACTGGTGATCTGTTTACATTTACTGTATCACCTAATGTAAGTGACAAATCTGGATTTGATTCAATTTCATATACTCCTTTAAAAGGCAATACAGTTGACATAGTATATGCACTATATGTGGTTACATCAGCTGCATCAGAAGTATTCGTGTATACATCTTTATATAAAGTATCCATCATCCTTGCTTGAATTAAGTATTCATTATTCTTTAACTTAGCTAATTCACCTTTTTTTAATACAAAATCCATCGGAGTAAACGTTGTCATAAATGTAGCAAAATTATTTGTATTAAATATATCTTGCTCAACAGTATATGAGCCGCCAGAATAAGACTTTATAACTGGCGCAAATTTAGCAGTTTCTCCTGTGTAGTTATCATGCGACACATTCCAAAGTCCTGATGACGATCCAGTACCGTAATACATGCAAGTTTTCGGATTATCCCAATTAATTGCTTCGTATATATTTTTGTCAAATTTTAAAATTAATCTTTGCCAAAGTCTTGTTTGTGAACCATTATATTTTCTAAATTGTAATCTTATGACATCGTCACCATCGCCATTTTTATAAACACCAACATATTTAATGTCGGGAGCACGATATGGTTCGCTTATTGAACTTACTTTTCTTAAATTATTAGTTTGAGCTAAAGGCCAAAAATTTCCATCGGCCTGGTTATCAATGTCCCAGTCAGCAGCTTCAACAGATCTTGTTGAGTATCCGCCGTTTTCTTGTGGTATTAATGGCATTGACATTGTTCTCGGTTCATCATTATCCCTATTGATTTCTTCGTGTTTAAATTCATCTCTAACAGTAGATAATGTTCTGAATCTGTTTGTCTCAATTGCTCTTGTTGCCGGTACATATTGCTCTGCTGGGCGGTAGTTGTTTGTTGGTTCTTCTACCGGACATGCATTTGGTATACCAGCTGCATTGATATCAAATGGTAATATTCCGATTACCATTAATGTTGCAAGTAATATTGCAACGATTTTTGTTGTGATATTTTTTTGCATTTTATTTCTCCTTTTCTTTTTGATTTGTGCATTCCACGTTGTACGTGTTAGTTGATACAACACCGTTTGGAAACACGGTGTATTTGTCGGTCATCGCAACGCAATTGTCAAGCGCGGTCGGTCGACGCTACTGGCGATATTGTTTGAACACACGGTAGTGTTCGATACGGTCGATGTTGTTACACGTTTACGTAGTGGGTGTTACACGCTGGGCTGCACATGGCTCAGCGTGCAAATTCTTTCGTATTTGTTTTTGCATTTAATTATGTGTTGTTGTATACCATAATGTTCATTCTTGTCCTCTCCTTTTTCGTGGGATTATATATCTTCCTATTATATATTGTATTTTTAAACATGGTGGTAAGCCATGATTAAATAGCTCGTATAATTGTAATCCCATCATAATTGATTGGTAGTTTTAATGTTCTTGGTGAGTTTTTGCGGTGAGATGGTCTTTTATACGCAAATTTGAGGTGTTATATTTAACACCTCTAAAAGCATACAAATGTGAAATTGTACGTGTTTTCGATAGGTATATGAAAACACGACGGGTTACCAATCCGTCTTTTTGAAATTTTATAGTACATTTTCTCACCATTTTCCAACAATACTACCTTACTACCTAAAATGCAATGTCGTTTCTCGTCGACAACACTATTTGTTGTGCTAGCATTTTATTTTATTTGTCAGAGGTTGTTGGATATCCCCTGATTCATACTCAGATTATACCACTTATATTTTTGAATGTCAATTTATCTAATAGCATTAATATTTTCATATTTTTCTTTATTATTAAAATTATATCTCGTTTTTTATATTTTTATATAATTTAAATCTTTTTTTGATAGTTTTTCAAATAAGTCTGTTATTAAGTTCTTATTATTTAGAAATTTTTTTGATTTTTATGTAATATTGGCGTCTAAAAATCTCGATATTCATATGTTACGATTGTGTGACATTTATTGAATAACAAGTATTGTATACGCAAAAATTTTTTGATCATAATATCGATTGTCGCAATATCGCTTTGGACACAACATCGTTTGGAAACACGGTGGTTTTGAAGCCCTAACCCAAGAGATGGAGCGGTAGCGAACATCGATTGGTTAGTAGGTCTCATGCCAGAGATTCCCAAGAATTCGAGCGAATGCGATGAATGATTGGTGAATCTTACGTGCCAAGCTACATGCGGCGTTGCTACGTACAGGCGATTTAATTTTGGTATTAAAAAAATCCCCGCAGGGATTTTCAAGTAAATCTATAAGCCGTGTTCTGTATTTGACAGTTATCTGTCTTGGTTGTTAGTTGCCTAACAACTCTAGCAACCTACCATTCTCGATTTGCCACGAGCAGCAGCAATTTGTATCGCTTCGGTTTTGCTCCAGATGGGGTTTGCAGGGCCAGTTAGTCGCCTAACCGCCGGTGAGCTCTTACCTCGCCTTTCCACCCTTACCACGTTTGTGGCGGTATTTCTCTGTTGCACTGTCCTTAGGGTCGCCCCCACTGGGTGTTACCCAGCATCTTCGCTCTGTGGAGCACGGACTTTCCTCTATAAATAGCAACTGTCTGATTTACATTGTTATTATATCATTTTTGTGCTGGGAATGCAATGGGTTTTTGAACACAACATCGTTTGTCGACACAGTGGTCGACGATACAACGTTTGGAAATTTGGTAAGCAGCGCCGCTTGGAAACACGGTGGTTTCCTCTACATGCGGCGTTGCTACGAGAGTTTTGTTGTGATTCGTTTTTACACGTGTTTTAATTCGTAGGTGGTTTCGTCTGTGTAGATTGTGTCGCCGGTATAGATTATGGTTTTGTTTTGGCTGTGGGTTTTGATAAAGTCGATTGCGAGTTTTTTTGTGTTTTCGTCAAGGCCCAAGAGCGGTTCGTCCAAGAAGACGATTTCGGCGTCGGTGATCATCGATCTGATTATGCTTGCACGCGAGCGCATTCCTGTAGAGAGTTCTTTGGCGCGTTTGTGTTTTGCGTCATAGATTTTGAGTGCTTTTAGTGTTGCGTCGATTTCGGCTTCTGTGCGATGTGTAAATGTTTTTATCTCTTTGTAGATTGAGATGCCGCCCATAAATACTCGCTCGGGATATGTTGCGGACATTTTTTTAAATTCGTTTTCGATTGCGCCTTCAAAATCGCCATCTATCATCATCAATATTCTCATTAGCGTTGTTTTTCCGGTGCCTGACGGCGCAATGAGGTGCAGTCTGTCGCCTGCATTTATTTGTAATTGTATGTTTTCGAGTATGGTTTTTCCGTCAAAGCTTTTGTTTTTTAGGTCGAGTTTAATCATATTTTTCTCCTAATTTTTTGTAGAGATATTTTGTTATGGTTTCAAACACGAATGAGCAGAATATTATTACAAATGTGATTGCGATTAAGTCTGTCATTTCGAAGGATATTTTTGCCATATAGAGTATGTCGCCCAATCCGCCTGCTGCACCTGCGATGACTTCGGCGGTGCTGCCCGCTTTGAAGGACAGTCCAAACGATATTGCAAGCGCAAGGAGTGTGCTTTTGATAATTGCAGGTAGTTCGATGTATTTGAATTTTTGAGCAGCGCTGATGCGATAGATTTTTGCCATTTCCAACTTTTGTTTTTGTATTTCTTTGAGTCCGGTTAATACATTTTCATATATAATAGGAAAGCTTACGAAAAATATTACTATGATCGAGAGTGTGTTTTTGTTTGTAAAAAACAAGACGATTAAGACAGTACTGATGACGGGGATTGTTCTTAAAAGGCTAATAAATGGCATTAGATAGTCTTCAAGTCGCAGTTTGTACGACGCGTAGGCTGTGATGATTGCCATTAGTAGTGATATTGATACGCCGATTACGAGTCTGTAGGTTGTGATGAGTGTTGGCGTTATTATTATACCGTTTGTAATCATTTCGCCGAGTCTTTTGATGACTGTGATGAATGA
>CAMYPV010000014.1 GCA_947293975.1 uncultured Ezakiella sp. | reverse complement strand
ATAACGGTCTCGTGGGCTCGGAGATGTGTATAAGAGACAGATTTTGATATAATCTATCTCATAGTTAGAGATTTTATAAAAATATTGTCCATTGTGATTAAAATCACTGGATAATTTAGCCCACTAAAATTTCTAACTTAATAAAACATTTTGGCTATGCCAATATAAAACGAAAGGAGAACAATATGAAAAAAAGTAAATTTTACTTTTTGTTAAGTGTCTTGTTGTCATTCTTTATGGTAGTGACTCCGACAATTTCACTTGCAGAACTTGAATTTAGCGATGAATTTGTTTCACCGATTGAAAACGAAATCTCAGAAGATTCTCAACTTGATGTTGATGAAGAAATTGTAGATTATCTTCCAATTAATGAAGCTCCTATTAATCCAGAATTCACTCGTGTAATGTCAAGTCAAAACGGCGAGAGAAATTACGGTTTGCAAGTAGATCCTTTGAAAGTTCATACCACCTATGACCTTCAAGAAGAAATTCCACGTCAGATGCGTCAATTCTTACCTGCAAGATATGATTTAAGAGACTTTAACCGCGTAACACCTGTAAAGGATCAAGGACCAAATGGTTCTTGTTGGGCGTTTGCATCTTACGGTTCAGCAGAATCTGTATTGATGCCGAGAGAATTCACTGACTTTAGTGAAAAACACATGAGAAATACTCACGGTTTTGACTGGGGTCCAGACGATGGAGGTACATGGCAAGTTGCTGCTGCGTATTTATCACGTTGGTCCGGTCCTATCGATGAGAAAGACGATCCTTACCATCCTTATGGATTCACTTCACCAAGAGGTTTGATGCGTTCTAAGGACGTTGACAAAATCATGAATATCCCTGATGTGAGAAATGGATTCGACACAGACGGATTAAAACAAGCCATCTTGACTTACGGCGCTGCTTATACCACTATTAATGGCAGCGAATATTATTTAAATCAAAGAACAATGGGAAGCTATCATCCAGGGGGCAATGGATATGCTAACCATGCTGTAACTATTGTTGGTTGGGATGACAATTTTAGTCGTTACAACTTTAGATACACTCCACCGGGAGATGGTGCTTGGATTATTAAAAACTCATGGGGTAGAAACTGGAAGAGCATGGGCGGCTATTACTACGTTTCATACCATGATGCTTTTGTCGGAAGAAGTAATGCGATTTTTAAACTTAAAAACAAAACTCCTGGCAAGGAGATATGGTACTATGACGATTTAGGTATGAACACCAACTATGGTAATGGTCCTACTGCTTATTTCTCAAATGTATTTGGTCCTGTTAGAAACAATGTTGATGTTGTTGAGGTAGGTTTCTTTGTTCCATCAAACGGTGCAAGATATGAAGTTTATTTAACAACAGGTTCTGGAAGTGTTAGCTTCAATAATAGAAATAGAGTTGCAAGCGGTACTGCAGAGTATGCAGGTTACATTACTGTTCCTATTACAAGAACAAGAGTAAATAGCGGCGAGTATTTTGCACCGATTGTTAAACTTACAACTCCTGGATATAATTATCCAATTCCTATTGAAGTTCCAATTCGTGGATACTCTTCACGTGCTAGGGCAAATCGTGGTCAATCCTATATTTCATACAACGGAAGTAATTGGATGGATATGACAAGTCAAAGGTATAATGCAAATGTATGCTTAAAAGCTATGACAATGCCTGCTGGTTCAAATCCTAATCCAAACCCAGATCCAGATCCAAATCCGGATCCACAACCTGATCCAACTGAAGATGTAAAAATTAGTTCAGTATTCTTTAGAACTAAGACTTTAAATCTTAAGGTTGGCGATACTCGTGAACTATTACCGACAATTCTGCCGGCAAATGCCACCAACAAAAAGTTAAACTTCAGCGTTAGCCCAAGTCGTGTTGCTACTGTACAAAATGGAGTTTTAAGAGCAATAGCTCCTGGAACTGCAACTGTTAGTGCAACTGCAACTGATGGAACTTACAAACGTGCAAGTTTCACTTTAGTAGTAGAATCAAACGAGACTCCAGGCGAAAAAGTAAACTACATTTCACTTTCACCTAATAATAATAGGATTAAAGTTGGAGATAGTTACAAACTTAATTCTACAATTATGCCAGCAAATGCTGCTAACAAAAATCTTCGTTTTGAAAGCTCAAGCAGCAATATTGCCACAGTTGATAATGATGGTACTGTAAAAGGTGTTGGCGTTGGTTCAGCAAGAATTACAGCATTCGCAACAGATGGTTCTAACAAGAGTCAAACAGCTTATGTCACTGTTGAAAGAGGAAGCAACAATGATAAAAGAATTAGAATTTCAGCTTCTGTTGCAACTAAGGATGTTAGATCTGGAAATGCTCAAACTATTACTGTTAATGCAAAAGATTCAAATAATTCAAATCTTCGTTATGTAAAAGTTGACCTTAAAGTCAATACTCCTAACGGAAATACAATAAACAAATCTGCGTATACCGATTATTATGGAAATGCACGTATTGTTTTAAGCGCTTATGAATTGTCAGCTTCAGGCGAATACACTGTTAATATTACTGGTAGTGGTGAAACTTACCAAAGTGACAGCACGACAATTTCATTTAATGTAAATGATGGTCGTCCAATTTTTGAAACAGTTGTTACACCAAATCAAAGTTTTATTTTTAATAATGGCTCAATTGCTCTTACAATCCAAACTCGCTATCAAAGATATGCAGTTAGCGGAGCAAATCTAGAAATTCAAATTGAAACTCCTGATGGAACTGTTCACAGAAATAATGGCAGCACAGATAATTACGGCCGCGCTGTTTATAACTATAAACCTGAAAACGGTCCTGCTGGAACTTATCATGTAAAGGTTATTGCATCTAGAAATGGATATCAAAACTCTGTTGGCAGAGCAAGTTTTGAAGTTAAAAAATATCAAAATCCAAATTCAATCAATATTGAATTAAATTCTGACAAAGACAGATACGAAATGGGAGACAGAGCTACTGTTAACATTAAACTAACAAATGGAAACAGATATGTTTTAAGAAATACTCCTGTTGAAATAACTGTAACTGGTCCAAATAATTTTATTTACAATCTTACAAAATATACAAATTCATATGGTTTAACTGAAGTCCACCTAACTCCAAATGCAAATATGGGCGAAGGTAAATACACAATCAGCGCTAAATCTAGTTTGTATAATTACAGTGAAGGTAATGCTAAGATTGATCTTAACTTTGGACAAGTTGATCCGGTAGATCCAACCCCAGACGAACCAGTAGACCCAGTAGAACCAGACAATCCTGTTGATCCTGTAGTTCCTGAAGAGCAAGTCTACGAAATGATTCAAACAGACGCTGGTCAAAAAATGATTGAAGAAAACAAAAACAATCCTGATTTCATCTTGTTCGACGTTAGAACAAAAGCAGAATTCAATGAATCTCATATTGATGGTGCTATTCATCACGACTATTATGCAAAAGATCACAAGGATTATTTAAAAACTTTAGATAAGAATAAGACATATCTTGTTTACTGCAGAACTCAAGTTCGCTCAGGCGCAACTGCAGAAATTATGAAGGATATGGGCTTTAAGAAAATCTATTGGATGTATGGCGGAATGACAAAATGGTTGAGAGAAAATCGCCCTTCGGTATTTCCTGAATACGAAAAAATTCTCGATATTAATATGTCCGCTGACAAAGCTAGTTATAGAGCTGGAGAAAATGTTTCTGTAAGCCTAAAAGTTACAGACTTTGATGCAAACTACATCAGAAAAGCAAATGTAGTGCTTCAATTAAAAGATGCAACAAATCGCACACTTGAAACAAAATCTGTTGTAACTGACAACTCTGGACAAGCAAGCGCAAGCTTTACTGCTCCAAATCAAAATGCAAAATACAAAGTAGTTGCAGTTGCAAGTTACAACGAGTTTGAAAAAGCAAATGGTATTGCAATGTTTGAAGTTGGCGGCAACGAAAGCTTTAAATCATTCAACGAACGTGAAAGACTTGGCCATTTCTCTCACATCAATAAATCAGATTATGAATACGAATCTCTTCAAAATAACTATGGCAAAAATATTTTACAATACTTTGTAAAAGATGCTAGAAAATCAGATCGTCAAATCCTAGACTTGATTGATCCAAGCAAGAAGACTGTTTTAGTATTCGGCTACCCAGGATGTGGTCCATGTGTTGACATGTGGAAGGCAATGGCTCCTCTTGATCATAAAGAATATAACTTTGTAGAAATTGTAACATCAGTTGAAGAAGATGTTGACTCAACAATAAGATTTGTTGACAATGTTTTAAAAGAACTAAACATTGAACATTTCAGAAGCCATATCTACTACGATGCTCGCGATAAAGTTTGGGCAAGTAGACTTGGATTCTTGACAACTCCTAATACTGTATTGCTAGACGAAAACGGAAGACTTGTAAATATAGCTGGCGCATTAGACAAAGATGGATTGTACAAACTACTTGACAAGACATTTGATCTAAAAGTCGGTGAAAATAACACACCTGTTGAGCCACCAAAACCTGATGTAGATTACAACGCAAAGCTAACACTTAATGTTAATAACAAAAAGATATTCAGAGGTCAAACAGTCACACTTTCTGGTAATGTTAAAAATATGAGAAATAGAAATCTCAACAAACAACAACTAAGATATAGCATCAAGTTCCCTAATGGCGAATTTGAAACTGGCGTTTACGACAGATATTCATCAATTATTGGAAATACAAAATTATGGTTTACAGCTGACAATTCAAGCCCATACGGCGTATATGAAGTAAGTTTAGAGCTTATTAGTGATGATTATGTAGCAGAAAAAGTTGTTGAAACTTTTGAGGTTGTTGATAGAAATCAACCAGAAAAAGTTAATATCGATCTAAAATTAAATGGCGAAGAATTTAAATTGCGTGATGTCATAAGAATGGAGTTAAATCTAAAAGATGCAAACAACCGTGCAATTTCAAAACAAGCTGTTAGATTTGTATTAACATTCCCTGACGGAAAATCATACAACTACGACAGAAGCACAAACTATTACGGAAACTCAATCTTAACTTATACAACCGCAACAAACAGCCCTCAAGGCAAATACACCATCTCGGCAACTCTAGTTGGCGGCAAGTATAATAACACGACCGTATCAAAAACATTTACACTTGGTTCAAACACACCAGATTATCCAACTCCAGATCCATTCGATCCAAACAAAAAAGAATTAAGCTATCAAGATAGATATAGAAACGGCGAGTTCAACCATCTAAACGACGGTGACTTAGGTCCAAAACTAAGATCAATCTATGGCAAAAATTTATCTAACTATTCAATCACAAATATGGATGGCAGAAATGTAACAATTGGACAAATTATGGACGGAACTAACCCGACTGTAATTGCACTTGGATACCCAAGTTGCGGTGGATGTCAATCAAGCTGGAGAAATCTAGTAAATATTGATAAGTCAAACTTCACGATGATCGAAGCGATGACAAGTGGAAACGCAAGCACAATTAGAAACACATTAAGTAGACTCAGACTTTCAAGCATGGAAAGCTATTTCTATTACAATGCAAGCACATTGTTTAATGTAATCAACTCTAATTATGTACCAGTTTTATTATTCTTAGATAAAGACGGAAACGTTTCAAACGTAAGCTACTTCGAATCAAATAGAATGGTAACTGAAATCGTAAATCAAATTTCAGGCACAACTTCAAAATAAAAATAGCCGGCGAAAGCCGGCTTTACATATATTATTTAACTTAAATTCAAAATCATACTATTATTTAGATTATAAAAATCGCTTTAATTCTTTGTAAAAATTTTCTCTCGTACCAATCATAACAACAATTATAACTTTTCCATCATCTTCGATGACCTCATAGTAAATCTCATAATTAGTCTTGTTGTAAAAAATATCTAAAGACCAAAAACCTCTTAAGTCTCCGGTCTTTCTACTCCCTACAGTATAATCATCTCTGATCTTATCAAGACCTAATTTAATTTTATCTTTAAGGCGCTTATCACTGATCTTTTTGATGAATTTTTGGGCGGAGCTAGATAAAACTAATCTATTCATCAAATAATTCCTCGTAATTTATCATTTCTCCACGATTGTACTCATCTAATAATTCATCTTTTAATCTATTTATAGCATTAGGAAGATTCCTTCTAGCCTTTTTAAATTCAGATAAAAGCTTCTCGCCTTCAAAGCCCTTTTCTATTAAATCTTCAAGTATTAAATCGGAATAATCATCATTAAAACTAGGCTTTGACAAAATTATCTTCTCATCATCAAAATCTAAACTTAAATTATCATCAACACTTAAACCTAAAGAAGATAAAACAAGCTTTGGGATAATTACACCTTGCGAATTTCCCCACTTTTTAATTGTAATATTCATATCATCACCTCACTATTAGTATATACTATGTATAACTATCCGTCAAGTGCTACATATAATATTTTAAATAATTAAGTTGAACTCGTAGATCAGTTTTTTAAATAAAAAATGGTTGCTATTTGCAACCATGTCTTGGTCGGGATGACAGGATTTGAACCTGCGACCTCATCGTCCCGAACGACGCGCGCTACCGAACTGCGCTACATCCCGTTATTATTGCGGTTATTCAGCCGCAATCTCTAATTTATTTTAGCATTACAGTTATTTTCTGTCAATATCTACTGCCTTGGCGTATCTTCAATCAAGTCGCTATTTACATTTGGTAGGCTCCAGCGATATTTCATTGATAATAATCTGGATACTATAACAACTAGTATTCCTACTATAAATGCATAATGCTGCCTTATAAATGGTCTTAACCAAACAAATGATGCCGCTCCCATGAGTGATGCCATTGCATAGATTGTATTTTTTGTAAATATAATTGGAATTACGCCCGAACATAAATCACGCACGATTCCACCGCCGCAACCTGTTACAACTCCAACAAACATCAGCAAAAATTGATTTTTGCCAAAGCCCATTTTCATCGCCATACTTACGCCGCCTACTGTGAATATTCCAAGACCAATGGCGTCAAGTACTGATGTGATTTTTACGTATAGCACCAGAAACTTTTTGTTTAAGAATTTTTTCTTGTTGCTAAACAATATTATTATCACAATTGCAGTTGCTATTGATAATGTTGTATATATTGTATTTATAAATGCTGTTGGCGGAGTGATTCCAAGAACTATATCACGAAATACACCGCCACCAATTGCCGTAATTATTGCAAGCACGATTATGCCAAAAAAGTCCATGCCTTTTCTTATTGCAACTAGCGCACCTGATGATGCAAACGCAATTGTTCCGATGATTTCCATTATATAGTATAGGCTATCAAAATCCATACTTTCTCCTTTATAATAATGGGCTTAGAAGTCTTGAGAAATTTTCCTTGACCTTGACCCATTTTGATCTTCTGTTATAAATATTTTGTGTAATTTGCGTGGAATGTTCTTTCATATCTTTTAAGAATTTTTCACTGAATTTTTGCGACGTTTTCTTATCATAAATAAAGGCATTTGCTTCAAAGTTTAAATGGAAACTTCTCTCGTCCATATTGCTTGTGCCTACAGTCATAATTTCGTCGTCAATAATCATCACCTTTGAATGCACAAAACCTTTTTCATACATATAAAATTTTACGCCCGCTTTTAATAACTCACCAACATAACTTAGATTTGCCCAAAAAACAAACGGATGATCGCCCTTATATGGGAGCATTACGCGTATATCAACACCTGATAGTGCTGCAATCCTAAGACTTTCAAGCACCGAGTCATCTGGTATAAAATATGGCGTTTCGATGTATATGCTCTTTCTTGCAATCGAAATCATTTTTAAAAGTCCGTCTTTTATATTCGGCCATATTGAGTCAGGCCCTGCACTGACAATTTGAATAGGTATTTTTTCAGTTTCTTCTTCAAATTTCACTGGTGGCAAATAGTTAACAGGCTCTGATGATGCAAAACTAAAATCAAGTTCGATTCTATACTGCATTTTTTCGACCGCATCACCTACAACTCTAATTGCAGAGTCTCTCCAGCTGTCAAATTTTCTACCGCCGTCAATGTATTCGTCTCCTATATTGTAACCGCCAATATATCCGATATGCCCGTCAATTACAAAAATCTTTCGGTGATTTCTGTAATTGATGCGTGGCGATATAAACGATATGAAAAACGGGAAAAATATTTGCACATCAACGCCCGCTTCTCTTGCCCTTACGATGTCTTTTTTTCTCAGTTTACGCGCACCCATGCCGTCTGACAAAAGTTTAACATCAAGGCCTTCTTTTGCTTTTTCTATTAATAAGTCTATTATTTTATTTCCAAGATAATCTGAATGCATAATATATGTTTGGATATAAATATATTTTTTCGCATTTTTAATGTCTTCGCAAAGCTTATCAAACAATATCTCGCCTTCGAAAATTGTACCTACATTGTTATTGTAAGTAAGGCGACTTTGTGAATTCAAATAAAGCATTTGAATTAGAGATTGATATCTTACAAGGTATGATCTATTTATAATTGCATCATCAAATTTTAAAACCGCATTTTCGTTTTCACTTAGATGATCCTTATGAGTTTGAATATCTGTCAAGCTCTTGTCTTTAAACATATTTCGCTTGTTAAAATCACGCCCCAACCACAAATAAAATATAAATCCAATACCTGGCGCCAAAACCATGATCATAATCCACAGCCACGTCGAACGAGTATTTCGACGTTCCATAACCATGACCACAATTGCAAGCGCAGTATTAATCCATAATAAATTTGATAATATTTGCGTTATACTCATCTCTTACTCTTATACCTCTGTTGATTTGATAAAATTTTCTTTCTGATTCTAATTGACTTAGGTGTAACTTCGATTAATTCATCTTCTTCAATAAATTCAAGTGCTTCCTCAAGGCTCATTACAATCGGAGGAACAAGTCTAAGAGCATCATCTGTACCAGCAGCTCTCATATTTGTCTTTTGTTTTTCCTTACCAACATTTACCTCAATGTCAAGACCTTTTGGATTTTCTCCAACAATCATACCTTCGTAGACTTCAACGCCTGGTCCGATAAATAAATTGCCGCGCTCTTGTGCTTGATATAAACCATAAGTTGTAGAAGTTGTTGTTTCAAATGCAATAAGCGAACCCATTTGACGTTTCGGAATATCACCCTTGTAAGGTTCGTATCCTTTAAATTGGCTGTTTAAAATACCCTCGCCTCTTGTGTCTGTCAAAAATTCTTGACGATATCCAATCAAACCTCTTGCAGGGATTTCAAATTCAAGACGACTGTATCCTCCTCTTGATTCTGTCATATTTTTTAATTCGCCCTTACGTCTACCCAATTTATCCATAACCGCACCGATATAAGCTTGGTCAACGTCAATAATAACAGTTTCAATAGGTTCACATTTTACGCCGTCAATTTCTCTGTAAATTACCTCTGGCTTTGAAACTTGAAATTCATAACCCTCTCTTCTCATAGTTTCAATCAAAACAGAAATGTGAAGTTCTCCACGACCGTAAACAATAAAGCTGTCTGTGCTGTCTGTTTCTTTGATCTTCATACTTACATTGGTTTCGATTTCCTTCATCAAGCGGCTTCTAACCTGTCTACTTGTAACAAACTCACCTTCACGACCTGCAAATGGTGAGTTGTTTACACTAAATGTCATCGAAATGGTCGGCTCGGAAATTTTTACAAATTCAAGAGGCTTTTCGCCTTCAACTGTAATTGTGTCTCCAATTTCCAAATCTGAAATACCACTGATTGCAACGATATTGCCGGCACTTGACGATTCAACTTCAACTCTTTCTAGCCCATCAAATTCGTACAAGCCGCTGATTTTTGCCTTTATATGTCTGTCTGGCATTGCATTATTTACAACAACCATGCTATCTTTTTTATTAATAACTCCGTTTTCAATTTTACCAATACCTATACGACCCAAAAATTCGCTGTAATCAATTGTTGAAATCAATAATTTAGGATTTGCATTTACATCACCAGTTGGTGCTGGGATGTATTTTAGAATTGCTTCAAACAATTCTTGCATATCCTTTGCTGGCTCAAGAGCGCTGTAACCGCAATAACCATCTCTTGCAGATGCAAATAAAAATGGTGCTTCAAGTTGCTCCTCGCTTGCGCCAAGTTCAATAAATAAATCCAAAACCTCATCAATAACATCGTCAATTCTTGCGTCTTTTCTGTCGATCTTGTTTACAATAACAATAACAGCAAGACCAAGTTCAAAAGCCTTCTTCAAAACAAATTTAGTTTGAGGCATTGGCCCTTCATAAGCATCAACAAGTAAGAGAACCCCACTTGCCATCTTTAAAACACGCTCAACTTCTCCACCAAAATCTGCGTGTCCTGGCGTGTCAATAATATTAATCTTTGTATCTTTATAATAAACTGCTGTATTCTTACTTGTAATTGTAATTCCACGTTCACGTTCAATATCGCCCGAGTCCATAACTCTGTCTTTAACAACTTGATTTTGTCTAAAAATACCTGATTGTCTAAGCATAGAGTCAACGAGTGTTGTTTTACCATGGTCAACGTGAGCAATAATTGCTATATTTCTAATATCTTCCATAATTTCTCCTTTACCCTTCATTATACAACAAAAAAGGCACTTATTACAAGTGCCTAAGAATTTATTTTATATATTTTATGCAAGTAATCAAATTTGCACAAGTTTTGAGTTCGTCTGCAAGCGCTCCTACAATTCCAAGCCCACGCCCTCCCATAAAGCATGAGTTTGATTTTTGTGTAACTGGCAACCTTATGCCCTTGCCCTCGTCTTTTACATCAATCCTAATCGAATTGTCTATTATGTGAATTGCAACCGAGATGTTTTTTCTTTCATCCATCATATTGCCGTGCATTGCAGAGTTAATTATAAGCTCATTAAGTATTAGCTTTATATCAAAAAGCTCTTCATCATCAGTTATGTAATCACCAATGACTTTTATTAAATTTGTGCTGAAATTTTTTATGTCATCAATATTTGTACACACCGACGCATAATAATCAAAGCTCATAATCATCTCTCCTTCCAAAGCTATTATACCCACAACACGCATAATTAAAACAAAAAGCTCGTAAAACTACGAGCTAATTTAAAATTAATTTTTGCTTAATGTCCATGCGCCTCTAATAATATTAGACAGTTCATCGAATTTTATTTCTTGTTGTGAATATTCAATTGAGTTTGAATCGTTTAATATAAAACCATTTTCATTATATCCAACTATTAACATATAATGGCCGATGTTTGTAAACTTGCTTGGAGCAACATTAATCAATATTGCATTGCCCGTATCTAAATGATTTTTATATTTCTTTTCGACAGTTGGCAAATCTTCTGATTTTATACCGTGAGATTCTAAGATTTTTCTAATCCCCTCCCAACTTGTGCCGACATTTTCAATGTAATATTTTTTCTCACGCATCTCATCCATTATTGCAAGCGGATTTACATTTCCACCATAGCCATTAATAATCATTGCCGCAGTTGTTGGCCCACAGCCTAATACGCAGTAAATGTCCTCGTATTCTTTGTAGCCCCAACGCTTATCCCAAAGTATATATAAGGGAAACTTTCTATTTAGGTTAAAGCTTTCTTCTGGTCGTGAATCGATTTTATCAAATTTATTTTTATTCTCAATGTATCCACGTACAAAATTCAATGATCTCGGGCGATTTGCCGCTAGTTTTATTAAGCTTTCTGGATACTCGGAAATATTATCCAATATAAATTTCGCATCATCATCATTATCATCTGCATAATTTTTTAAATATCCTATGGCTTGATTTACATCAGTTGCAAGCACAGTTGGAATTTCAATTATCTTATTTTGTTTCTTTATTAAAGGTTTTTTAATTTCAACAACTTTTGATTGCTCAATTATTTTTCTTGTGTCTTCACGCTCATATTTGAAGTAGAAGAACACCAAAATAACGACTACAAAAAGCCCTAATGTGTATAAAATTGATCGTCTCATTTTTTTATTTTCCTCTTGATCTCGTTAATTAAAAGTCTTACCTCATCCACTTTTAAAATAGTGCATGAGATTAAATATATCATCATAGCAAAAACAATTGTTATTACAAGTATAATTGCTCTCGTGCCCCTTGTCGCTGCAAAAACAATCATAGCCTCGTAAATTAATTTTGTAAACACTCCCATTATTACACTTGACACAAGCATCTTCATCAAATTTGATGCCATGTTAAATTCAGGAAATTTAAATTTTCCTCTAAGCATTATATACAGTGCAATTGCAGAGAATAGTGACGAAATAGAAGTTGCAAGTGCAAGCCCCTTATGTGCCATAAATCTGATTAACAAAAAGTTTAAAATCAAATTTATTGCAACAGAAATCATTCCTGTAATCATTGGCGTTCTTGTGTCTTTCATAGAATAGTACATATTTTCTAATGTCATTCTAAAACTTTGTCCCAACAATCCCGGTGCATAAAAAAGCAATGCGCCAGATGTTAGCAAAGTTGCATTGGCATCAAAACGTCCGCGTTCAAAAAGAACTTCGACAATTGGCTTTGCAAGTATCATCATGCCAACAGTTGCAGGTAGTACGACAAGCGCCACCAAATTCACTGAGTTGGCAAAAAGTTCTCCAATTGATTTTTGATTTCGCTCTTCAAATGCTTTTGCAAGTTTTGGAAACACAACCGAAGTAATTGCAACAACAAACACCGATATAACCATTGTGTTTACTTTTGATGCGTAGTTAAGTGACGACACAGAACCTTCCGCAAGTTTTGACGCAAGTGATCTGTCGATAAGCATGTTTAACTGATAAACTGCACTACTTAAAATAATCGGCATTACCAACTTAAAAGTCTGTTTTATATGTTCGTCACGTAATTGCGGTGCGAATTTAAACTTTAAATTTCTTTGTTTTAGCGCTGGTATTTGAATGAAAAACTGACTGCTTGCGGCAACAAGAGTGCATATCATCATACCAACAACTGTTGGACGCCTTTGTACTAACAAATAGATGATGAATATAAAATTGTATGGAATCCCCATCAGTGCATGAGGGCCATAGACCTGATCGCTTTGTAAATATGCATTCGAAACATATGTGAACGATAGAAATATTATCATCGGAAGTCCAAGACGAAGTAGATACACAACCGCATCAAAAACTTTGCCTTCAAAACCCATTGCCAAAATTTTAACATAAGGTCTTGCAAGCACAAAAACAATCGCCATCAATAACATTGTAATGATTAGCGTTATGCTCATAATATTTGAGAAAAATTTATTTTTGCCTTCTCTACCGTATTTTCGTTTGACTTCTGTAAAGATGGGTACAAGAGTTGTTTGAAGACCACTGCCCAGAAGCCCCATAACAATTATAATGCCGTTTGTAGCAGTATAATATATATCAGAATCCTGGCTTGCTCCAAATCCGCGCGCAACTAAAACTTCGCGCAAAAACCCCAGCACTTTTGACAGCATCAAAAACACTGAGACAACGAGCGCCCATTTTCTGGTATTATCTTTTTTTGTCATTATCTAAATTAATTTTCCTCTTGGTTTTTTAATTCTTCTTCTTGTTTTTGATGACGCAAACGCAACTCTTGATTTTTGTCCATTGCTGGAGCTTCTTCAACTGAAACTGCCTCAACAGTTTTTAATACTCTCTTTTCGCGTTTAACAGGTGTGTAAACTGTGTCTAGTTTATGCATTAGTGAATCAATTTTTTCGTTTAATTCTTTTTTGATTTGTTCAAATCTTTCTTCCATTTTAATCCTCCCTATATTTATCATATCCAATTGTGTATATGCCCATCATCGAAATGAGAGCCAAAATACAACCAAGGTTTAAATACAATCCATAAACATCCGCCTCAAAAAAATATGTTAAAAACAATATAATTGGCGATGTTATCGACTGCAGTGCAAGCGTATATAAATTTGTGTAAAACGCAATCATCTCTAAAAACGCTGGTACAGCTGGATAAATTATAACCATTACAGCAGTTAATATTGAGCCGATGATGATCGGCCCGTGCAAAGTAAACAGTGACAATTTATAATCGATGCTACTTTTTGCAACATAGCCTGCATATTTGTACCATACAATCAAAAATACCACCGCAAGCACTATACCCATTATATCCGAGTATTCGAATTTTTTCATTACAATATCGTAAATTAATGCCATTACCATCGGAATTGCAAATCCGATAAATAATTTCATAAATACTTCTTTGTTAAATTTTTTCATTAATTTCCACTGCTCCCTAGCATTGGTCTTAGTTCATCCGAGCAAGTAAATGTCATATCTTCATACACTGTGTAATAATAATATCCCGGATATTTTGCAAGCACATCTTTGATTTCGTTTTCCTCTTTTAAGAATAAAGATGTAGATAAAAAGTCGCATGTGTAAGCACTTGGCCCTACAATAGTTATACTCCTTTTTTGATTGTTTGCTGGATAGCCTGTTTTTAAATCGATAATGTGATGATAACGCACACCGTCAATCATTGCAAATCTTTGGTAATCTCCAGATGTTACAACAGAAATATCTGTGGCTGTTATAGTTTCAACATAATCGTTTAAGTCAAATGGACTCTGTATACCAATTTTAAATTTATCTCTGTCAACTGCTGGACGCCCTTTAACTGTTATATTTCCACCACTATTTAAAATGTAATTTTCAACACCCAATTCTTTTAATGTCGATTTTAATTCGTCATTTAAATAACCCTTACATACCGAACCATAATCCAATTGAGCTCCGTCTTTTAAAACGATTTTGTCGTCAACAATTTCAACTGTGCCTCGCCCACCAGATTGTCTTGCCTCTTCAATCTCTTGTTGTGGCGGAAGTTTTTCACTAAGTATTGCTTCTTTCCAAAGTCTAAACAGCTTTCCCTTTGACAAATCAAGAGTGTAGCCAACATTTTCTTCGTCTTTTAAAACTCTTTTTGTAAGCTCAACAATTTCTTTATTGTCGCCTTGTCTATCATGGTTAATCTTCGAAACAACACCATCTTTTTCATAATCAGTCAAAAGATTGTGGTAATATTTTAACTTCTCGTCAATCGCCTTTGCAATTTCATCTTTTCTGGATTCGTCACCATAATAAGTAAGCGTGATGTAGGTGTCAAAATAATCATAATACTCAATAAACACCTTGTCAAATTTTTCTTCTTTTTTGCAGCCTGTCATAAATAAAAATATTGCAATTAATAATATAACCCTCTTCATTATTCATAGTCTCCTAACAAACAAATCGCCCATACCTCAATATCGTCAATGAGCTTAATCCTCTTTGCAGCTTCGCTAACCGTCTGCCCCGTTGTAATAATATCATCTATAATTAAAATCTTTTTTGCACCCTTGACTCTACTTTCATAAGAGCCAAAACTGTGCTTTAAATTTTTGCGTTCTATACCGGTAATTTTGTGGCTTTCTTTTTCAATTTTATTTCTGTATAAAAGCGTTTTCATAGGAATGCCCGACGCTTTTGAAAAATATTTTGCCATAACCTTTGCTTGATTAAATCCGCGTTTAAAAAATCGCTTTGGATCGCTTGGTATAAAAGTTACAATGTCAAAATCACTTGTATTATATCCCAATCTCTTAAACTCTCTTAGCATTATATCGCCAAAAATCTTGCCCCAAGCGTATTCTGAATTAAATTTAAAACGCATCATCAGATTTTTTAAAATGCCTTCGTAACTAAAAAATGCAATTGTGTTATCAATATATTTAAGTCGAAGCTTTTCTTCTTTGCGTTCAAATTCGTCGAAGCATCTGTCGCAAACATCTCCACTGCCACAACTACATATCGGACATTGATTTTGCAAACTGGATTACCTCCTCAATTTTTGCACCAAGACTTGTATTTCGCTTTTGAGTGTGCGTGTTTCTAAGCATTTGATTAAATGTATTGAAATTACCCATCACAATCAAAAGTTCCTTCGCTCTTGTAATCCCTGTGTATAGCAAATTTCTGTTGTTTAACATATAATTTGACTTCCACGCAATGAATATAACGCAAGGAAACTCAGAGCCTTGTGATTTATGCACCGTTATTGCATAGGCGAGTTTAAGTTCGCCAAGGTCTTCCTCTTCATACTCCGCATAATAATCATCTGAAAAAAGCACGGTGACCGTCCGCTCATATTTATTTACATCAGTAACAATGCCAATATCTCCGTTAAATACGCCAGTAACATCTTCTTTTAGCATGCTTTTGTATTTAATCTTGCGTTCGTAATTATTTTTTATCTGCATAACCTTGTCGCCAAGTTTAAAAATGCCGTATTTTGTTTTGAGCTTTTGATTTTCTTCAGGATTTAATTTTTCCTGTAAGACCAAATTCAAATTATCCGTTCCGATATTCCCCTTTTTTGTAGGAATCAAAATCTGTATATCATTTATCGGATCAAAACCATAATAATCTGGCAGCCTGTTTGCAATTAGATCGTAAATCGTATTTAAAAACTCATCTTCATCTGTCTGTGCCATAAAAAACACATCTCCACCATCTTTGTTGAAATTTGGTGTTCTGCCATGTTTTATATCGCTTGATGCAACTGCAATCTCTGATGTGTCTACAGTTCTATAAATATTTTCAAGGCGTGTCTTTGGAATTGCATCAACATCGATCAAATCTTTTAAAACATTTCCAGCGCCAACACTTGGCAGCTGATCACTATCGCCAACCAATATCAAAGAAGTTCCTTCTTGCATTGCGGACAAAAGCCCCGCATATAATTCTGTATCAACCATACTCATCTCGTCAACAAGTATAATGTCCGCCTCTAACTCTTCAACAAACATATCGTAGTCATCGTCCGATTTTGGACGAAGCCCAAGCATTCTATGAATAGTTTTTGCCTCTCCGCCGGTGGTTTCTTCGAGCCTTTTCGCCGCACGACCAGTTGGCGCTGACAATTTTATATCAAGCTTTAGCTTGTGAGCAATCTCCATAATCGCACGCACAATCGTCGTTTTACCAGTTCCTGGTCCGCCTGTAATAATTGAAATATTATTTTTAAGCGCCATTATAATTGCGGATTTTTGCACATCATCATAAGGAATTTTTGTATCTTCAAAATATTTTTTAATCACACTGTCAACAACAGGACTCGACTCTTTTTGCCTTGAAATTAAATCAGCAGTAAGCCTTGCCGCCATATTTTCTATAAAGTGAAGTCCCGCCAAATAAATTCTACTATCATCGCCCGTTGATTCTCTCACAATATCTCCAGTGATTACAAGCTCTGTGAGTATTAAATTTATATCGCCAATATCATCCACAAGCTTTGACGCGCGCTCAATAATCTCAGACTCCATCAAAAACATATCGCCATCGAGCTGAGCATCTTGCAACAAATACACCACAGCCGCCTTAACACGCCTTGGATCGTTTTTGTCAATGCCCATCTTATTTGCAATTGCATCTGCCTTTACAAACCCAAATCCACTCACACTGCGCGCAAGCCTGTACGGATCTTCTTTTAAAATATCAACAGCATCTGCTGAAAATTTATCGTAGATTTTTTTTGCAACAAATCCAGTAATGCCATATTCAGCAAGCTCAACAAAAACTTTTCTGCTGACGCCAGTTTGCTCTAAGGACTCCAAAATTTTCTCCAGAGTTTTTTTACCAATTCCACTGACTTCGATGAGTCTTTCCGGAGTTTTTTCTATAATATCCGAAACTTCATCGCCAAAGTGATCACAGATGTTCTTTGCAGTAACAGGGCCAATATTTGCCACATTTCCAGCCATCAGATAATTTCGCATACCTGACGCACTGTACTCCTTGTCTTTAACAGCGGATGTAAATTGAAATTGCTCGCCAAATCTATCGTGATAAACAATATCTCCCTCAAGCTCCAAGCCATCACCTGGATATACGCTATATAAAGTGCCGGTACATGTAAGATCGCCGTCATCTGTATCCATTACAAAGACGGCATAACCATTATCACTATTTGTAAAAATAACTCTCTCCACAATACCGGAAATTTTCATTATCTACTCCTTAAAGCCTCATTAAATGCTTCAAATTAAAATTTACTCTAATCAATTCTTTATCTAAGTTCGTTCAAATCGCCAAAAGTATATCCCATCTCACGCGCCTTGTCGATAACTCTTGCCAATATTTTTGTATTTGTATCGCTCACCGCATGCAATAAAATTACGCTGCCATCGTGAAAACTTGATGTGATTTTATTAAATGCAGCATCTTCGTCTGGCTGATTTTTCGTCTCCCAGTCTTTGTATGCAAACGACCAAAATGTCGTATGATAACCCAAACTCTTTGCAGCCGAAAGCGTTGCCTCGCTGTATCCACCTTCTGGCGGACGATAGAATGGACTTAAATTTCCGCCAATAGTATCGTTAAACAGCTTTTCTAACCCCTCAACATCAGCAACAAATTTATCATTTGCCAAAGCCTTTGGTGGATTCATGTGATTAACTGTGTGATTGCAAACAGCGTGACCTTCATTTACCATTCTTTGAACCAAATCGGGTCTTGACTTCAAAAAATGCCCCGTTATAAAAAACGCTGCCTTTACATTTTTTTCATTTAAAGTATTTAAAATACTTGTAGTGTTTTCGTTATGTTCATAACCTTCATCAAATGTCAAATACATTTTATTTTGACCAGTCGGCTTCTGCCAAATAGCTCCGTATTTTGCAATAAGCTCTGCAACCCCTTTGTCGATTGTAGATATAGGTTTGCCCGGTCGATACCACCAGCTAAGTGCTTTGTTTGAAAGGCCGTCTATATTTATATCTGACTTTTCAATTGGATCATTTCTTGCAATGTTTAAAAGATCAATAGTTTTTGTTTCTGAGCTTTCAGATTTTTTATCATCCGATTTATTTTCAGATTTGTTTTCAAATTTTATTTCCTCTTTTTCAGACTTTTTGTCGTCATCTTTGGATTCTTTTGATTCTTCCTTCTTGTCAGCTTTTTGCTCAGTTACATCAGACTTTTTATCATCGATTTTATCTTCAGACTTTTTATCGTCTGATTTATCTTCAGATTTGTTTTCTAAAATTTCTTTTTCAGACCTTTTATCGTCTTGTTTATTTTCTTCTTTATCATCCAAAACACTAGAAGTTTCAGAATCTTGCTTTTCTTCAATCTCTTGAACATTATTCCTCCCCAAATCTACATTGTTTTCCACGTAATTATTTTCATAAACGCCTTTTGAATAGTCATCTACAATCGAACAGGCGCTCATAAAAATTGCAATTAATATTATTAAATATCTCATTACACATTAAATCTAAATAAAACTACATCGCCCTCTTGCATAATATAATCCTTGCCTTCGAGGCGAATTTTACCCTCTTCACGAGCCTTTGCCATGCTACCGCCAAGTTCAACCAATACATCATAACTGATGACCTCAGCCTTAATAAAACCACGAGCAATATCTGTGTGAATTTTACCTGCAGCATCTTGAGCGCGAGTGCCTCTCTTAATCGTCCAGGCTCTCGTTTCAATTTCACCAGTTGTAATAAAGCTCATCAACCCAAGAGTCTTATACGAAGCCTTTACAAGCTTATCGAGTCCTGATTCTTTGAGGCCCATCTCTTGTAAAAACTCCTTCTTCTCGTCATCATCAAGCTGACTGATTTCCTCTTCAATCTTAACGCTGACCTCAATAACTTCTTCGTTGTGATCTTTTGCGTATTCCTTAATTGCGTCAACATATTTGTTGCCACCAGCAATCAAATCATCATAGCTAACATTTGCAACGTAAATCAAAGGCTTTGCTGTCAAAAATTGATATTGATTGATAAGAGCCTTTTCATCATCGTTAAATTCAAGTTCACGAATGTTTTTGCCTTCGTCAAGATGATCCTTGACACGTTTTAAAATATCAAGGTTTTTTTGCAAACTCCTGTCAGCACGTGCTTGCTTTTCAAGCTTGTTATAAATATTGTCCATTTGTGCCATATCTGACAAAATAAGTTCAGTGTCAATCGTTTCAATATCGCGAATAGGATCAACTGCGCCATCAACATGCACAATATTAGGATCATCAAAAGCTCTCAGCACATGAACAATTGCATCGGTCTCCCTAATATTTGACAAAAACTTATTGCCAAGACCCTCGCCCTTGCTTGCACCTTTTACAAGACCAGCAATATCATAGAATTCGATTACAGCTGGCACAATTTTTTTAGTATTACCAAGCTTGTGCAAAACCTCAAGCCTTTCATCTGGTACATTGACCAGACCAACGTTCGGATCTATAGTACAAAACGGATAGTTCGCAGCCTCTGCGCCCGCCTTTGTAATTGCATTAAAAAGAGTAGACTTGCCTACATTTGGCAAACCAACAATACCTAATTTCATATAAAACACTCCTTATCATTAATATAATAATTATAACACAAACGGTTGATTTAAACAACAAAAAACGACCACCACATATTGCATAGCAGCCGTTTAAAATCATTATTCAATTGTTCTTTTTCTCTTTAAGACCAAATTGCAAATTAAAAAATAAAATAAACCCATGGCAAGCATGATGATTAAATTTATTATAAACTTTTCATTAAAATCTGCGACTCCAGCGTTTTTGCCAAAATAATAAAAAGGAAAAACTTTACCTACATTTATCATCCAATTCGGCAAAAATTCCATTGGTATAAATGCTCCTCCAGTTGTGCCAAGAAGCATTGAAATTACATTAGCCACTCCAGCAAGAACCGATTTTTTATCGGAAATCGACGTTGCGAGATTTACCATCCCCAAAATTGATATAGTAAAAACTATAAAGTTTATAGCACTAAGCCACATACTACCCCTTGATTCTGGAATCAAAACGCCTATCACTGTTAGCATTATAATATTTAATAAAACACCAATCGTCGTCTGACCCAAAAGCATTTGTCTATTGTAAGAGCCACTTGTAATTGGCGCAATTATGGATCGCTTGTAAAATTCTATCTTGTTTAACTCAGCATTTACCATACTTATGTTAAACATAAGCATGCCAATCATAATAACGCCAGCAAATTTATACATATAATTAAGATCAACTTCGCTTCCGCCACTACTCTCCATGATGACATTTGCAGACACATTCATCATTTCAACAGCTTTGTTTACATCTAAGTCATAGTACTTAAGGTATCCGATAAATTCCACCAGATCACACGCTACGCTCTGTCCAGAAGGCTCACTACTTGTATAAGTAGAAATTGCCGAGTCTGAATTTGATAACAATAAGTCTTTTGCATTTTCATTTATAGTCACAACTAACTCTGCATCTTTTAAAGTAACCGCTTTTTCTTTATCCACATCGGTCATTTTTTTATATTTTACATTATTGTTTGCCAAATAATTCTTTATAGCATTTGATACTTCATCATTTGCCCTGTCGTCAATTATTATGTCAACCTTGGCCTTCTTGAAAGTCGAGACGTCCAATTCATTTGCCATATTAAAAATAACTCCTGCAAAAATACAAGCGTAGATTAAAATTGCAAAAATATTTTTCTTAACCGCTTTCATAAAATGTTTAAATACTATCATAGCGATTCTCCTTCATCTTAATTGATGCCAACAAAATAAATATCATGCTGACAACAAGTATTACAAGCGTCTGTGATTTTATCCCTTCCACACGCCCCAAGGTGTTGGCTTGAAAAATTCCATCACCGACAATTTTAACAGGATTATAATTTGCAAATACGCCAAAAATTTTATTTAGAACTTTTCTAAAATAAATTCCATATAAGCCGGCAGCTCCAGATAAAACCATCATAGACGTTTGAACAATTGCGCCTCTGACATTTGAAGAAATATTTCCCAAATAAACCGTCATTAATCCTAGAGAATACGAAAATATTGATCCAAGTATAAAAATCGCATAAGTCATCTTGTAATTGGAAATAAAATCTTCGCCCAATACATACTTGGCATAAAATATAGAAATTGTCAATACAAAAACCTGCATCGCCATTGCTATTATAAATTCATTAATAATTGCCCTTAACTTCGAAGCCGGACTTATCAAAAACCTCATCGCAGGCTTACTAATATTGGCTTGGTATAGCTCAACCGCCGACACTCCACTATATACGCACATATATGAAACCATCGCCATCAACGCAAAGAAAAACGATTCCTTATATGAGACATTTTTGTTCTTGTTTTCTATCGGACTTGCTTGCATTACAGCTTGTAATGCCTGCGGATCTTTTTGGACACGCAAAATATTATCCACAAATGTCTTTAACATATTTGCAGAAAAACCATTTCCGTTTAAAACCAAATTATTATCCTTGTCGATGTACCCGACTATATCTCCATTCTTAATAGCCTCTTTATAGTCATCAGACAAGGTGAATTTAAAAATTCCGGTTTCATTCAAATAATTTGCAGCCACGTTTTCAGGACTCATATAGGCTTTGATTTCAAGTTTTGTATCCTCATCTGGCATAGCCGAAATCAAAATAGTCATCAAAAATAATGGAAAAACTATCATCCAAAAAAGCGTTACCCTGTCCCTAATAAAATTTAAAAATGCATACTTCATTCTCTCAAATCCCTACCTGTCAGCTCTAGGAAAACGTGTTCCAAACTTGGCCTTTCAGAATAAATAGCATCGTATTTTAAGTCCTTGGCTTCCAAGAAATCTATCAGATGTTTTAAATTATCCTTGCCCTTATTAAAAGCGAGCTTGTAAAGACCATTTTCCTTTGTCAAGTCGCTTACATTGGCAATAGACTTTAAGTCTTCCGACAAATCTTGGTCAGTGTCTAATTTTATACTGAT
>CAMYPV010000013.1 GCA_947293975.1 uncultured Ezakiella sp. | reverse complement strand
GTTATAATCCTATTCCAAATTCTTGTTTAATAAGAGAAGAGTCATCTTCAGGGAATGACTTTACAATCATTAATGATGGTAGCAATGAAAGTATTAAATTTATAGGAATGGGAGTAGGCCATGGCGTTGGCATGAGTCAGTACGGAGCAAACGAAATGGCTAAGCAAGGCTTTAATTATAAAGATATTTTAAAATTCTATTATGAAGGAGTAGAAATAGAACGAGTTTATGATTGATATTAATGATTATGATTTTGAATTACCAGAAGATTTAATTGCACAACATCCCTTAGAAAAAAGAGATGATTCAAAACTCCTGGTATATGATAGAGAAAAACAAAGTATAACTGATAAACATTTTAGCGACATTGTAGATCTTTTGGATGAAGGCGATATACTTGTATTAAATAATTCAAAGGTTATTCCTGCAAGAATATATGGTTGTAGGGAAGGTAAAGAAGAAAGTGTTGAATTTTTATTATTACATGAAGTAGAAAAGGATATTTGGACATGTTTGTGTAAACCTGGAAAGAAAGCGAAAGTTGGAAGTATTTTTTATTTTGGAGATAAGCTTTCTATCGAGGTTATAAGTTATGATGAAGAGGGCATAAGGACTGTTAAAATGCATTATAATGGTGTACTTCTAGAAATTCTTGAAGAAATTGGTACAATGCCATTACCACCATATATACATGAGAAACTTAAGGATCAAAATAGATACCAAACAGTATATGCAAAAATACCTGGCTCAGCTGCGGCTCCAACCGCGGGTTTGCATTTTACGGAAGATTTGATAAAACGCATAAAAGAAAAAGGCATTGAAATGGAGTACATCACTTTGAATGTTGGACTAGGTACATTTAAGCCTGTAACAGAACAAAATGCTGAAAATCATAAGATGCATGAAGAAGAATATTATATCTCAGAAGAAGTTGCTGATAAGATTAACCATGCAAAAAAATCTGGCAAAAAAATTGTTGCAATTGGTACAACAACGGTTAGAACATTGGAAAGTGCTGTTAAAGATAGTGAATTACAAGCAGGACATCATAGTACAAGTATTTTTATATATCCAGGATATAAATTTAAAATGGTGGATTCTTTAGTTACAAACTTTCACTTGCCGAAATCAACTCTTATTATGCTAGTATCTGCAATTATTGGAAGAGAGAAGACACTTGAAATATATAAATATGCTGTTAATAATAGATATAGATTCTTTAGTTTTGGCGATGCTATGTTTATTAGATAGGAGAGAATATGACGTATGAATTTGAACTATTAAAAACTGACAAAAGATCAAAAGCGAGAAGAGGTATTTTGCACACACCTCATGGAGATATACCTACGCCGATATTTATGCCAGTAGGTACAAGGGCAACTGTTAAAACTCTTAGCTCTGAAGATTTGGTTAAATTAGATGCAAAAATAATATTGTCTAACACATATCATCTTCTTTTAAGACCCGGCGATGAATTGATTGCAGAGGCAGGTGGCTTGCATAAATTTATGAACTGGAATGGACCTATTTTGACAGACTCTGGTGGATTCCAAGTATTCAGCCTGACTGATTCAAGAAAAATTACAGAAGAGGGTGCATTATTTAGAAGTCATTTAGATGGTAGTGAGATATTTTTATCTCCTGAAAAATCTATAAAAATTCAAGAGAATCTAGGATCCGATATCATGATGGCATTTGATGAATGTATCCCATATCCAGCTGATAGAGATTATGTTACTCATTCTGTTGAAAGAACATTAAGATGGTTAGACAGATGTGTTGAAGCCAAAAGCGATAATGAAAATCAAGCTCTGTTTGGAATAATTCAAGGTGGAATGTATAAGGATTTGCGAATTAAGAGCGCTATAGAAACTACAAAGCATGATTTAAAGGGATTTGCAATTGGCGGACTTAGTGTAGGCGAACCTATGGATTTAATGAATGAAATGCTTGATGTTACAACTGATTATATGCCTCAAGATAAACCGAGGTATTTAATGGGAGTTGGTACTCCTGATTATTTATTTGAAGCTGTTGAAAGAGGCGTTGATATGGCAGATTGTGTACTACCATCAAGAAATGCAAGAAATGGAGCAGCATTTACAATAAACGGAAGAATAAACATGAAAAATGCTAAATATAAAAATGATTTCACACCACTTGATCCTACTTGTACTTGTAGTACATGTAAAAATTATTCAAGAGCATATATAAGGCATTTGATGGTTGCGGGAGAAATTCTTGGTGCAAGATTATTGACATATCATAATATACACTTCTTATTAAATCTTATGGAAAATATAAGAAAGGCTATTGAAGAGGATAGATTCTTAGAATATAAAAATGAATTTTATGAATCATATGGTTATAAAAAATAATCGTTGCAATTAAAGATAAAATAATGTATAATAAATCCAAGCGAGGTGATTAAATGTTAGGTTTAAGTTCATTACTTAAGAATTCTATTTTAACAGCAGCTCCAGCAGGTAACCCAATTATGAGTTTACTTCCTATGGCTCTAGTCTTAGTATTCTTTTATTTCTTTATTATTAGACCACAAAAGAAACGCGAAAAAGAAGTTTATAAGATGAGAAGCGAATTGAAAGCTGGCGATGATATTGTCACTATCGGTGGTATATTAGGAAAAGTTGTTAAAGTTAAAAAAGATATTGTTCAAATCGAGGTTGGTTCAGATAAGACTGTTATTGAGATTTTAAAATCAGCAGTCGGAACTGTAGCTGACAAAAAAGACGTTAAAGACGCAGATATTGAAGGACAAATATAGGAGGAAATTATGAAATTTGTTAAAACACTTTCAAAGAAAAATTTAAAGCACACATATTGCAAAGGCGGCTGTGGCGAATGTCAAACATCATGCCAATCAGCCTGCAAAACAAGCTGCACTGTTGGCAATCAAAAGTGCGAAAATCCAAACTTAAAATAGGAGTGGAACTCTCCACTCTATTTTTTTGAAAATGGATAAAAAGAATAAAATCCACAAGTTTTATCTAAATAATGTGTATGTTGTTTTAGATATTAATTCAGGTGCAGTACATCTTGTGGATAAAATAGTGTATGATATTGTTGATGTATTTGATGAATACAGTGCAGAAGATCTAGCTAAAAAATTTGGATATTCTGTTAATCAAGTTAAAATAGCAATATCAGAAATCGAGGCTCTTATAAAAGAGGATATGCTTTATACGGAGCCTATTGAGGTTGATTTGATTCCTTTTAAAAATCAAAACGTAGTAAAAGCATTATGCTTGCACATGGCTCATGATTGTAATTTAAAATGTGAATATTGCTTTGCTGCTCAAGGTAATTTTAAAGGTGAAAAATGTTTAATGCCTTTGGAAATTGGAAAGCAAGCTTTGTTGTTTTTATGCAAGAGTTCTGGAAATAGAAAAAATCTTGAAGTTGACTTTTTTGGCGGCGAACCATTAATGAATTATAAAACAATGGTTGAATTGGTAAAATATGGTAGAGAGCTTGAAAAAGAATATGATAAGAATTTCAGATTTACATGCACAACAAACGGTGTTTTACTTAATGATGAAGTCATTGATTTTTTAAATAAAGAAATGAGCAATGTTGTTCTTAGCTTGGATGGAAGAAAATCAGTAAATGATAAAATGCGTAAGACTCTAACTGATAAAGGATCGTATGATATAATTGTACCTAAGTTTAAAAAACTTGTTGAAAGAAGGGGAGACAAAGACTATTACATCAGAGGAACATTTACAAATCAAAACCTGGATTTTTCAAATGATATTTTAGACTTTTACAATCAAGGTTTTGAAAAAGTTTCAGTTGAACCTGTAGTAACAGATCCTAATGAGTATTATGCAATAAGGGAAGAACATTTAGATGAGATTTTAAAAGAGTATGAAAGGTTTTCAAAAGAATATATTGATATTTTGAAAACTGATAAGAATTTCATGTTTTTCCATTTTATGATTGATTTAAATCAAGGTCCTTGTATTATAAAAAGAGCTTCAGGTTGCGGAGCTGGGCACGAATATTTAGCTGTAACGCCAACAGGTGATTTGTTCCCGTGCCATCAATTTGTAAGTGAAAAAGAATTTAAATTGGGAGATGTATATAATGGTATAACCAATACAAAACTCCGTGATGAATTTAAGTGTACAAATGTATTTACTAAGGACGAATGTAAAGATTGTTGGGCTAGGTTTTATTGCAGTGGTGGATGTCATGCAAATTCATGGTACGCAAGCCACGATATAAATAAAACATATAAAATAGGATGCGAGATGGAAAGAAAGCGTATTGAATGTGCTATTTCTATTCTTGCAAATCAGGATTAAGGAGGGATTATGAAACAAAAATCCGTAATATCTTTTATCATCATAGTAGCAATTGTTTTAGGAATTGCTTGCGTAGGACTTTTTGGCCTAAAAGTTGGTGATAGAGAATTTGTAAAAGCAAAGGATGCTATTTCATTAGGACTTGACCTTAAAGGTGGGGTTTATGTATTACTAGAAGCACAAACTGATGCGACTGGTAGTGAATTAGCTAGAATAATGGAACAGACAAAGGCTGTTATTCAACAAAGAGTTGATGGAATGGGCTTAAGTGAACCAAATATTGCAATTGAAGGCGGCAACAGGATTAGAATTGAGCTAGCTGGTGTTAAGGATGTTGAAGAAGCTATGCAATTAATTGGTAAAACAGCTCAACTTTCATTTGTTGACCCAGATCAAAACGTGGTTTTGACAGGTAAAAATGTTGTTGAATCAGTTGTACAATTTACAGATGATCCTGTAAAAGGTCAGGTTCCAGTTGTAAGTTTGGAGTTTGATAGAGAAGGTGCAGATTTATTTTATGAAGCTACAGCAAGACTATCTAAAGAATCAGAAATAAATAAAAAGATTTTATTTATCGTTCTTGATAATGAAGTTATTTCAAGTCCTGTTGTACAATCTGCAATTAGTGGTGGTAAAGCACAAATTAGTGGAGACAATATGAATGTTGAAGAAGCAACACGTTTGGCTACACTTATTAAAGCAGGTGCGCTACCAGTTCCGCTAACAGAATTGACAAGCTCAGTTATTGGACCAACACTAGGTCTTGATGCATATGAAAAATCTATTTTAGCGATTGGAATCTCTTTAATTGCTATTATGATTATCATGTTGGTATTATACAAAGTACTTGCAATTCCAGCTGTAATTGGTTTAATAGTTTATACAGAAATTTTAGTGATTTTCTATCTATTATTAGGTGTTAAACTAACATTACCTGGTATAGCAGGATTGATATTGTCAATCGGTATGGCTGTCGATACTAATGTAGTTATTTTTGAAAGAATTAGAGAAGAATTAAAGGCTGGTAAGACACCGGGTGCAGCTGTTAATGCTGGACATCACAGAGCTTTAACATCAGTTATTGACTCTAATGTTACAACATTTATCGCAGGTATTGTACTTTATGTATTTGGTGTAGCTACTATTAAAGGATTTGGTATTACACTTATGTTAGGTATTGTTGCATCAATGTTTACTGGTGTATTATTGTCAAGATATATTCTAAAGTTAATGCTTGGATTTATTAAGACTAAAAATCCTAAGGTATGGGGAGCATAGGAGGTTTATCATGAATTTTATTAAAAATAGAAAAATATTTTATGCAATCTCATCATTATTTATAGTTGTTGGTATTATTTTCTTCCTTATGAACGGATTTAACTTTGGTATTGATTTTACTGGCGGTACAGTTTTTGAAATTCATGCTGACAAATATATCGAAAGCAGTCAAATAATGCCAATATTCCATGAATTAGATAATACTGCATCTGTTGTTTATTCTGGCGAAGAAAAATCAACAGCAATTGTAAAAAGTACAAAAGACTTTAATACAAAACAAATTGGTGAAATTAAAGAAAAAATCAAAGAAACATTAGGAATTGAAAAAGAAAAGATTTCTAGTGATTCAACTGGCGCAACAATGGGTCGCGAAATTCAAAGGAAAGCTGTAACATCAATTATCATTGCAGGTGTTTTGATGTTATTATATATCACAATTAGATTTGAATTTAAGTTTGGTTTAGCTGCTGTTATTGCATTATTGCACGACGTTTTGATTACTCTTGCATGTTATGCAATCTTCCAATTACCATTTAACTCAAGCTTGATTGCCGCAATATTAACTATAGTTGGTTATTCAATCAATGCTACAATTATTATATTCGATAGAATCAGAGAAGAAAAAAGATTTATGAATGGTAGAACAATGGAAGAAGTTATTAACTATTCTATAAATAGAACACTAAGACGTACAATAATTACAACCGTAACAACAGTTTTTGCAGTAGTAACTTTATATTACGTTGGAGCTGAAGCTGTTAAAGTTTTAGCTATGCCACTTTTAATTGGACTATTGGCTGGTGCTTACTCGTCATTGTTCTTAGCATCATCTGTATGGTATGACATTAGCAAAAAGAAATAACTAGACTAAAATTTAAAAAAGTGTTACAATAAGGGTATGTATTACCCTTATTTTTTTATTTTTATTTGGAGGCAAAATGGAGAAGTGGTTTATAAAACAAAAGAATAAAGATTTGATGCCTAATGCTTCTTTAGATTTACTTAGTAGGACAAAACTACAAATTCTATACAATAGAGATATTGTTGACATGAAAGATATTGAATCATTTATATATAATCCAGATACACTTTTAAATGATGTTAATCTTATGAAGGATTTTGATATATTTAAAATCGCCATTGATGATGTTATACTAAATAATAAAAAAGTTTATATTGTCGGAGATTATGATGTTGATGGTATTACTAGCACTTCTATTTTTATTAAATCATTTAAAAAATTAGGAATAGATGTTAATTATAAAATTCCTCATAGAGTAAATGATGGGTATGGAATTAATCCTGATATAGTAAAAGAAATAAAAAATGAGGGTGGAGATTTAATCATTACATGTGATAATGGTGTTCAAGCTTTTGAGGCTGCTGATGCTGCAAAAGAATTAAATATTGATTTAATTGTAACTGATCATCATGAAATTAAAAATGAAGATGGTAAAGATATACTGCCATGTGCGTTGGGCGTTATAAATCCACATAGAATTGATTGCAAGTACCCATATAAAGAGCTTTGCGGTGCAGGAGTAGTATTTAAAATATGTGTCGAATTATTAAAAAAATATAATTTATTAGATGATGAAATTTATTCGGAAATTATATCATTTGCAGCAATGGGGACGGTGTGTGATGTTGTTGATTTGACAAAGGAAAATAGATATATTGCCACAAAGGGGATATCTGAGTTACGAAAAACAAATAACATTGGATTAAACGCATTGTACGAAGTTGCTCAGGTTCAAAAAAATACAATTGATACCTATCATATAGGCTTTATTATAGGACCGAGATTTAATGCAAGCGGTAGATTAGATACAGCGTCTTTGGGTATAGAATTATTGACTACAAGCGATAAAAACCGAGCTAAATATCTCGCAAACGAACTTAATGTTTTAAATGAAGAAAGAAAGTTAATGACTGAAGAAGGCCTTAAAAAAGCTTTAAGCAAGATTGATAAAGAAAATTTAGATAAATTTATTGTCGAATATGCCGAAGATACACATGAATCGGTAGCTGGTATTATTGCCGGACGAATCAAGGAAAAATATTATAGGCCAACGATTATTTTTACAGATGCAAAAGATGGTCTGAAGGGCTCAGCGCGTTCGATAGAAAATTTTAATATTTTTGATGCATTAACTAATTGTAGTAATTTATTAAATAAATTTGGCGGTCACGCTATGGCAGCTGGAATGTCGATTGATAAGGATAAGTTATTAGCGTTAAAAGAATCGCTCAATAGTTATGCCGATAAGGTGGATATAGACCTAAAAAAAGAAGTGTATGTAGATGCGATTTTTCCAATTGCACTTGTTGATATTAGACTTCTTGACATGATTAATTCATTTAGACCATTTGGCAAGGGAAATCCAGAACCATTATTTGCAGATACAGATTTAATTTTGAAAAATTTTAGAGTTTTTGGTCAAAATAGGAATGTCATTAAATTGCAGTTGCTAACATCTACAAATACTGTTAAGGAAGTAGTTTTATTTGAAAACGAAGATATTTTTTTAGATAAGATAGTCAAGAGTGACGAAAATTTAAATTTAATGATTGCGCAAGGCAATATAAAGATTGACATTGTTTACTATCCGAAGTTAAATGATTTTAGAGGTGTAAAAGATGTAGACATTGTTGTAAAAACTTATAGGAGGAGGTGATTTTATGATTGAGAGATTATTAGAAATTATTGAAAGTTATGATAGTAATTTTGACAAAAATTTAGTTGAAAAGGCTTTTGACTATGCATATAAACATCATGAGGGTCAAAAAAGAAAAAGCGGGGAGCCATATATAATTCATCCTATTGCTGTGGCTGAAATATTGGCAGAATTGAATATGGATGTTGCAACTATTTGCGCTGGATTACTGCATGACACGATAGAAGATACGGATGCGACTTATGAGGATATCGAAGAAAAATTTGGTACAGATATTGCAAACATTGTCGAAGGCGTTACAAAGATCAAGAATTTAAACTATCAATCAGGCGAAGAATCACAGGCAGAGAATATCAGAAAATTAGTCTTAGCAATGAGCAAGGATATAAGGGTTGTCATTGTTAAGTTGGCAGATAGATTGCACAATTTGCGTACACTTGAATATATGGCAGATGAAAAGCGCATTAGAATTGCAAAAGAGACACTTGATATATATGCTCCTCTTGCTCACAGGCTTGGTATTTCGAAAATTAAATGGGAGTTAGAAGATCTTTGCTTAAGGCATCTTGACCCAGATACTTATTATGATTTGGTAGAAAAAGTTAATAAAAAAAGAGCCGAACGTGAGTATCAAATTGACAATATTATCGAAAAATTAAAAGAAAAACTTGATGAACAAAATTTAAAATATTATATTGAAGGTCGTCCAAAGAGTTTTTATTCAATATATAAAAAAATGAAGGATCAAAATAAATCATTTGAGTCAATATACGATTTAACTGCAGTACGAATTATTCTCGATACTTTAAATGATTGTTATACAGCACTTGGTGTTGTTCATGCAAACTGGAAACCGATTCCTGGAAGATTTAAGGACTATATTGCTATGCCTAAGCCTAATATGTATCAGTCGCTTCATACTACTGTTATGAGTAATGATGGTGATATATTTGAGGTTCAAATTAGGACTTGGGATATGCATAGAACAGCTGAATATGGTATCGCTGCACACTGGATGTATAAAGAAAAATTAAAAAATATTAATTTTAACTCTAATTTAAAATGGTTAAAACAATTAATGGAATGGCAATCTGACTTAACTGATCCTAAAGACTTTATGGAAACACTAAAGGTCGATTTCTTTAATGATGAAGTATTTGTTTTTACTCCAAATGGTGATGTAATTGATTTGCCACAAGGATCTACTCCTGTAGACTTTGCGTACAGAGTTCATACTGATGTTGGAAATAGATGTATTGGTGCTAAAGTTGATGGAAAGATTGTTCCGTTAAATTATAAATTAGAAAATGGTAATATAGTTGAGATTACCAAGAGTAAAAACTTGGTTGGTCCAAGTAGAGACTGGCTAAAATTTGTAAAAAGTACAAGAGCAAAGAGTAAAATTAAATCATGGTTTAGATCAATTGATAAAGAAGAAAACACAGCTCTCGGTAAGGATATGCTTTGGAATGAATTAAAGGCGATTAATATTAATCCAAATATTGCATTATCTAAAGAAAACATCGATGATTTATTAGTATATTTCTCAGCAAATGAAATAGATGATATATATCATTCAATTGGTTATGGTAACCTAAAATTAGCAAATGTAGTTAATAAAATAAGGTCTCAAGTAGAAATTTTAAAACCTAAAAACAATATTCCAGAGCAATTATTTGAACCAAAAGATCAGGTATCAAGATCTCAAAGCTCTGTAATTGTTGATGATATACCTGGCTTAAAAGTCAGATTATCTAAATGCTGTAATCCATTGCCCGGTGACAATATAATTGGATTTGTTACAAAGGGTCATGGCGTAAGTGTTCATAGATTGGATTGTCCTAATGCTACACAATTAAAAAATAGATTATCTGAAATATCAGTTAGATGGAGCAATGATATTGACGGAGCGTTTTATAGCAATATTGAAATCAGAGCAACTGACAGAGTTGGTTTATTAAGTGAAGTAGCAGGATTCATGAGAGAACAAAAAGCGCAATTGACTGGTTTAAATGCAAAGGTTGAAGAGAATTCTATGGTTACAATATCTATGAGCGTTAAGGTTGATAATAAAGGCGAATTAAATGCAATTTTAAGAGATTTAAAATTGATTCCATCAGTTTTGGATGCATATAGGAAGATTAATTAGTATGATTGCTGTGATACAAAGAACAGATGGCATTAAATGTATAATTGATGATAAAGTCTACTCAAAGACAGATAATAAAGCGTTATTGGTGTTATTGGGCGTAAAAAATGATGACACAAATGAAGATGTAGAATATATAGTGAGAAAAATTCCAGAGTTACGAATTTTTTCTGATGATGATGGAAAGATGAATTTAAGTGCTATAGATGTTAATGCAAGTATATTTGTTGTAAGTCAATTTACTCTTCATGCAAAATGTAAAAAGGGCAGAAGACCAAATTTTATGAATGCTGCTGGTAGAGAATTAGGAAATGCTTTGTATGAAGATGTTGTTAGAGAATTAAAAAAATCAAATCTTGATGTTTTGACTGGTGAATTCGGAGCGGATATGAATTTGATTTTTAACAATAATGGTCCAGTGACAATTATTTTAGATTCTCGCGAAGATTAGCATTTTTCAATATAATTTGTTATAATATATTTAGGAGGTAAAATTATGTTAATGAATAATTTTTTAAGTTCGAGAAAAAGTGTAAGACATTTTAAATCTCGTGCTGTAAGCAAGGATACATTGGAAAAGATTAAAAACTTAATCAGAGTTTTTAATGCAGATAAGGCAAATACTTTTGAATTACATGTAGATGGCAAAGCTATTTATAAAGGATTAGATGGTCATGCAGGATACAATGGAGTAATGATTGATGCACCAAGTTACATTTCAGTTGACCTTGGCTCTTCATCAGATAGAGAAAAAGTTATTGGAATGTATAATGCAGAAGATATAATTACATTTCTTGAATCAGAAGGTTTGGGCTCATGCTGGATTGGTCTTTTTGATACTCCAAATGATGTTCGCGAAAAAATATTCGGTACAAACCACAGACCTGATATAATTTTAGCAATTGGCTATCCAAAGGCTAGAAATCCATTTGTGGTCGAAGAAGCAAGTGAAAGAAAGCCTGTTGATGAGATTGTATTTGATGGCAAATTAAATAATCCTATTGATTTAGACATATTAGAACAACGTGGACTAGATGATTTATTCTATTACATTCGTTTTGCTCCTAACACATTGAATTCTCAAACGTGGAGATTTGTTGTGAATAATAATTCTGTTGATTTATATTTGGCAGAATATGACGGAAAATATTTCTATGAAGATGCTGGTATTATAATGTATTATTATGAAAGACTTTATAATATGACAGGATTTGACAAAAAATGGAAAGTAGAAGATCAATTAAAACCAGAAAATGGTTTTGTAAAAATTGGATCAATTGATTTATAGGAGTAAAAATGCGTTTTTTTATAGATACAGCTAATATTGATGAAATAAAGGAAATCGCAAACCTAGGCGTTATATCTGGCGTAACTACTAACCCTAGCTTGATTGCAAAGGAAGGCAAAGATTTTAAATCTGTAGTAACAGAAATTACAAATATTGTAGATGGCCCAATAAGCGCTGAGGTAAATTCGTATGATACTGATGGTATGGTGGCCGAAGCAAGAGAACTTGCTAAAATACATGAAAACATAGTAGTTAAAGTTCCTATGACTAAAGAAGCTTTAAGCGCTATTAAGATTTTATCTTCTGAAGGAATAAAAACTAACTGCACGCTAATTTTTTCATTAAATCAAGCATTAATGGCAGCAAATGCTGGCGCTACTTATGTTAGTCCATTTATTGGCAGAATTGATGATATTGGATATGATGGTATGCAGTTAATTAAAGACATAATGAATGTGTTTAATTATTATGGTATAAATACAGAAGTTATTGCAGCATCTGTTAGAACTGTTAACCACGTAAATGACGCTGCAAAGGCTGGTAGTGATATTGCTACAATTCCTTATAAAGTCTTTAACCAAATGATAAATCACCCATTAACTGATAAGGGGATTGAAGGGTTTAAAAAGGATTGGAACAAGTTTCAACAAGGTAATAAATAAGGAGTAATAAAATGGATAGAAATCTAGTAATGAATTTGGCTAGAGTTACAGAAGCAGCTGCATTACATTCTGCAAAATTTTTAGGCAAAGGTGATAAAAATGCCGCAGATCAAGCTGCTGTTGATGCTATGAGAAATATGTTTGAAACAGTTGATATAAATGGTACTGTTGTTATTGGCGAAGGTGAAATCGACGAAGCTCCAATGCTTTATATAGGAGAGAAAATTGGTCAAAGAAATGAGGGTTCTCTTCATATTGATATTGCAGTTGATCCATTAGACGGCACAACAGCTATTTCAAAAGGTATGAATGATGCAATTTCAGTTGTTGCAGTTGCACCAGAGGGACATCTTTTACATGCACCGGATATGTACATGGAAAAACTTGCTTGTGGTCCTAAGGCTAAAGGCAAAGTATCTATAGAGTATCCAATCGAAAAAAACTTGGAGATATTGACACAAGTTTTAAATAAGGATATTTCTGATATAACTGTAGTTATGTTAGACAGAGAAAGACATGATGATTACGCTAAGAGGATTAGAAAAGCAGGTGCAAGGATTAGATTTATACAAGACGGAGACGTTATTGGTGCAATATCAACTTGCTTTGATCATGTAAGTGGCGATATCTTAATTGGTAGAGGTGGCGCACCAGAGGGAGTTCTTGCTGCTGTTGCATTAAAATGTTTAGGCGGTCATTTTGAAGGATATCTTACTCCTAACAGCAAAGAAGAGGAAGAAAGATGTGAAAAAATGGGCGTAAAATGCAATACAATTTATGGAATTGACGATTTGGTTAAGGGCAATGAAGCGGCTTTTGCTGCTACAGGAGTAAGTCACGGCGAATTACTAGATGGTGTTAAATTTATCAAAAAGAATGTTGCAGAAACAGAAACTCTTGTATTAAGAGCTGAAACAGGAACTGTAAGGTTTATTAAAGCTGTACATTATTTGGATAAGAAACCTGAGTATGCTAAATAACACTTGCATTTTTGACTAAAAAGATATATAATAATATAGTTGAAAAGCGAACTATCGAATATTATAGAGAGAGGTGAGTAATATGAAACAAGGTATACATCCAGAATTTAAGGAAGTAAATGTTACATGCGCATGCGGTAATACTTTTAAAACTGGCTCAACAAGAGACGAATTAAAAGTTGATGTTTGCTCAGAGTGCCATCCATTTTATACAGGTAAGCAAAAATTTGCTGAACGTGGTGGTAGAGTTGAGAAATTTAAGAAAAAATATGAAAAATCAGAAAAATAAAAATAGCTGCATGTATGCAGCTCTTTTATTTTATTAAAAATTTTTATGAAATTATTTGAATTAAAAAAACATGTCTTAGAAAAATTAAATATTGAATTCAATAAAGAATATGAAGTAAATTTAATTTTACAAGATGTTGCTCGTTTAAGTCTTAATGATATACATTTTAACAGAAATATTGACTTGGACGATATAACTGTAAATAGAGTTTTTGAATTTATTGATAGAAGAAATGTTGGAGAGCCATACAATTATATTTTAAATTACAAAGAGTTTTTTAATAGAATATTTTACATTGATAATAGGGTATTAATACCTAGACCAGAGACTGAAATTTTGGTAGAAGAATGTATTAAGAGAAATAAAAATAAAAAAATTAAAAGATATTTGGATATGTGTACAGGCAGTGGATGCATTGGAATAACATTATCCAAGGAGCTAGATATTAGCGATACAATATTATCAGATATTTCTAAAGAAGCCTTGCAGGTTTGTGATATAAATTGCAAAAAATATAATGTAAATGCTAATATTATAGAATCTGACTTATTTGATAATATAGATGGTAAATTTGATTTAATTACTATTAATCCTCCATATGTTCCATTATTAAGAAAAGATAATTTAGACGAAACTGTGGTTAAATTTGAACCGAATATAGCACTTTTTTCTGGTGATGATGGGATGGATATAATAAGTAAAATAATTGGTAAATTAGATCGTTTTATTAGTGATGAATCGTCTGTTTATATTGAATTTGATGAAACTCATGCTGAATTGATAAAAAAATTAATAGATGATAGCAAATTTAATTATAAAATTTTTAAGGACTATAGTGATATGGATAGATTTATAATTATAGAAAGGAGAAAAAATTGTTAGAACAATTAAAAGGTATAGAAGATAGATATGAAGAGCTTAACAAGATGATAATGGATCCTGAACTTGTAAATGATCTTGAAAAATATCAAGCTGTTATGATTGAGCATTCAAATTTGACAGAGATAGTTGAGGTTATTAAGGAATACAAGGATTGTTTAAGCGAGCTTGAAAGCACAAAAGAACTTTTAGAAGAAAATCTTGATGACGAAATGAAGGACATGGCTAGAGAAGAATTAAAAGATCTTGAAGAAAAAGAAAGTGAATTATTTACTAAAATTAAGACATTACTTATTCCCAAAGACCCTAATGATGATAGAAATGTTATTGTTGAAATTCGTGCTGGTACAGGTGGAGATGAAGCTGCTCTATTTGCTGGTGATTTATTTAGGATGTATTCAAGATACGCAGAACGTCATAGATGGTCTATTGATATTATGAGTACAAATGAAATTGGCATTGGTGGATACAAAGAAGCTATTTTTATGATTAATGGTAAGGGAGCTTATTCTAAATTAAAGCATGAATCAGGTGTTCATAGAGTTCAACGTGTACCCGAAACAGAAAGCGGAGGCCGTATTCATACATCGGCTGCAACAGTTGCTGTATTACCAGAAGCTAAGGACGTAGAAATTGATATTGACGAGAAAGATTTAAAAATTGATGTTTATAGATCTGGCGGTCATGGTGGACAATCAGTTAACACTACAGATTCAGCTGTTAGAATAACCTACTTGCCTGAAAACTTAGTTGTTACATGTCAAGATGAAAAAAGTCAGCTTAAAAATAAAGAGAAAGCATTAAAGATCTTAAAGTCAAGATTGTATGATATTAAGTTAAGGGAAGAACACGAAAAAATGGCTGATATGAAGAGAAGCCAAGTAGGATCAGGTGACAGATCAGAGAGGATTAGAACATATAATTTCCCACAAGGTAGAGTTACTGATCATAGGATAAATAAAACATTGTATAAACTTCAAGAATTTTTAGACGGAGATCTTGACGAAATGATTGAAGCAATTACAACATACTTTCAAGCTGAAGAGTTGCAAGCTATAGAAGAATAATGAGAGTTGGCGTTATCGGTGGCGGTGTATCAGGTGTTATATCTGCAATCGAATTATCAAAAAAAGGACATCAAGTAAGTTTATTTGAAAAGAACGATAGATGTCTAAAAAAACTTTTAATAACAGGCAACGGAAGATGTAATTTTTCTAATTCATCTATACAAAGAAATAATTTTCATGGTGATAAAAAATTTATTGACAGCATATTTTCAGATGATTTCACAAAAGCTCGTGATTATATTATTGATCTTGGAATTATACCTTATACTGATGAAAGAAATAGAATTTATCCAATGAGTCTTCAGGCCCAGTCAGTTGTAGAGGTTTTGTTAAGAGAATTAGATAATTCAAATGTAGAAGTATATTTGAATTCAGAGATTATATCGATTGACAAGAACAAAAAATTTATATTAAAAACAAATGATAATTCGTATGAATTTGATAAAATAGTTTTTTCTTCTGGTTCTATGAGTTATCCAAATATGGGTACTGATGGAACTCAGTATAAGTTAGTCGAAAAATTGGGTCATACAAAAACAAAGCTATATCCAGGCATTGGACCTTTGGTTACGAAAATTCCATTTAATCGAGAGCTAAAAGGTTTGAAAGTTACTGCAAAGATTACAGCTATGGATAAAATAAATACAGGTGATTTACTTTTTACAGAAAATGGTATTAGTGGAAATGCTATTTTTGAATTAAGTTCTTATATTTTAAGAAACAAAATAAATAAAATATCTATAGATTTTTTGCCAGAAATTGATGCTGATAGTCTAAAAGAAATAATTAAAAATAGGTTGAATAATCATGTGTCAGATGATCCCAGGTGGATATTAAATGGCATTATTCACAAGAGGCTATATAAAGTATTATTTAAAATATTAAATATTAAAAATACCAGAGAGATCAATGTAGATTTATTGGTCAAATTGATAAAAGTTTTTGAAGTTGAAAACATTCAGGCGGGTTCATGGGCTTTAAGTCAAATTACAGTTGGTGGCATAAATGCAAATGAAATTGATTTGAACCTGCAATCAAAAATTGTTGATGGATTATATTTTACGGGTGAAGTAATTGACGTTGATGGAGATTGTGGAGGTTATAATTTAACCTGGGCAATATATTCTGCATTGTTAGTGTCAGATAAATTGAGGTGAATATGCAAGTATTATTAAATAAATTACAAGAATACAATAGACAAGGCAAATTTATAAATGTGTTTGTAATTGGCACTGGATTTATGGGTTCATCTTTGGTTGCTCAATTAAATATGATTGATGGATTTAAGTGCAATATTATTCACAATAGGACAGAGGCAAAGGCTATAGAAACATTTAGATCTTGTGGAGTTGATGATGATAAGATTATAATTACAAATAATGTTAATGATTATAATCTGGACAATTATTTTGTTGTTAATAATCCATATGATTTTATTGGTTTAGATGCTATTGACGTTGTTGTTGATGCAACAGGATCCACCTATGAAGGTGCTAAAATTGCGAAAAAAGCGATAGAGTCTAAAAAAACAATTGTAAGTCTTAATGTCGAATGTGATGTTGTAATAGGTCCTATACTTGCAAAAATGGCACGAAAAAACGGTGTTTGTTATACTGGTATAGCAGGTGATGAGCCTGGATCGGTAAAAGAAATGTATGATTTTGCAACATTATTAGGCTTTGATGTCTTAGCCATTGGCAAGGGAAAAAATAATCCACTTAATTTTGACGCAAATTATGAAACCCTTAAAGATGAGGCATTGAGAAAAGGCCTGTCGCCATATATGTTGGCTACGTTTGTCGACGGTTCAAAAACCATGGAAGAACTTACTATGATGTGCAATGCAACTGGCTTTAAACCGGATAAAGTTGGTGCACATGGTATAGATTCAGACTTAAAAGCACTAGATAAGAAATTAAAATTAAAGTCTGATGGTGGTATTTTAAATTCGTTTAAGATAGCTGATTTTGTTTTTGGAATTGCACCAGGTGTTTTTATAATGGTTAAGGCTAATCATGAATTAATTGATTATGAGATGAAATTTTTAAAAATTGGCGAAGGTCCATATTATATTCTATATAGACCATTTCATCTGACTAGCATTGAAGCACCAATAAGCATATTGCAAGCATATTTTTATAATGTAGAAACAATTGCGCCTTTATCTGATAAGCCTTATGCCGACACTGTTGCAGTAGCAAAAATTAATCTAAAAAAAGGCGATAGACTAGATAGAGCTGGAGGAAAAACTTCATATGGAACTATTACGACATATGATGATTCAATAAAAAGAGGTTTATTACCTTACGGATTTATATCAGAAGATGTAATTTTAAAAAGAGATGTAAATAAAGGCGAGATATTAAAATATGAAGATGTTATCCTGCCAGATTCTACACTTTTAGATTTGAGGAAACAAATGGATGAATATTAAATAAGACTTGACATATTTGTCGATTTATGTTGTAATATATGTAAGAAGACAGCATGTAGAATGAATTTTTCAGAGAGCGACAGATGGTGTGAAGTCGTAAATTTATCTATAATGGTATCAACTTTGGATTACCTTCGGGCGTGAGTTAAGCGTTAATTACATTTGAGTGTGCTTATGCAAACGAAGGTGGTACCGCGGAAATTTCGTCCCTCGATTATTCGAGGGATTTTTTTATTGGGAGGTTATATGGAAAAATTTAGAGCTCTTGATGATTTACCAGTTAAAGAGCGTGAAGAGAAAATAGCTAAATATTGGGAAGAAATTGATCTTCTACATGAGAGCTTAAAAACTAGGGAAGGTGGTAAGAGATTCAACTTTTACGAAGGACCACCAACAGCAAATGGTAAGCCTGGAATTCATCACGTTGTAAGTAGAACATTAAAAGATTTAACTTGTAGACACAAAGTTATGAAAGGTTATTATGTTGAAAGAAAAGCTGGATGGGATACGCACGGTTTGCCTGTTGAAATTGAAGTTGAAAAGAAGTTAGGACTTCATAACAAAAAAGATATTGAACGATATGGTATAAAGGAATTTAATAAACAATGTAAAGATTCTGTTTTCCAATATGAATCATTGTGGAGAAAAATGACAGAGAGAATGGGTTATGAAATTGATCTTGATAATCCATATATTACATTTGACAATAAATATATTGAATCCGTATGGCATATAATTGATAAGATGTTTAAGGATGATTTGTTATATGAAGGACATAAAATTCTTCCATATTGTCCAAGATGTGGCACTGGACTTGCATCGCACGAAGTTGCACAAGGATATGAAAATATAACTACAACGACTGCTTATGTAAAGTTCAAAAGAAAGGATTCAGATGAATATTTTATTGCATGGACAACTACTCCATGGACTTTACCATCAAATGTTTCTTTAACGGTAAATGCTGATGTAGATTATGTACTATTAAAGAATAACGATAATGGCGAATTGTATTGGATGGCAAAAGATTTAGTTGATTCTGTTTTAAAAGGTGTTACAGAAGATTATGAAATTATAAAAACAGTTAAGGGTTCAGAGCTTGAAGGAGTTGAATATGAACAGCTAATTCCAATGTTATCAACTGACAAAAAGGCATTTTATATTACTATTGCTGATTATGTAACTATTTCAGATGGTACTGGAATTGTTCATACTGCACCTGCATTTGGCGAGGACGACTACAACACTGGAAAGAGATATGATTTACCTGTATTAAATCCTGTTAATGAAGAAGGAAAATATAGCGTTGGCACATGGAAAGACATGGATGTATTTGATGCTGATCCTGAAATTTTAGATTATTTAAAAGAACAAGGAAAATTGCTTCGCAAACAAAAGGTAGAGCACAACTATCCTCACTGCTGGAGATGTCATACACCTTTAATTTATTACGCAAAGCCATCTTGGTATATTAATGTTACAAGTTTTAAGGATAAAATGATAAAAGCAAATGAAGGCGTAAAATGGTTCCCTGAATTTGTTGGTGAAAAGCGATTTGGTAATTGGCTTGAAAATCTTAATGACTGGGCATTGTCGAGAACTAGATATTGGGGTACACCACTTCCAATATGGAAATGTGAAGAATGCAATCATATTACAAGCGTTGGTAGTAAGGCTGAGCTTGTAGAGAGAACCATTGAAGACATTGATGAAAGCATTGATCTACACAGGCCATATGTTGATGATTGTCATTTGAAATGTGAAAAATGTGGTGGCAAAATGACTAGATACACTGACGTTATTGACGTTTGGTTTGATAGTGGTGCTATGCCATTTGCTCAATTACACTATCCATTTGAACATAAAGATGATTTTGATAAATACTATCCAGCTGATTTTATCTGTGAAGGTATTGACCAAACAAGAGGTTGGTTCTATTCGATGATTGCAATAGGAACATATATGACAGGTAAATCATCTTATAAATCTGTTCTTGTAAATGACTTAGTCTTGGACAAATACGGTAAAAAGATGAGCAAGAGCAGAGGAAACACCCTTGATCCATTTGATATATTTGATAGATATGGAGCTGACGTCGCTAGATTTTATGCTGTATATGTTTCTGTTCCATGGCTACCAACAAAATATGATGAAGATGGACTTAAGGAAGTTGAATCTAAGTTTATTAGAAGCTTAAGAAATGTTTATATATTCTTCTCACTATATGTTAATAGCGAAAATATAGAACCTGATAAGTTAAATGTTCCAATGTCTGAAAGAGATGAATTGGATTTATGGATTATTTCAAGACTAAATTCATTAATTAAATTGGTGGAAGAAAATATTGATATTTTTGAATTAACAAAGATATCAAAAGCATTTGTAGATTTTGTAGTTGAAGATTTATCAAATTGGTATATTAGACGTTCTAGAAGACGCTTCTGGGGAGAAAATTCTAAAGATAAAGATTCTGCATTCCAAACAACACATGAAGTCTTATTATCATTTGTTAAATTGATTGCTCCATTCACACCGTTTATCGCAGAAGAATTGTATTTACATTTAACAGACGGCAAATCAGTTCATCTTGAAAATTATCCTGAAGTAAATAGCGATTTAATTAATCAAACACTTGAAGATAAAGTTGATCTTGTTAGAAGCATAGTATCTTTAGGTAGAGCTGGTCGTGAAAAAGAAAATATAAAGGTTAGACAGCCAATTAATTCAATTATTATTGATAAAAAATATAAAGATAAAATTGGCAATCTAGATGAGCTAATCAAAGAAGAGTTAAATGTTAAAAACATTGAATATTCTGACGATGTATCAAAATATATGAATTATGAAGTTAAACCAAACTTTAAACTGGCAGGTCCAGTTTTTGGCAAAAAAGTTGGACTCTTTGCTAAGTATTTGTCAGATTCTAATAAGAGTGAGTTAATTAACAAACTTGAAAAATCTGACCTTGAAATTGAATTAAATGGAGAAAACTACAAGATTAATTCAGAGTATTTAGATGTTAGAGTATCTGCAAAAGAAGGATTTGACGTTCAACTTGAAAATGGAATATATGTTCTATTAGATACTGTATTAACAGATGAATTAATTTCTGAGGGATATGCAAGAGAATTAACTTCTAAAATTCAACAAGAAAGAAAGAGACTTGATTTAAATATTAGCGACAGAATAGTTATTAAATATGATGCAAAAGAAGATTTTGTAACTGCTATTAAGGATTATATCGATGGTATTAAATCTGAAACACTTGCTACAAGTATGGATTTATGTAAGTTAACAGAAGAACCTACTGATATTAATGGAAATGAAGTTAAATTTAAGATTGAGTTAGAAAAATAAAGGAGGACAATAATGACAGAATCAAAAATCATTGCAAAAGTTGGTGGAAAAGAAGTAACAAATGATGATTTTCAAAAGTTTTTAGCAAGTTTAGACCCAAATGTAGTAAGACATTTTATGAACGAGCCTAATGGATTTGAAACTATCTTAAATGAGATGCTTAATCAAGAGTTGATGCTATACTATGCAAAAGATCAAGATATGGAAGATGATGATGAATTTCAGTCAGTTTTTCAAAAGACAAAAGAAAATCTTTTGAAAAATTATGCTTATCAAAAAATAATTAACAATGCTCCAGAGCCAACAGAAGAAGAAGCAAAGGAATATTTTGAAAAGCATAAGGATGAAATGGAAAAAACTTTTGTAAATGCCTCACATATTCTAGTTGAAGAGGAAAATGTAGCAAAAGAAATAAAAGAAAAGATTGATAACGGTGAAAATTTTGAAGAATTGGCGAAAGAATTTTCAAAGTGTCCATCAAAAGAAAAAGGTGGTAATTTAGGCGATTTCACTCAAGGACAAATGGTTAAAGAGTTTGATGATGTTGTATTTTCTTTAAAAGAAGGCGAAGTTGCTGGACCAGTAAAAACACAATTTGGTTATCATATAATCAAATTAAATAAGATTAATTCAAAGCAAAAACCTGATTTTGATGCAGCAAAAGAAAATATAATGGCTGAATTAAGACGTAAATATCAGCTTAAAGCTTATCAAGATAAGGTTAAGGAACTTCAAGAGGAATACAAGATAGAGATTTTATTATAATGGAATTAGAACTATTTGGATTTATTGATAAATCAATAGATTTATTAAATTCACATAAAGATGATTTGACAAAAGTAGAGGGATTGATTGATGCGTTTTTCACTCAAGCATTTGCCACAAAGGATCACTTTATGGATATAAAATCAAGAGTTAAAGAAGAAAAAAGTCTTAAGGAAAAGATAATTAGAAATAATTTATTCATCCAATACAATGATCCAGAGATTTTATTACAAAATCTCTCGGATCTTATTGGTGTAAGAATTGAGTGTAGATTTATAGGCGATGAGAGAAGAATTTTCAGAGAAATAGAAAATTTATTCAGGATTAAAACAGCTGATGGTTTTTATTCGACTTATCTGAATGAGAATATATTTTTAAAATTAGACGAAAAACAGCCTGCAATTCAAAAGAACGGATTTGAAATCTATAAAATTGACGGCAGGTATATTTACAATGGTTTAAATTACAATTTCGAACTACAGATAAAAAGTCTAGTAAATGTATTTTGGGGTGAAATTGATCATAAAATTTTATACAAAAATTTCAATTATTCTGGGACAGAGAAATTTTTAACTGAAATCATGAGCTCAATAAAGGAAAATCTCGAGATGATTGATAGAGAATTAATGATGCTATATAATCACTTGAATGAACCTGGCACAAATATTTCTGAAAATATAAAGAAAGATATAAAAACAAGTCTGTCAAAGGGCTTGAATGATGTTTATTATCAAAAAGTTAAAAATGAATTTGGTTTTCCTATTGATTTTAAATTGACAAGTAATACAATAATAAACTATTTGTTTATGAAGATTACTGATAAAGACGAATCATACATCAATGAATTTATTAGGGTTTTAAAC
>CAMYPV010000012.1 GCA_947293975.1 uncultured Ezakiella sp. | reverse complement strand
CGAGATTAGAATAACGGTCTCGTGGGCTCGGAGATGTGTATAAGAGACAGATAAATATCCGAGAATTTTAATTTTACGACGACGCTTGACTTATCGAGCTAAAATCGTTATAATATAAGCACAAGTTGATAGATGCAAACGAATTTCAAATGCATTTAGCCGTGATAAATGTCACGGGTAAATTATTTTTGATTTTTTTGAATGTTTTTTTGCAAAAACACTTGATATCACAAATAATATTTGTTATACTATTTAAGTGCCCGAAAGTCGAGGCGTAGAAGCGGAAAGTTGCTCTGTTTAGAGGTAATTTTCGTGGAGAAGTTGAGCTAGATCTCAACGAAGCCTACGAGCTTGACCGGTTTTTCTTTTTAAGCGGAATAAGAAACACCCGGCAGCGTTGTAGGTGACGTCGTATGTAGGGCAAATCATACGAAGGAGGGTATTATGAGCACAAATAACAAAATCAGAATCCGTCTTAAAGCATATGATCACGAGGTACTTGACAACTCAGCTAAGAAAATCGTGGAAACTGCTAAAAGAACTGGAGTAGAAGTTTCAGGACCAGTTCCACTACCTACTCGCAAGGAAGTTGTTACAATACTACGTTCTGTTCACGTAAACAAGGATTCAAGAGAACAATTTGAACAAAGAACACATAAGAGATTAATCGATATTATCAATCCTAATCAACAAACTGTTGATGCTCTTATGAAAATGAATCTGCCAACAGGCGTAGACATCGAAATCAAGCTATAAGATTTATATGATTGAAAATCAATCCGCTATAAAATATGGAGGTGCTTAATGAAAGGCATAATGGGTAAAAAACTCGGCATGACACAAGTATTCGGACCAACAGGCGAACTTGTGGCCGTAACTGTTGTTGAAGCGACACCAAACGTTGTTGTTCAAAAGAAAACAGTTGAAAAAGAAGGATACAATTCAGTACAACTTGGATTTGATCCAATTAGAGAAAAGCTTGCGAATAAACCTTCGCAAGGTCATTTCAAAAAAGCTGGTGTAAAACCAATGCGTTATTTGAAAGAGTTAAGAGATTCTTCCCTACAAGAATTAGAATTGGGAAGCGAAGTAAAAGTAGATATTTTTGAAGAAGGTAATTTTGTAGACGTTATAGGTACTTCAAAAGGTAAAGGAACATTGGGCGTTGTTGGAAGACACGGTTTCCAAAGAGGACGTATGAGTCACGGTTCCAAATTCCACAGAAGACCGGGCGGTTTGGCAGCTGGTACTTATCCAGGACGTGTTTTCAAAGGACACAGAATGATGGGTAGAAAAGGCAACGAACAAGTAACTGTACAAAATCTAGAACTAATCAGAGTGGATGCAGACAAAAACTTATTGTTAATCAAAGGTGCAATTCCTGGACCTAAGAACGCAATGGTTCTTGTCAAGAGTGCACTTAAGAAATAAAGGAGGACGAGATGCCTAAAATTAAAGTTTTAAATATGAAGGGTGAAGAAATTAAAGAAATCGATCTTCCGGAAGAGCTTTTTGCAGCAGAAGTTAACGAATCAACTGTTCACCAAGCAGTAGTTAACCATTTAGCAAACAGACGTCAAGGCACACAATGCACTAAAACACGTTCAGAAGTAAGAGGCGGCGGAAGAAAGCCATGGAGACAAAAAGGTAGAGGTGCAGCTAGACAAGGTTCAATCCGTGCACCACAATGGAAGGGCGGCGGAGTTATCTTTGCACCAAAGCCAAGAGATTATTCTTACAAGCTACCTAGCACAACAAGAAGAACAGCTCTAAGATCAGCTTTAACAAGCAAGTTTAACGATGGTAAGATTGTAGTTGTAGATAATATCAATTTCGCAGCTCCAAAAACAAAAGAAATGGTTTCATTCTTATCAAACATCAAAGCTGTAAAACCACTTGTTGTTACAGAAACAGTAGATAAAAACGTATATATTTCAGCAAGAAACTTACAAAAAACAGCTGTAACTTTCGCAGATCTTATCAATGTATACGAAATCTTAAAGCACGACACATTAGTTTTAAGTGAAGGCGCTTTAACAAGAATCGAGGAGGTATTTAAATAATGAATGCTTATGATGTAATTATTCGTCCAATCGTAACTGAAAAGTCAATGGATGATATGGCAGAAAAGAAATATACTTTCCGTGTAAAGAAAAATACAAATAAGACCGAAGTTAAAAAAGCGGTAGAACAAATTTTTGGCGTAGATGTTGAAAAAGTAAATATCATGAACATGAGAGGCAAAAAGAAACGCCAAGGTATGATCGAAGGCAAAACATCGGACTGGAAAAAAGCAATTGTAAAGCTAAAAGAAGGTTCAAAATCAATTGAGTTCTTCGAAGGTCTAGAATAGGAGGCTAAAGATGGCGATTAAAGGTTTTAAGCCAGTAACCCCTGGTAGACGTCACATGACGGTTTCAACTTTTGAGGAAATTACAAAAACAACTCCAGAAAAGAGTCTAGTAATCTCTCTTCCAAAAAATGCCGGAAGAAACTCAAGAGGTATGATTACAATGCGTCACAGAGGTGGCGGGGCTAAAAAGAAATATAGAATCATCGACTTCAAAAGAGATAAAGATGGAGTAGAAGGTGTAGTAAATGCGATCGAATACGATCCAAACAGAAGTGCAAATATCGCACTTATCTTCTATCGTGATGGTGAAAAAAGATACATCATTCATCCAAATGGATTAAAAGTTGGCGATGTTATCTTATCAGGCGAAAACGCTGATATTAAAGTTGGTAATGCTCTTAAATTAAAAGACATTCCAGTAGGTACAACAATTCACAACATTGAATTAAAGCCAGGCAAAGGCGGACAATTGGTTCGTTCAGCAGGTAACGAAGCTCAATTGATGGGTAGAGAAGGCAAATACGCTCAATTAAGACTACCATCAGGTGAAATGAGAATGGTTCTACTTGAATGTAAAGCAACTGTTGGTTCAGTTGGCAATTCAGAACACGAACTTATCACAATTGGTAAAGCAGGTAGAAGTCGTTATTTAGGAAGACGCCCTCACGTAAGAGGTTCAGCTATGAACCCTGTAGATCACCCTCATGGTGGTGGTGAAGGTAGAGCTCCTGTAGGACGTCCAGCTCCAATGACACCATGGGGCAAGAAGAGCCACGGTGTTAAGACACGTAAGAAAAACAAAAAATCTAATAGCTTAATTATTAGAAGAAGAACCAAGTAAGGAGGAATAAATGAGTAGATCAATTAAAAAAGGACCTTTCGCTGATGATCATCTACTAAAAAAAGTAGAAGCATTAAACGAAAAGAACGAGAAAAAAGTAATTAAAACATGGTCTAGAAGATCAACTATATTCCCTGATTTTGTTGGCCACACAATTGCTGTTTATGACGGCAGAAAACATGTTCCTGTATACATTACAGAAGACATGGTAGGTCACAAGCTTGGTGAATTTGTTCTTACTAGAACTTATAAAGGACATGCCGCAAAAGACAACAAAACGGCACAAAGAAAATAGGGGGGATATTATGGAAACAAGAGCAATTGCAAAATATGTAAGAATTGCCCCAAGAAAAGTTCATTTTATTTGTAATGAAATTAGAGGCAAACAAGTTGATGACGCATTAGCTTTCCTAATGTTTACACCTAAAAAAGGTGCACGCATCTTATCAGATGTCTTGAAATCGGCAGTAGCAAATGCAGAACATAACAACAACGCAGATAGATCAAAGCTATATGTTAAAGATGCATATGCAAATGATGGTCCAAGGATGAAAAGATATCGTCCTAAGGCAAAAGGTATGGCATATCCGATTTTAAAACGTTTAAGTCATATTGGCGTAGTAGTCGAAGAAAGATAAGGAGAGTGTTATGGGTCAAAAAGTTAATCCACATGGCTTAAGAGTTGGCGTAATTAAAGACTGGAATTCCAGATGGTTTGCTAAGAAAAGCGAATTCGGCGATCTTTTAGTAGAAGACTACAACATCAGACAATTCGTTAAAAAAGAGCTATACCAAGCAGGTATTTCAAAAATTGATATAGAACGTGCTGCAGGCAAAGTAAAAGTAAGCATCTTTACACAAAAACCAGGTGTAGTAATCGGTAGAGGTGGCGAAGGTGTTGAAGCATTACGCGTCAAATTAAGCAAAATGACAAAAAAAGACATTGTAGTAAATGTTGAAGAAATTAAAAATCCTGATGTTGATGCACAATTAGTTGCAGAAAACATTGCAGGTGCGTTAGAAAGACGTATTGCATTCCGTCGCGCTATGAAATCAGCAATTCAAAGAACAATGAGAATGGGTGCAAAGGGAATTAAAACACAAGTTTCCGGTCGTCTAGGAGGAGCAGATATTGCTAGAGCTGAAGGATATAGTGAGGGTACTATTCCTCTACAAACTCTAAGAGCAGATATCGATTATGGTTTTGCAGAAGCTGATACAACTTACGGTAAAATCGGCGTTAAAGTTTGGATTTACAAAGGCGAAGTCTTAAACGGCAAATTACCAGAAATTCTACCTCCACGCGATGATAGAAATAGAAAGAGAAGAAAAAGATTTGTCAAGGGACAAGGACAATCTGGAAAGTAGGAGGAAATAATTATGTTGATGCCTAAAAGAGTAAAAAGAAGAAGAGTCCACCGCGGCAGAATGAAGGGTAGCGCTCAAAGAGGTAACACAATCACTTATGGTGAATACGCTATTCAAGCATTAGAGCCAGCATGGATTACCTCCAATCAAATAGAAGCCGCACGTCGTGCTATGACTAGATACGTTAAACGTGGCGGTAATATCTGGATTAAAATTTTCCCAGACAAGCCGGTAACAAAGAAACCTGCTGAAACTCGTATGGGTAGTGGTAAAGGTGCACCGGAATACTGGGTAGCAGTAGTTAAACCAGGTAGAGTAATGTTTGAAATGGGTGGAGTTCCTGTTGAAGAAGCAAGAGAAGCTATGAGACTCGCTGCTCACAAACTACCAATTAAAACAAAATTCATCACAAGAGATGACTTTGAATCAAAGGCAGGTGTTGGTAATGAAGATTAAAGAAATTCGCCAACTATCAGATGCAGAACTAAAAAACAGAGCACAAGATTTAAAAGCTGAGCTTTTCAATCTACGCTTCCAAGCTGCAACAGGTAGTTTAGATAATCCTTTAAGAATAAGAACAGTTAGAAGAGAAATTGCAAAGGTAAAAACCATTGAGCAAGAAAGAGCTCTAGGTATCAGGAAGGAGGCATAATGATGGAAAGAAATTTAAGAAAATCAAGAGTTGGTATTGTTACTAGCGATAAAATGGATAAGACCATCTCTGTTAAGGTTGAAGTCAAAGTTGCCCACCCTGTTTACAAAAAGAGAATCAATCGCACAACAGTTTTTAAAGCTCACGATGAAAACAACGAGGCAAAGGTTGGAGATAAAGTAAGAATTACTGAAACAAGACCTCTAAGCCGTCTAAAAAGATGGAGACTCGTTCAAATTATTGATCGTGCAAAATAAAGGAGGAATATATGATACAACAAGAAAGCCGCATGAGAGTTGCAGACAACTCTGGGGCAAAAGAAGTCCTCGTTATTAAAGTGTTGGGTGGTTCAAAGAGAAGAATCGCAAGCGTAGGGGACATTGTAGTTGTTGCTGTTAAAAGTGCAACACCCGGCGGAGTTGTAAAAAAAGGTGATGTTCAAAAAGCTGTTATCGTTAGAACAAAACGTCCAGTTAGACGTCCTGACGGAAGCTACATTGCTTTTGACGACAACGCATGCGTTATTATTAAAGAAGATAAAAACCCAGTTGGAACCCGTATATTCGGGCCTGTTACAAGAGAGCTAAGAAAAGGCGATTTCATGAAGATCGTAAGTTTAGCTCCAGAGGTTTTATAAGGAGTGCCATATGAGAATTAAAAAAGAAGACACAGTTATAGTTATCGCAGGAAAAGACAAAGGTAAAACTGGCAAAGTATTACGTACTTTTCCAAAAGAAAATAGGGTAATTGTCGAAGGGGTCAATATTCAAGTTAAACACCAAAAACCAATGGGACCTACAAAACCGGGCGGACTTATTAAATCAGAAGGCAAGATTGACGCAAGTAATGTTATGTACTTCGATCAATCAAACAAGAAACGTACAAGACTTGGGTACAAATTCCTAGAGGACGGAACTAAAGTTAGATTTAGAAAGTCCGACGGGGAAGTTATAGACTAAGGAGGAATATAATGGCTCCAAGATTATTAGAAAAATATAAAACTGAGGTTGTGCCTGAACTTGTTAAGAAACACGGCTATAAGAACGTAAATGAAATTCCAAAACTTGAAAAAATAGTTTTAAACGTTGGTCTAGGCAAGGCTAAGGACAATCCAAAAATGTTAGAAAATGTAGTTAGAGAACTTGCACTTATTTCTGGTCAAGCACCTGTTGTGACTCATGCTAGAAAATCAATTGCGAACTTTAAACTACGTGAAGGCATGAAGATTGGTGCAAAAGTTACTCTTCGTGGTGATAAGATGTATTATTTCTTAGATAAGTTTATGAACATCTCACTTCCACGTGTTAGAGACTTTAGAGGTGTTAGCAAAGACAGCTTTGACGGCAGAGGCAATTATGCAACAGGTGTTAAAGAACAGCTAATTTTCCCAGAAATTATTTACGATGAAGTTCAAGATATTCACGGTATGGACATTGCTATCATCACAACTGCAAGAACAGATGAAGAAGCTTTTTCATTGCTTGAACTTTTAGGGATGCCTTTTAGGAAGTAAGGAGGAACAATGGCAAAGAAATCAAAAATTGCAAGTCAAAAAAGAGAACCTAAATTCTCAACCAGAGCATACAATCGCTGCAAGATTTGCGGAAGACCACATGCGTATTTAAGAAAATACGGAATTTGTCGTATTTGCTTTAGAGAACTCGCTTATAAAGGCGAAATCCCTGGAGTAAAGAAAGCAAGTTGGTAAAGGAGGAAAAAAGATGTTAACAGATCCTATTGCTGATATGCTAACTAGAATCAGGAATGCTAACCACCAAAGACATGAAACAGTGGACATTCCTGCTAGCAAAATTAAGCTTGCTATTGCGGAAATTCTTAAACAAGAAGGATTCATCAATGACTTTCAAGTAATTGAAGAAGGTGTTCAAGATACAATTCGCATTGAGCTTAAATATATAAACAAGAAGGAAAGAGTAATTACAGGCATTAGAAGAATTTCTAAACCTGGTTTAAGAATATATGTAAATTCAAATGAACTTCCAACCGTACTTGGTGGTTTAGGCATTGCAGTTATCTCTACATCAAAGGGAATTATGACTGACAAGTCTGCACGCCAACAAAAAGTCGGTGGCGAAGTACTATGCTACGTCTGGTAAGGAGGATAAGATGAGTAGAATTGGTAGAAAACTAATTGAAATCCCAAGTGGCGTTACTATGGATGTCAAAGGCCAAGACGTACACGTTAAGGGCCCAAATGGAGAATTATCTCTAACAATGGTTCCTGAAATGAAACTTGAAAAAGTAGACGGAGGATACGAAGTTATCCGCTCAAATGATACCAAAAGAGTTAGAAGTCTACATGGATTAACAAGAAGTTTAATTTATAATATGGTTGTAGGTGTTAGCGAAGGTTTTTCTAAAACGCTAACAATTATCGGAACTGGTTACAGAGCTCAAATGAATGGTGCAAAATTAGGTTTAACACTTGGTTTTTCACATCCACTTGATGTTGAAGTTCCACAAGGATTAAAGGTTGAAGTACCTCAACAAGATACAATTATCATCAAAGGTGCTGACAAACAAGCAGTTGGTCAATTTGCAGCTCTTGTTCGTGGATACAGACCACCTGAACCATATCTAGGAAAAGGTATTCGCTATGCTGATGAACACGTTCGTCGCAAAGTTGGTAAGACCGGTAAGTAGGAGGTTTAAATGATTAGTAGAATTGACAGAAATGCATTACGTCAAAAAAGACATAGAAGAGTGCGTCTAAAGATTAATGGAACATCTGAATGTCCAAGATTATGTGTAAAAAGATCTTCAAAGCACATCTATGCTCAAATTATTGACGATGTTAAAATGATAACACTCGTAAGCGCATCTTCTAACGACAAAGAATTTAGCCTCGAGCATACTGGAAACAAAGAAGCAGCAAGAGAAGTTGGTAAGCTAATCGGTAAGCGTGCAATCGACAAGGGAATTAAAGACGTTGTATTTGATAGAGGTGGATACATCTATCACGGACGCGTTAAGGAACTTGCTGAAGGCGCTAGAGAAGCTGGCCTGAACTTCTAATCAAGGAGGGAAATATGACCAAAGATATTAAACCACAAGAGCTCGATCTAGAAGAAAGAGTTGTTGCTATAAACAGAGTATCAAAGACTGTTAAGGGTGGTAAGAACTTCCGTTTTGCAGCTCTTGTTGTAGTAGGAGATATGAATTCTCGCGTTGGTGTTGGAATGGGTAAAGCACTTGAAGTTCCAGATGCTATTAGAAAAGCTGTTGCTGATGCGAAGAAAAATATGATTGAAGTTGCAATTCAAGGTACAACAGTTCCACATGAAATCATCGGACGCTTCGGAGCAGGTAGAGTATTATTAAAGCCAGCTCAAGAAGGTACTGGTGTTATCGCTGGTGGTGCAGTTCGTGCTGTTTGTGAACTTGCAGGTATTAAAGATATTAGAACTAAATGTCTAGGCTCAAACAACCCAAGAAATGTTGTTAACGCAACAATCGAAGGTCTTCTAAGCTTAAAACGTCCTGAAGACGTTGCTAGAAGAAGAGGCAAGACTGTAGAAGAGATTTTAGGATAGGTGAATTAAATGGCAAATATTAAGTATGTACAAAGAAAAAGCCTCATCGGAAAATCTGAAAGTCATAGGAGAATTATTAAAGCTCTTGGACTAAGAAGAATCGGACATGTTGTTGAAACTAAAGATACTCCACAAATTCGTGGAATGATCCATAAGGTTCAATACATGGTTGAGATAATTGACTAGGAGGTTCTATTATGAAGTTAGAAAATTTAAAAGGTTTGGCAAGAACTTCCAAGAAAAGAGTTGGTAGAGGTATCGGCTCAGGAATGGGTAAAACTTCAACTCGTGGTCACAAAGGCCAAAACGCTAGAAGCGGCGGCGGCGTAAGACCAGGATTTGAAGGTGGCCAAATGCCACTATTTAGAAGACTCCCTAAGAGAGGATTCACAAATATTTGGAGAGTTGACTACAAAGTTGTAAACGTTAACGATCTAAATACTTTTAACGATGGCGACACAGTTGATCGTTTAGCTCTTGTTGGTGCTGGTTTAGTACACAGATCTGACAGGAACATCAAAATTTTAGGTAATGGAGAAATTAGCAAAAAATTAACAGTTGTTGCTAATAAATTCAGTAAAGAAGCCCAAGAAAAAATCGAAAAAGCTGGCGGCAAAATCGAGGTGCTATAATGATTAAGACCTTGAGAGATGCCTGGAAAGTTAAAGAGATTAGAAATAAAATTCTTTTTACACTTTTCTGTCTAGTGGTGTTTAGATTTGGTAACCAAATTCCTTCACCATTTATGGACAGAGCAAGAATAGCAGAAGTATTTAAAGATGCAAGTGGAAGTTTATTAGGCTTCCTTGACTTAATGGCTGGTGGTGGATTCAGTAAGATGTCTATATTCGCATTAAGCGTTTACCCACACATCACAGCTTCCATCATCATTCAACTTTTGACAGTTGCAATTCCAAGATTGGAAGAACTTTCAAAAGAAGGTGAAGAAGGTAGAAAGAAAATACAAAAGATTACAAGAATTGTTGGTGTTGGTTTAGCATTCATCCAAGCTGCAGGTTCTGTATATGGAATTTATAGCCAAGCTGTTGTTGCACAAACTTTCTTACAACACTTGTTGATCATTATTACACTTGTTGCAGGTGCAAGCTTCCTTGTATGGCTTGGTGACCAAATAACTGAAAAAGGCGTTGGTAATGGAGTAAGTTTAATTATCTTCATCGGTATTATCAGTGAACTACCTGGAACAGTTATGCAACAAATTAGACTTGCAATGGCAGGCTCTTTATCATGGATAGCAGTTGGAATTTGGTTTGCAATATTGGTTGCAATATTTGCATTTGTTGTATTGATTCAAGAAGGCGAAAGAAGAGTTCCTGTTCAATACGCAAAGAGAGTTGTTGGAAGACGCGTTTATGGCGGACAAGCAACACATATTCCGATTAAGGTTAATATGGCTTCTGTTATGCCAGTTATCTTTGCATCAACATTTATGCAAATTCCTGGTACAATAGTTATGTTAACAGGCGGCAACGGTGGATTCTCAAGATTTATGAGAAACTTCTTAACCGTTGAAGGAAGAGTAGGTTTTTGGATTTATGTTGTTCTAAACGTAATTCTTATTGTATTCTTTACCTACTTCTATAATGCTATTCAATTTAATACAGTTGAATACTCAAAGAATATACAATCTCAAGGCGGTTTTATTCCAGGAATCAGACCTGGTAGACCAACTAGTGACTATCTATCAAGAACAGTCAACAGAATAACCCTGGTTGGTGGTATTGCACTTGCAATTCTATCAACATTACCACTACTTTTAGAACACTTTTCCAATCTAAGAGTAGGATTTACCGGTACTGGTATCATCATTGTTGTTGGTGTTGCATTAGAAACAGTTAAACAAATTGAAGCACAAATGACAATGCGTCATTACAAAGGATTCTTAGGATAATTATGAGATTAATATTACTAGGACCACCAGGAGCAGGTAAAGGTTCACAAGCGACATTCATTAAAGAAAGATATAATATCCCACATATTTCAACGGGAGATATATTTAGAGAACATTTAAGAAATCAAACTGAACTTGGCAAGAAAGCTCAAACATATATGAACAAGGGACAACTTGTTCCAGATGATTTGACAATTGAACTTGTTAAGGACAGATTGAGTCAAGATGATGTTAAGAACGGCTTCTTGCTTGACGGTTTCCCAAGAAACTTAGATCAAGCAGCTGCTCTTACAGATTTTTTGAAGTCACAAAGTGAAAAACTTGATGCAGTTGTAAATATAGACGTTGATAAAAATTCTCTTGTTGACAGAATCACAGGCAGAAGAATGTGCAAAGATTGCAAAGCAAGCTTTCATGTTTCAAACTATCCACCAAAGGTAGAAGGCGTATGTGATCACTGTGGTGGAGAGTTATACCAACGTGAAGACGACAAAGAAGAAACAGTGTTAAAGCGTATTGGTGTGTACGAAACTGAAACGAGCCCCCTAATTGATTATTACAATCAATTTGGTATAGTGCTTAACATTGATGGCAATAAAAAACTTGAAGAAGTTAGTGCTGAAATATTTAGAGGACTTGATAATCTAAATGATTAATAAAATAGTACCAGGAGCGATAGTTAGAAGTAAGGCAGGTAGAGACAAGTTTAGATTTTTCGTAGTTGTCGATGTTATTGATGAAAAATATTGCACAATTGCTGATGGAGATTTGAGAAAAATCGATTCTCCTAAAAAGAAAAAGATTATGCATCTTAGCTTTACAAATGATAATGCTTTTAGTGATAAAGATTTTACTCTTACTAACAAAAAACTAAAGGCTCTAACACAAGGGTACAATAATAGGGGGACTGGACATTTATGTCAAAAAAGAACACAATAGAGGTAGAGGGCGTTGTAGTCGACGCACTGCCAAACGCTATATTTAAGGTGAAATTAGACAATGGCTATGAAATTATGGGCCATTTATCCGGCAAATTAAGAATGAACAACATCCGTGTGTTACCTGGAGACAAGGTAACAATGGAGTTGTCACCATATGATTTGACAAAAGGAAGAATCACCTGGAGAAACAAATAAAAAGGGGATGAATTAACATGAAAGTAAGACCATCTGTTAAAAAGATTTGCGATAAATGCAAAATCATTAAAAGAAAAGGAAAAGTGATGGTAATCTGTGAAAACCCTAAGCATAAACAAGTACAGGGTTAAGGAGGACAAATAATGGCAAGAATTGCAGGTATTGACCTACCTAGAGATAAAAGAATAGAAATCGGACTAACATACATTTTCGGAATTGGACGTGCTACATCTAAAAGAATTTTAGCTGAAGCAGGTGTTAGCCCTGATATTAGAGTTAAAGATCTTACTGAAGCGGATACTGCAAAAATCAGATCAGCAATGGAAGATGTTAAGGTAGAAGGTGATTTAAGACGTGACATCGCTTTAAACATTAAGCGTCTACGTGAAATCGGCTGCTACAGAGGCGTCCGTCATAGAAGAAATCTTCCAGTAAGAGGACAAAGAACCAAGACAAACGCTAGAACCAGAAAAGGCAATAATAGATAAAGGAGGTAGAAATGGCAAAGGCTAAACAAACAAGAGTAAGAAGAAGAGCCAGAAAGAACATCGAAAGAGGTCAAGCTCATATTTCATCTTCTTTCAATAACACCATGGTTACCTTATCAGACATGCAAGGCAATGTAATTAGCTGGGCATCAGCAGGTGGACTAGGATTTAGAGGAAGTAGAAAATCAACTCCATTCGCAGCTCAAGAAGCAGCTGAAGCAGCAACAAGAAAAGCTATGGAACACGGCCTAAAATATGTTGAAGTCTATGTAAAGGGACCTGGCAGCGGAAGAGAATCTGCAATAAGAGCTCTGCAAGCAGCTGGACTTGAAGTTACATTAATCAAAGATGAAACTCCAATTCCACACAATGGATGCAGACCACCAAAGCGCAGAAGAGTCTAGTGACAAACTTTTAAAGGGGGATGACTCATGGAAATTGAAAAACCTTCAGTACGCATACTAGAAGAAAGCGAAGATAAAAGCTATTGCAAAATAGCGATCGAACCATTAGAAAGAGGATATGGAACAACACTTGGCAACTCAATGAGAAGAGTTTTGTTGTCAAGCCTACCTGGATCTTCAATTTCTAATATAAGAATCCAAGGAGTGCTTCATGAATTCTCAACAATACCAGGAGTACTTGAAGACGTTCCCGAAATAATACTAAACATAAAAGGATTAGCAATAAAAAGCTATACCAAAGATAATCTATTATTATCAATCGATGTAAAAGGACCAAAAGAAGTAACAGGTGCAGACATTGTAACTGGAAGCGACTGCGATGTAATCAATCTCGACCATCATATTGCAACAGTAAATAAGGGTGGACATCTATCAATAGATATGGATTTAAAACATGGCAGAGGCTATGTTCTTCAAGAAAAGAACAAAGCAGTTGCAGAAGAAGGCAAAACTGTAAGCATTACAGATATTCCTATCGACTCAGCTTTTACACCAGTTAAAAAAGTTAATTTCCACATTGAAAATACAAGAGTAGGACAAATGACAGACTACGATAAATTGATTATGGAAGTTTGGACTAATGGTACAATTGATGGGGACTCAGCTATTTCTTTTGGAGCAAGAATTTTGATCGAACATCTAAATCTATTTGCAGATTTAGTTGAAGATGTAGATACAAAGGGCATATTAAAAATCAGAGGCGAAAGACAAAAAGGCATCCTACTTGATATGGATATCGACCAACTTGAACTCTCGGTAAGAAGTTTTAATTGCTTGAAACGCGATGGCATAAACAAAGTATCTGAATTAGTAAATAAATCAGAAACAGACATGCTAGGCGTAAGAAATCTTGGTAAAAAAAGTTTAGAAGAAATAAAGAACAAGCTAGACGATATCGGTCTTAGTTTGAGAGAAGAATAATCAAGGAGGATTGTATGGCGCACAGAAAATTAGGACTCAAGTCCGACCATAGAAAAGCAATGCTTAGAAACATGACAACCTCGCTACTATTACACGGAAGAATCGTGACAACAGTAGAAAAAGCAAAGGAACTAAGAAGACTTGCAGATAAAATGGTCACACTCGGCAAGAGAAATGATCTACACGCAAAAAGACAAGTCAACTCATTCCTATTCGATAATGAGGCAGCAAAAAAAGTATTCACAGAATACAACGCTAAGTATGAATCAAGAAACGGTGGATATACAAGAATTATTAAAACAGGTGTACGCCGTGGCGATGCAGCTGAAATGTGTATAATTGAAATGGTATAAATTTTAAAGACGGTTTTGAACCGTCTTTTTGTTTACATAAAATCTTTGGCTCTACACTAATGGCAGTAGGAATATACCACAACTATTGACAAAGAGCCAATTAAGAATTATGATATGAGATATGGATTACATATCTTATGAAACGCAAATATGATTAGGGGCAGCTTAAATTTAAATATAAGGATTTAACTATTAACATGAGAATAAATTCATTTAATGCTTCTGATGATAAAGAGTTTAAGGATTGTGATTATTATAAAAATTGTGGAAGGATGTGTTTTGAAAATGAAAAATGATTTGAAGATTAAAAAGAGAAATATGCGTAGGATTGTGAATGCACCTGGTTTTATATTGCTTCTTTCTCTTTGTTTGTTGTCAGCAATTTTATTTGTCTTTGCACCAATTACACTTAATAATGTAGTTGAGAATGTTGGTTCGATTGGTGTTAAAGATATTTTAATGGTAATTGGACTTCTTGTTGCAGGTTATATTGTTGATTTTATTTCTGTATTTACAAAAAATCAATTGATTCAGCAATATCATGGAAGAGCGAGTGATGTTTTATATAAAGATGTATTTAAATTAAAATATGATAAATATATTACCGATGGTCCAACTGCGATTAGAGAACTTGTATATAATGCAGCTGAGGCATACGCGTCATTTTATTTTGATGTAATACCAACACTTGTTGTAAATATTGTTACAATTGTAGTTACAATATATTTAGCGTGGACACTTAATCATATTGCTGCAATCTTGATGTTTATAACACTTCCTATCCATTACTTTGGATTTAAAATACTTAATAAAAAGCTTGCGGAATTATCTGTCAATTTAAGAAACGCAAGTTCAGAATCGCACAGAAATATAAATTCTGTTGTGTCGCAAGTGGATTTTATAAAACAAAATCCAGAGAATGAAAGACTTCTTCCAACACTTGCAAAAAATATCTTAAGATCAGAAGGCGTACGTAAAAAAGTTAATTATGTTGCAAATGGTGTATCAGGATTATTAATTGGTTTAAATCAAATAATTCAAAATTTAACTATAATCTTCTTAGCAGCACTTGCTCTCTCAAATAAGGATGCATTTGGTGGAGTTGTTTATGTAATGCTTGTATTTCCTTATTTTTCAAATGCAATTAGAGGATTATCGTGGACAAATCTTGGCTTTGCAGATGTAAAGGCGGCAGATGATTATTTAAAAACACTTATTGAATTTAAAGAAGAAGACGGTGTTATGGATATGCCACAAGATATTAAATCAATAAAATTTGATATAAAATCCGTGGATATTTTAGACAAAAATCTATTAAATGATATTAAGATGGAGTTTAAAGCTGGGGATATTGTCGGCATAATGGGTGAGAGTGGAACAGGAAAAAGTACACTTGTAAAATTAATTCCTAAATATAGAAATGCAAAGGGAATTTATATAAATGAGATACCTATTGAAGATATCAAAAATTCTGAATATCTAAAATCAATATCTTATTATTCACAAAATACACCGATAATTACAGATACAATTTATAACAATTTAAATTTTGGACGAAAACCGATTGCAAAACAAATTTATGAGAATATGCCATTCTTGTCAAAATTTAAAAATCTTGATGAAATAATTGTAGAAAATGGTGCCAATTTATCGGGTGGGGATAAACAGCGTATCGCACTTTCAAGATATTTTACAGAAGATGCAAAAATTGTAATACTTGACGAACCAACAAGTTCGCTCGATAAAGAAACTGAAACCGAACTAATGAGCGAAGTATTAAAAAATGTTGATGATAGAATAATTTTTATCATTAGCCATAACAAAGATATCATGAATTATTGCACACATGTAGTCGAAATAAAAAATAAAACAGTTACAGTAACAGAAAAACCAAAGGCGTAAATATTTTGCATGCGGTATAGTGTATTTGCTAGAAGAAATTAAGCGTAATATAAAAACGAAGGAGGAATGCTCATGAATTACAAAAAATATATATTAAAGAATAAATGGGCATTTCTATCTGTTGTATTTTTGCAAATTATTATGTGGGGCTGCCAGGTTCTTGTGCAGCTTTTTGCTATAAATGCTTTTGATGGTGCTATTAAGCTAAATTTTAATTTGTTTATAAAATGGACATTCATTTCTTTTATTACATGGGGAATATACTTTCTTATATGTAGCTTTGAAGCATATAAAAGAGCAGATGCAATTAGAATATTTAACAACGATGTCAGAAATGATATTTATTTAAGTTTTTACAATGATAAGATTTCAAATATATATAAGTCGGACAAGAGTGATTATATTTCGTATGTAACACATAATATAAGTGAGATAACAAGACTTTGTTGGGAGCCACTGTTTAATATGCTGGGAAGAATTGCACAGATTTTGTGGAGCATAATTGCTCTAGTTTATATTGATATTTATCTTTTTATATTTGCAATAATTACAACATTAATTATGTGGTATATGCCAAAGATTTTTGAAGATAAATTTGAAAAGCTAGGTACAGAAAATTTACAAGCTCAATCAATTGCAATGGGTAAATTTAAGGATTTATTATATGGCATAAGTATACTTAAAATACTAAATAGAAAGAATTGGTATGTTTCAAAAGGAGCAGAGGCAAGCAATATTAGTGAAGATGCAAAATTCAGGCAAAATTATATTGTGGAAATTTTAGAATGCATTATGGGTTACATCAGTATATTTTTGCAAGTTTTATCAGAAGTTTTAGTTGTTGTGCTTGCGGTTTATGGAAGGATTGGTGTGGCTGTAATAGCAGGAGCTGCAAATTTGATTGGCGGAGTAAGTAATGGAATAAATAACTTTGTAAATGCAAAAAATAGTATTGTACAGTCAAGATCATATTTTGAAATTATTAAAGACAATAATATTAAAGAAAGGGAGTTAAGTTTTAAAGATAAAATAGAATTAAAAAATATCTCTTATAGTTATGATGAAAAAGAAGTTTTAAATAATATAAATATGGAATTTAAGAAAAATCATAAATATGCAATAGTTGGAAAATCTGGTAGTGGCAAGTCAACAATTTTAAAAATTATAATGGGCATTATTGATGACTATGAAGGCGATGTACTTTATGATGGTGTAGCTAAAGAAAAAGATGCGATTGATTATAATATCGGATATGTTTCACAGGATATATATTTATTTAATGATACAATAAGAGAAAACCTAACCCTAGGTAAAAGTTTTTCGAATAATGAAATTAAAGATGCACTTACAAAATCCTCATTACAAAAATTTTTAGAATTCCAAGCAAATGGATTGGATACAATAGTTGGAGATAATGGCAAGAGTATTTCTGGTGGAGAAAAACAAAGAATTGCAGTTGCACGATCGCTTTTACAAGGATGCGATATGCTTTTAATTGATGAAGGAACAAGTGCGCTTGACAAAGAAAATCGAGAGATAATAGAAAACAATCTTTTGAATGATAAAAATTTAACGCTCATAATGGTCAGTCATCATCTGAATGATGATATGATAAAAAAATTTGACAAAGTGTATGAGATTTAAAAATGGCGATGTAAGGGTCGCGGAATATTATTTTCAATTGTATGATGAGAATGTTTTTGAAATGAATAAAATATGGGATAGTTTTGAGAGGTAAGTGGAAGTTATTGATGATATGAATATTGACTTAGTTATGTAAAAATTTGGTAGATTATACTAGAGACTGTTAATAGTTGAATTTTAAAGATGGTTATGAGCCATCTTTTTGTTTACATAGTATCTTTTAGAGGAATGATCACAAAATTATATAAGAAAACACTTGATTAAATATTTTGCATGCGGTATAGTATGTTTAATAAATAGTGTTATATTTATATAAAACTTATGGCTGCACATAGTCAATAATACAGATTTTTATGGGGGTATATCAGAATGAGGGGTAGAAGCATATTTAGAAGAGTTAAATTATTGGGGATGATTTTTCTTTGTGCTATTTTGTATTTGGTATATTTTAAAAATTATACTTACGATACATCTGTTATATCACTTATATATAAAGGTGGAAAATGGCGAGAAGAAAAACTCAATATTAATATTAAATATAATCATAATTTGATATTGTCCGATTATATTAATGGATATATTTATTCAGATGATGATGTTTTAAAGTACTGGAAGGATTATTTGCGAGATGGAGATTCTAAAAAGATAGGTGATTGGAATGTCAAAGAGTTAATTTATAGTCCTAAAAATTCATATATTAATGGTAAATATGTCTATTCAGGCTTTATTAAAGAGGAATTCATTAATATTGGAAATATTTATTATAAAAATTTTATGAAGTCAATAGTAATAATTTTAAGAGATCATAAATTTCAACGTAAAGATGGGATAAATTATTTTGAGACACAGGAATATAAGCCGATAATAATTCTTGCAGGAAATGTTAATAAAAACGATTTACTAGATTTATCATCTATAGATTATTTATTAAGAGAGTTTGATGTTGGTACTTTACCTTCCTTTAAATTAAATGAAAAAGTAAAAATGCAAGGTCTTAAATTTGATGGAATTGATTTCAAAAAGAGTATAGAAAGTAATTACAAAGAACTTGCGTGGAGAAGTGTGGGATCTTATGTTAATTATGAAGATATCAAGAGGGTTTATGGTGAGCCAAAGCACGACAATTATATATTACAAAAAATATCTGAGCTTGAAAATTTTAAGTCTGGATTTATTGATAGTGTAGAGATGAACGAGAAAATGGCACATATTGATAAAAATGTAATACTAACAGAAGGAATTTATAAAACGGAAAATGGCAGTATTTATTTAGCTGTAATTTATAAATTATATCATAATTATAATAGTTATGTGGTGGATAATGTTTATACAATAAAAATGTATGATGATGGGAAACAAGAATTCGCTTCAGATAAATTCGGAATTCTGACGTATGCATGTGAGTAATACAATGTAACAAATACAAAATGGGATGTTGGTATAACATGGAGAAATACAATAACAATAAATTAAACTTTACAAAGCAGCAAGAAAAGTATCTTTTTATAAAGCCTTATTATCGGGACAATGATGAGTTATTAGAATTCATAGAGGAGAATATTGAGGGCGATTATATAGAATACAGCGATTTAGATATTGGCGACAAGATAACGATTGATTCGTATTTGAAAGATATCAAAGACGAGTATGGAAATATCAGTCTTAAGCTTTATAGAGTAAAAGACATAGAAAAAAATAAGAATTTTATATATGATCCGATAACAAAGAAGAAAAAAGAGTTTGCGATATTGATGCTCGAGGAGAATAGTGGATTTATATTTGCAAATCAAAATTATCTTTTTATATGGTTGTCGCTTGCACGTGGGGTAAGTGATGATGAATTTAAAAATGGCGATGTAAGGGTCGCGGAATATTATTTTCATTTGAGAAGTTATTTTCAATTGTATGATGAGAATGTTTTTGAAATGAATAATAGATGAGATAGTTTTGAGGGGTAAGTTGTAGATTATAATGTTATTAAACAAAAAGAAAAGCTTGTGGGTGCATATCATCCACAAGCTTTTTAAGTTTTCTTATTTTATTTTTATCTATTGTTCGAAGAGAACTGTCATTATTTTTTCCATTGCTTCTTGGTCTTTGACGCCTGCTGTTTCTACTGCGCTGTGCATTCCCCACATTGGGTTTCCGACGTCTACAATTGGGATGTCGAGTTTTGATGTGGTGATTGATGCAATTGTGGAGCCGCCGCGTCTGTCGGAGCGATTTACAAATGTTTGTGTTTTAACTCCGGCAATACGAGCAAGATTTCTAAACACTGCAATTGAATTTGCATCTGATGTGTATGCTCCGTTTGCTGCAACTTTTATGACTGGTCCTTCGTTTATGCGTGGACGATTTGTCGGGTCAGCGTAAGACGCAAAGTTTGGATGCGCTGCATGAGCTTGGTCGGATGAGATCATAAATGAATTTTTTAGTGCAATTCTATAATCTTCAAAATTTCCACCGTTTGCAACGACGATTCTTTCTAATGTTTCGCGGAAGAATGGTGCGAATGCGCCTTGTGATGTCATGCTGCCGATTTCTTCGTTGTCAGATACATAAGCAACCGCAGTTTTTGATCCATCTTTTGCATTTATAAGTGCATTTATATTTGCGTAAGCCATTGCAAGGTTGTCGATGCGTCCTGTCATAAAGAATTCCTTGTCCACTCCTACATATTCAAATTTTGTGTCGCAAATTAAATATAGTTCGTGCGAAATAATTTTTTCGCCAATCTCTTTTTCGATATAAGGGATTAGTTTAAAATCTTTATTTAAGCCGACAACTGGAAGTGTGTGTTCTTGTGCGTTTATTTCCCAGCCTTTGTTTGCTTCGCGATTCATGTGAATTGCGACAGACGGAATAAACACAATGTTTTCCTTAGACATATATTTAATTACTTTTGGTTTTAAAGGATCGCCCGAGTCGACTGTAACTTTACCGCCGATTGATAGTGGACGATCAAACCATGTTGATAGAAGTGGGCCGCCATAAACTTCAGTGTTTAACACGACGACATCTTCTTTTACCATTTCAGGATTTGGTTTTATTCTAAAGCCTGGTGAATCCGAGTGGCTTCCGGCAATTGTAAAGCCGTTTTTTGCATCGCTTCCCATTCTAAATGCGATGATTGATGTGTCGTTTTTAATTACATAGTATTTTTTGTGAGGCTCTAATGCCCACTTTTCGTCTTCGTGCAATTCTTTGAATCCAGCATCTTGAAGCATCTTTGCTAAGTTTGCAATTGCTTCAAAGTTTAGTCTTGAATTGTCAAAAAATGTTTTAATATCCATTTTTACTCCTATTTGTTGAATGTTTGTTTTAGAAAATCGATGATGTCAAGCGATTCATACATCGCTTTGCCGTCAATAAATAAACATGGCACTTGGTTTTTGCCGCCTTTTTCGATTAAATCTTCTTTGTTTGTACCGTCGTGAATATTTTTCATTTCGAGTTCGATATTATTTTCTTTCATAAAATCTAAAACTCTAACGCAAAACGGACACTCAGGTTTATAATATAATTTTAAATCCATTAAGACTCCTTAACTATTCTAAACAAAGTCTTAACCATGTGGCCTGTTCCACCAGCTGGTTCGTATCTATATGGTGCAGAATTATAAGCAGGTCCAGCGATGTCAATGTGTGCCCATGGAGTTGTTTTTTCTAGGAATGCGCCCACAAATTCTCCGGCACTTGAGCTGCCGCCAAATCTTCCGCCACTATTTTTAATATCTGCAATATCAGATTTATTAAGTTCACGATATTCTTCGCCATAAGGTAGACCCCATGCCTTTTCGTCTTCAGCAATTGCAGCATCAAGAACGCGTTTTACACATTTGTCGCATCTGCCGATAACGCCACTTCTGTGCATACCAAGTGCAACAAGACATGCACCAGTAAGTGTTGCAAGGTCAATTAACATCTTTGGTTTGTAATTCTTTTCGCCGTAGTAAACTGCATCAGCAAGTGTCAAACGACCCTCTGCGTCTGTGTTGTCGACTTCGATTGTAAGGCCCTTCATTGATCCGATAATGTCTCCAGGCTTGTATGCACCGCCGTCAACCATATTTTCGCATGTTGCAACAATCGCAACAACATTCTTCTTGAGTCCTGCCATTGAAATTGCCTTCATAGCGCCGATTACTGCAGCGCTGCCGCCCATGTCTGATTTCATAGTCTTCATACCGTCATTTGGCTTCAAGCTATATCCACCTGAATCGTAAGTTAAACCCTTGCCAACAAGAACAATCGGATCGCCTTCGCCCTTCATATATTCCATTACAATTAGCTTTGGCTCTTCGTTGCTGCCTCTTGCAACAGACAAAAATGCCTTCATGCCAATTTTTTCAATTTCATCTTTGCCAAAAACTTTAACATCAACGCCGTATTCTTTTAAGCTCTCAGCATTTTTTGCAAGAATGCTTGGAGTCATATCATTTGCAGGAGTATTTACAAGATCTCTTGCAAAGATGATGCCTTGCCATTTGATTAAAAGTTCTTCAAAATCTGCCTCATTTACACCCTCAGCAAATTTAGGGAAGAAGTTAATTTCTTCAAGCTGACTTTTTGGGGATTTTTCTGATTTATAATTATCAAATTGATAAGTTGAATTCAAAAGTCCCTCAACAATTGCAAGTGCTTGTTTGTTTACGTCTTCAATTCTTGAACGCATTTTAATCATAATTTTTTTGGTGCCAAGCTCTGTCAATTTTTGACCAGCCTTCAAAGCGGCTGTTTTAATCTTATCAATAGTAAGATCTTCAAGTTTACCAAGACCAACAAAAAGTGCTGGCTTTTCTTCGTCAAGACTTAAAAATACTTCGCCACATTTTGCAGTGAAGAATTTGTTGTTCATAAGTCCTTGCATTCTGCCACAAGGATTTTCTACATCGCTTGCAACAAATTTTACATTTAAATCTTCAGTTTCTCTTATAAAAATTTTCATAAAAAACCTCCTATTACAATCTATACCCCTTTGCATGATTTATAAAGCATATTGAGCATAATAAAAGGATATATTTGAAAACAATTTTCAATGAAGAGCTAGTGAAAGTTTTTAATTAATTTTTTGTAAGCGGTCTTAATGATGAAAATTTTTGCTTAATTGAAATGTAAAAAACTTGCAAGCATAAAAAAATAAATTTTACATATTTTACATAGATTTAACAATTGCAAAACTTTCATTTAACAAAGGGGCGGTATCATAAAGGTGCATTAAGAGATGCAAATAGAAATTAATTTTTAGGAGGATATTAATTATGAGAAAAATAAAATTTACAATTGTGGCTTTTGTAATTGCAGCAGCAATTCTATTTGTAGGCTGTGGAGAAAAAACTGCAAGTAAGTCAAATGAAAATGAAAAAACAAACACAAGTGGAGATGCAGTTGAATTTAAAGGCGCTATAAATGTTGTCAGTCGTGAAATCGGTTCAGGCACACGTGGTGCTTTTACAGAAATAACTAAGATTGTTGCAAAAAATGACCAAGGTGAAGAGGAAGATCATACCACAATCGAAGCAACAATTGCAAATGCAACAGACGCTGTTTTAACAACAGTTGCTGGCGATAAATCAGCCATTGGTTACATTTCGCTGGCTTCACTTAATGATCATGTAAAGGCGATTAAGGTTAACGGAGCCAATGCAAGTCCAGAAGAAATTGTCGCTGGAAAATATCCAATCGCACGTCCATTTATGCTTGCATATAAAGAGGCAAAACTTTCTGATCTTGCAAAGGACTTCTTGAAGTTTTGCATGAGCGTCGAAGGACAAAAAATTGTTGGCGATGATGGATGCATTACAGTTGAAACAAATGAAAATTACACTCCAGCAAAATTATCAGGCACACTTACAATTGCAGGTTCAACTTCTGTTACACCACTTATGGAAAAACTTGTCGATGCATACAAGGCTTTAAATCCTGACTTCAAGGCTGACATTCAAGCCACTGGATCAGGTGCAGGCATTAAGGCAGCAATCGAAGGTATTTGTGACATTGGTATGAGTTCACGTGATCTTAAGGATGCAGAAAAATCTGAGCTTGATAACACAGTTTTGGCAAGAGACGGAATTGCTGTTATTGTTAATAATGAAAATCCAATCGAAGATTTGACAGTCGATCAAATTAAGGCGATATACACTGGCGAATTTACAAATTGGGAAGATGTAAAATAGGCTTATGAAGAGTAAAGACTATAGAGAAAACACAATGAAGGGAGTTTTTATGTTGGCTTCTGCAGTTTCTGTATTAGCCTTTCTCTTCATTTGTTATTTTATATTTAAAAACGGCATTCCATTTATATCGAAGGTTGGCTTTAAAGAATTTCTATTGGGAAAAAACTGGAATCCAGGATTAAATCCACCATCTTATGGAATACTGCCGATGATATTTGGATCGTTTTATATCACGGCACTTGCTTCATTAATCGGTGTGCCACTGGCAATTTTCTCTGCAATTTTTTTAACATGGGAGGCCGGAGAAAAACTCCACAAGATTTTAAAGCCAATGATCGATTTGATGGCGGGTGTGCCTTCAATTGTTTACGGATTTTTTGCACTACAAATCATCGTGCCATTTATCAGGATAGTTTTTCCATCATCTAAAGGCACAAGCATTTTGGCGGCTGGAATTTTGCTGGCAATAATGATTTTACCGACAATTATTTCAATTGCAGAGGCGGCTTTGAGGGCGGTTCCAAAAGAATATTATGAGGCAAGCCTTGCGCTTGGTGCAAGTCATTCGCGTACGATTATGAAAATAATGTTGCCAGCTGCAAAAAGTGGCATACTTGCTGCAGTTATCCTTGGTATTGGGCGCGCAATTGGAGAGACTATGGCTGTAGTTTTGGTTGCTGGCAATCAAGCTCGCATTACCTACGATATAACAAAGGGCATTAGGACTTTGACGACAAATGTTGTTCTTGAAATGGCTTATTCGTCTGGAGACCACCAACTCGCGTTGATTGGAACGGCGACAGTGCTTTTTATATTTATTCTTTTAATTAACGGAGCATTTTTATTTGTTAAGAATAAGGGGGAGAAAAATGCAAGAAAATTTAAATAATTTCGTAGGCGGAAAATCTTTTGAAACTCGCGCATCCAAAATTATGGAAGAAAAAACAGTTACTCATCAAAGAAAATCTTTGGCGTATAGGTTGATGACTTCGTTTTCAATTTTATTTGCCATTGGCATTTTGATTTTTATAATTGCCTATGTCAGCATCAAAGGGGTTCCGTATTTGAAACCATCGTTATTTTCTTTCACTTATACGAGCGAAAATGTCTCCCTTATGCCTGCTCTCATCACGACTATCTATATGGTTGTGGCTTCTGTGATAATTTCGTCTGTAATTGGAATTTCGACTGCGATTTATTTGGTTGAATATGCAAAGCCTGGCTCAAAATTTGTGAGCGTGATTAGAATTGTAACAGAAACATTGGCAGGAATTCCATCAATCGTTTATGGTTTATTTGGATTTTTATTCTTTGGACTTAGTTTAAAATTTGCCTACAGCTTTTTGTCTGGACTTCTTACAATATGCATTATGATATTGCCGCCAATTGTCAGAAGTACTGAAGAGGCATTGATTTCTGTCAACAAATCTTATCGTGAGGGCTCTTACGCATTGGGCGCTGGGCATATTAGAACAATTTTTAAAATCGTTTTGCCAGTAGCCATGCCGGGAATCTTGT
>CAMYPV010000011.1 GCA_947293975.1 uncultured Ezakiella sp. | reverse complement strand
GCTGATGAAACAAAGGCTGATGAAAAGAAAGACGTTGCAGCTCCAGGAGAAGACGCAGGATTTGATGAATTCCCAATCGGTGATGAACAAGAATCAGGTCCTCTAGCAGTTGCAGGCGTATATTTCCAACCAGTAGATATGGAACCAGCTGGCAACTCATTGTCAAAAGAAGAAGCTGACTGTCATATCGAAGCTGACATTTCAGCAACAGCTGAAGGCGCAACACTTGGTTATGGCGTAGGCGACTTTGTTCCATGGTTAAATGTTAAAGCTTATATTCAAAAGAAAGGCTCAGACAAAGTTCAAGAAATTGCTTTCATGCCAATGAACGCATCAGACGGTCCACACTACGGTGCAAACATCAAATTCGAAGAAGGTCTTGGCGTTTACAATGTAAAATTTGAAATTTCAGCTCCAGGAAATGACTATCTATTACACGTTGACAAAGAAACAGGTGTAACAGGAAGATTCTGGACTGAACCAATTGTAATTGAATGGCCTGAATTTGAATGGGCTGGTCCAAAGTGGTAAAAACGGCTGGAAATGGCTTTGCCATTTCCACCTTGTACATAGGAGGGTTTTATGTTAAAAATATTTATTAAAGTAATGGAGGCGGGCATAGGATTCTCGTTTATAATAGCTCTGGCGCTTGGATATCTAAGTACAGAAAACTTTAAAAACAAATATAAAATTATTTTTGGCACAGTATTTTTAGGTACGGTTGCGGCGATTGTCTCATCAATTATTAGAGAGATCCCAAACTTTGTAAATAGAAGCTCATTGTCATTCTGGTCAATGGTGCCGATAGTTATTGCTCTTGTTGGAGTGGTTGTGTTTTACTTCTTAAAGGAAAAATCAAATACTTCAAAGAATTTATTTGTTGGTTTTTTGTCTTTGTATATTGTGGCGTCATTTTTTTATTATATGCCGGCGATTCTTGTACAGCTAAATAAATTCGTTTATTATGGAGAATCGGCAGTTTCGACAATGGTATTGTACAGAATTATTGAATATGTATTTGCAGTTGTGCTTATGATTTTATCAGGCGTTGCAATTTTTAAAACCATTAGAAGAATTGATAGCAAGTATAGAGATAAAATATTACTCGGCTCATTTTTAATTTGGGGCATCAATCAAATATTTATTGTGCTTCAAAAATTATATTCAATTGGCGTTATACCAAAAAATGCAAATATTTTTAGTGCAATTGCTTGGGTGCTAAATCGTGCAAACTATATCGGATTTATGGTTATGTTTTTCTTGATTTCGCTACCGGCAATTTTGTATTTAAATAATTTGCACGTAAATAAAACTTATAAAAATCCAGCTGAATTAAGAAAAAAGAAATATCACATGAGATGTAATAGAAATCTTGCAAAATTCTTCCTGGGTCTTGTTATTATAAATGTATTTAGCTTGACATATTTAAAGGCTTATGCAGGTCGCGAAATCGAATTGTCAGAGCCTGAAGAATATGCAGTTGAAGATGGTATGGTTGTTGTTCCACTTTCTGAGCTTGAGGATATGAAGCTTCACCGTTATCAGTACACTGCAACAGATGGAGTTCATATGAGATTTTTCTTGATTAAAAAATCTCAGGGTTCTTATGGTGTTGTTCTTGATGCTTGTGAAATCTGCGGTCCATCAGGTTATTATGAACGTGGTGACGATGTTATATGTAAGCTATGCGATGTTGTTATGAATCGAGGCACGATTGGATTTAAGGGCGGATGCAATCCTATTCCTATTCCTTACATTGTGCATGACGAAAAGATTAAAATTAGCACTCAAGATCTAGATGCGAATAGCTTTGTGTTTAAGTAGGTGACTTATGTTTTTTAGGATGATTAAAGGTGCAATCTTTAGACAAAAGAAAAAGATGGCTATGATTGCATTTGTTGTAATGCTTGGCACATGCCTTTCAACAGGTATGTTAAATACAATGCTGGGCATTGGTGACAAAGTAAATAGAGAATTAAAAGCATATGGGGCAAATATAAATGTTGTTCCAAAAGAATCTTCTATGCTTGACGATATTTATGGTATTGGCGAAGATAGTCAGAAAAACTATTTAAAGGAAGATGAACTTGGAATGATCAAGACAATATTTTGGTCATTTAACATTGTTGACTATACTCCGTATTTGAATGTAAATGCAAAAGTTGATGGCGAATCTGCAAAAGTTGTTGGCACATGGTTTTATAATCACATGGACCTACCTACAGGCGAGTCGCTTGATACAGGTATGAGAAAGCTAAAGACTTGGTGGAATATAGAGGGCGAGTGGATTGAAGACAAGGACACAGAAAAGGCAATGGTCGGAACTGTGTTTGCTCTTAGAAATAATTATAAGCTTGGCGATCGCATAAAGATTGAAGGCTCAAGCACAACCAAGGAATTAGAAATTGCTGGTATATTTGACTCAGGTAGTGACGAGGATTCGCATATATACGTTCCGTTAAAAGTTGCTCAGGAGCTTGATGGCGTTTCAAATGTTGTTTCACGTGTAGAAGTTTCAGCGCTTACAACTCCTGATAATGATCTTGCGAGAAAAGCTGCAAGAAATCCAAAGTCGCTCACCATAAAAGAGTGGGAAGTTTGGTATTGCACAGCTTATGTAAGTGCTATTTGCTATCAAATTCAAGAGGTAATGACTGATTCAATTGCAAAACCTATAAGACAAGTTGCAGAAAGTGAAGGAGACATTTTAAACAAAACTACATTGTTAATGGTATTGATCACAGCACTTAGCTTGATTGGTTCGGCACTTGCAATTTCAAATCTTGTAACTGCATCTGTTATGGAAAGACGTGCAGAGATTGGACTTCAAAAAGCAATTGGCGCAAATAATACAAGAATTATCACTCGTATTCTCGTAGAAAATATTACAACAGGTATAATGGGTGGCACGATTGGTTACTTTATTGGTCTTGGACTAACTCAAATAATTGGAATCACGGTCTTTGGCTCAGGCATTCCACCAACACCAATGGTAATTCCAATCGTAATTATATTAATTTTTATCGTAATTATTTTGGGTTCAATTCCAGCGATTAGATATCTATTAAAGCTAAATCCAACGGAGGTGCTTCATGGAAAAGGCTAGAAGTAAAAATTTAAAATTCTTTTGGAAGATGGTAGAATCGTCAATCGCAAGACGCAAGGCTCGTATGCTTACAGCATTACTTGCAATTGCAATGGGTGCGACGATTTTATCAGGACTTGTTACAATATATTACGACATTCCAAGACAATTAGGAAAAGAATTTAGAAGTTACGGTGCAAATATGATTGTTATTCCAAAGTCACAAGGCGACAAGATTGATGATGGTCATATTGATGAGATTAAAAAACTCGCCGGTGATAAACTTGTGGGCGTTGCACCTTATATTTATCAAAATGCAAAGATAAATGAACAGCCATTTGTAATTGCAGCAACAAATTTTGACGGATTAAAAAAGAACAGCCCATTCTGGCTTGTTGATGGAGATTGGCCAACAGAAAAAAGAACTGTAATGATTGGCCATGAAATTTCAAAAAAACTTGGCTTAAAAATTGGAGACCCATTTGTATTAAGCACTCCAAAAGAAAATTCACAAGAGATGAGAGATAGTGACTTTACAGTTGCGTCGATTGTAACAACAGGTGGTAAAGAAGAGGACTTGATATTTATGTCGATTGAAGACATAAGGTCCATTATGGGTGATGTAAATATAAACATTATCGAATGTTCGATTGATGCTAAGAGCGAAGAGTTACAACAAATCGCTGATAAAATTAACGAGATTGACAACACTGTTAGTGCAAGGCTTGTAAAGAGAGTTACAGAATCTCAAGGCGTTGTACTTGAAAAACTTCAAGCACTTGTATGGATTGTTACGATTATTGTTTTGTTTATTATGATGATTTGTGTAAGTACAACAATGATGGCTGTGGTTACAGAACGCAGAAAGGAAATTGGACTTAAAAAAGCGTTGGGCGCTCATAACAAGTCAATTATATATGATTTTTTAGGAGAAGGATTTTTGCTTGGACTAATGGGCGGCGCTCTTGGATCACTACTTGGATATTTATTCGCAAGCGAAGTTTCAAGACGTGTTTTTGCAAGGAGTGTAAACTTTTTGTGGGCGCTTGTACCAATTACAATCATTGCGTCAATCGTAATTACAATCGTTGCATGCATCATACCAGTTAAGACTGCAACTGCAGTTGATCCAGCACTTGTCTTAAGGGGGGAATAATGAATATTTTAGAGTTAAAAGATATTTCAAAAATATATGGAGAATTAAAAGCACTTGATAAAATAAATTTAAATGTTGAAAAGGGCGAATGGGTTTCAATAATGGGTCCATCAGGAAGCGGCAAAACGACTATGATGAACATCATTGGTTGTATGGATAAACCTTCGATTGGAGAAGTTCTTCTTGAAGGCATTGACATTTCAAAGCTAAACCAAAAGGAATTGACAGAGATTAGACGTGATAAAATTGGTCTAATATTTCAACAATTCCACTTGGTAAATTATTTAACAGCACTTGAAAATGTTATGATGGCACAATATTATCACTCGATGGTTGACAAAGAAGAAGCGCTTCATGCACTTGAAAGCGTTGGACTAAAAGACAGATATAATCACTTGCCAAATCAACTTTCAGGTGGTGAGCAACAGAGGGTTTGCATTGCGCGTGCACTTATTAATCACCCGTCACTTATTCTTGCAGACGAACCAACAGGTAACTTGGACGAAAAAAATGAAATGATTGTTATGGATATCTTAGAAAGACTCCATAACAACGGATCAACAATAATAGTTGTTACTCACGACCAAGAAGTTGGTGTTGAAGCAGAGAGAATTGTTTATCTTGAACACGGAAGAATTTCAAGAGAGGAAAAACAAAAAAGACAAAGACCAATTTTGGAGGTTTAATTATGAAAAAATTACTAGTATTATTGGCAGCTCTACTATTGTTGACTGCATGTGGAAATAAAAATGATTCAGCATATAAAGACGGCACATATCATGGTGAAAGTCAAGTTGATGAGTGGGGCGGAAAAGTTACAACAGATATTACAATTAAAGATGGTAAAATTGTTGAAGCTAATTTAAAGAATTTGCTTGCTGACGGCACAGAAAAGGATGAAAACTATGGCAAGGCAAAAGAAGGCGCAACAAATCAAGGACTTTATAAAATTGCACAAGCTGCGGTTAAAAATTCACAAGAATACCCAAAGCTTTTAATTGAAAAAGGTGACATAAAAGACGTTGAAGCTATCTCAGGTGCAACAGTTACTTATGCATCGTTTACAGAAGCTGTTAATGATGCATTAAAAGATGCAATGGTAAAATGATATTAAAAATATCTATAATAGCCTGTTTGTTATAGATATTTTTGATTAGATTTTATTAATGCTCTGATTTATAATTCGTTTGAGAGGAATTTCTCTTACGAAAATTTTCAATATCTTAGGAGGTATAATATGAACAAGAATAGAATTTTCGGAATTTTATTTGTAGTATTAGGTGTTTTAATTATGTTAACACCAGGCACAATTTCGCCAGTATGCCCCGCAATGGCTGATGGCAAATTTATGAAATGTCATTGGATGGGTCAAGCTATCAAAGGCGTTGGCGGATTGATGACAGTATTGGGCATTATCTATACAGCAATTTGCTGCCAAAGAAAAATGTTCTTTGCATTTTCAATCACAAATATTTTGGTGGGAATTTATGCAATTTTGATTCCTGCAAAACTAATCGGTGGTTGCAAAATGTCAGAAATGGCATGTAGAGCAAAGACAATGCCAACACTTTATCTATTAATTGGACTTTATATCGCAGTAAGCATTGTTGCTTTAATATCAAATAGGCCTTGCAATGACTCTAATCAATGTAAATAATTTATCGAAATCATTCAGGCGTGGTGAGAGAGATTTTTTTGCAATTGATGATGTAAGTTTTAATGTAGAACAAAAAGATTTTATAAATATCATTGGTAAGAGTGGGAGTGGTAAATCAACACTCCTTACTCTTTTGTCTGCAATAATTGAACCTACAAGCGGAGAAATTTTGGTTGAAAACAAAAAAGTATCCGATATGAATGATGACGAAAAAAGCGAGTATAGAAATGAATTTATCGGATATGTGCCACAATCTTTGGGTACGCTTCCTACATTAAATGTGCTTGACAATGTAAGACTTCCGTATTTTTTTAAAAAGCGTGAAGGCGATGGAATTGAAAGGGCAAAGATGCTTCTTGATATGTGTGGCATTTTAGATTTAAAAGATGATTTTTGCAAAAATTTATCTGGTGGAGAGCTAAAGAGAGTTTTGATTGCAAGAGCGCTTATGAATGAGCCAAAGATTTTAATTGCCGATGAGCCAACTTCGGACTTGGACTCAAAAACTACGATTGAAATTATGGACATGCTAAAAGATATCAATCAAAAAGGCACGACAATTATGATAGTTACTCACGATAACGATCTGTTAAAATATGGCAGCCGCTTATTAGAAATGACTGACGGCAAGTTAAGCGAGGTGAGTTTATGAAATTAAATTCTAAACGCATTGCATATAAAAACATACAAAACAAAAGTGTTAGAAGCGCATCACTTATTATTTTGACTGCAATTTTGACATTTGTATTATTTCTATCAAGCTTCTTGATATTCTCGCTTAGAAATGGCATGCATTCATTGTCAGACAGAATGGGCGCGGATATTATTCTGGTGCCGGAAGGTTACGACTCAAAAATTACAGGCGCAATTCTTCGTGGTGAACCAAATACATTTTTCTTAGACAAATCAGTTGTTGAAAGAGTTAGAAAGATTGATGGAGTTGAAGTAGCAACGCCACAACTTTTTATCGCAACGCTTTCTGCCGGCTGCTGTTCGTTTCCGATACAAGTTATCGGCTTTGATGAAAAGACAGACTTTGTTGTAAAGCCATGGCTCAAAACGCAAGCAAAACTACCTCTTGAAAAGGGAGAAATCTTGGTTGGACACAATATTGTTGGTGATATGCATGAGAATGTTAAGTTTTTTAACCAAGAATTTGTAATAAGAGGCAGACTTGCAAAAACTGGAATGGGTTTTGACAACACAGTATTTGTAAACTTTGATGAGGCAAGACGACTAGCAAAAGAATACGAAAAAATACTGAAACTTGAAGACAAAGATCATGAAAATATGATTTCATGCGTAATGATAAAGGCAAACAAAGGCATTGATCCAGTAGAAATTCAAAATAATATTAGACGCGAATTTATGGGCGAGGGAGTTTATCCACTCTTATCACAATCGATGATGAACGAAGTAAGCACGTCTACCCAAGATATGATTAAATATGTTTATATTTTAATTGCACTTGTTTGGTTGCTTGTATTCCTTGTACTCACACTTGTGTACTCGATAACAATCAGAGAACGCAAAAGAGAATTTGCAACACTGAGAATATTAGGTGCCACAAAAAAACATCTTAGACAAATTATACTATGGGAAATATTTACAATAAATGTTAGCGGCTCTGCAATAGGAAGCATACTTGGACTTGTAGTGTCATTATTATTTGGCACATGGTTTAGCCAAAGCTTCAAAATGCCATTTTTGGCACCAAATATTTTAGTGCTTGCAGTGATATTTGTATCAGTATTTGCAATCGGCACATTAATGGGCCCAATATCATCACTAATCTCAATCAAAAAGATGAACCAAGAAGAACTCGGACTTTTATTAAGACAAAACGATTAGGAAAACAATTTAAAATAATCAATAATAAAAATCGTCTAGCCATAAGCATTAGACGATTTTTTCATTAAAGCCTTTATGTATTTGTAGAATATTATAGAAAAATATTTTTAAACAAACAGAGTTGAATTTTTAGTTTTATTAAAGTATAATAGCTTTAGAGGTGATGAGAATGGTTTATGTTTTAGGTTTATTAATAATTATTGTTATCATTTTAATATTGCTATTGCTGTTTGGAATTATTATTCCAGGTATGTGGAACGAAGAAGAGTAAATAAAAACAGAGCTATAATACATTTTATATGCTCTGTGCTTTGATTATATTAATTTTTTAATTGTGTTTTCGACATCTTCTTTTATGATTGGATAGAAGAGTTTGTCCATTTCAAACACTCGATTATTGTGAGAAAAATATCTTATGTTTTGACCGTCTTTTACGGTTGTTTTTGATCTGAATTTTAAAATTATATTGTTGTGTTCGCTTTCTACGGACTTGTTTTCATCATAATAATTTATTTTTAGTACATCGTATTTAGATGTAACTCTTACTTCTAAAATATCATTTGTTACATAAAAATCATTTACAAAAAAACTTTGCTCGCCAATGTCAATTGTGCGGGCGTTTTTTATTGGCAAAAATATCTTCATAAGTAATGGAAGATTTTTAATGTCATAATAGTTGTGGTTTAAAAGTAGGGTTTTCTTGTCGTTATCATTTGTTTTTAAAACTTCCTCGTAAAGCTTGATAGTTTCGTATCCTGTCATATCGTCATCACGATCGATGCCTGATAATATTTCTGCTGTTTTTAGATTTATTTTGTCAAGCATCATAAATTTTTTATTTGCACGAAGTAGTTTAAAGAGATCAATTCTTTCTTCGGGAAATTTTAATTCCATGCCATAAGATTTTGCACGATTGTACAAGAATGGCAGATCGAAAACATCTCCATTAAATGTAACTATGCGTTTAAATCTATCCATCTCGTGTTGTATGAGTGAAAGGCTTGCAAGTTCATCTTTTGATGATTTTAGAAAAATTTGCTTAGAGTTAATTTGATCATTTTTTATATAAGCATAACCAATGCACCACGCAAAATCGGCGTACCTTCGTACGCCGGTTGTTTCTATGTCTAAATATAAATCATCTGTGTGTGCATAGCCATTTTGTATAAAATCGTCAATATACTCTATAAGTTCCATTATATTTTAAAGAATTCTTCAATTTCCTTTCTTTTTTTGTCGGCTGCAACAAGTGCCATTAATGCAATTCTTGCTTTGTGTCCAGGCAAATATCCACCATTTATTACGCCTTCTTCAAACAATTGCTTGCCGCCACCTTCGTATCCATAGCTTCCAAGTACGCGCCCTGTCGCACATCTACTTACAAGCACAACGGGAATTTGCCTTGCAATTGCTTTTTTTATTCCGGGCATGGTTTCTGGTGGTACATTTCCACGCCCCAATGCTTCGATTACAATTCCCTTGTAATTTCTATCGATATAGAAATTAATAACGTCGGACTCAATGCCAGAAGCCATTTTGATAAGTCCAATTTTCTTTTCCATCTTGTCGATTATGCATTTGTTTACAGATTTTTCGCGTCTATAATATAAAACTTCATCATTATCTATAATTCCGAGAGGTCCAAGCTCTGGAGACTTAAATGTATTTACAGAAAGTGTGTTAGTCTTTGTAACTTGTGCTGCTGAATGCACTTCGTTATTCATTACCACAAGTGTGCCAAGACCTTTTGATTCATCGTTTAAAATGGTTGCAATTGATGCAGTTAAATTAAGTGCGCCATCATAACCAAGTTCAGATGCATTTCTCATTGCACCTGTTACGACGATTGGTTTTTTATTATCAACAGTTACATCAAGATAGTATGCAGTTTCTTCAAGCGTATCTGTGCCGTGTGTTACAATGATTCCGATTACATCATCTTCTTTTAATGCTTCTACAACTTCATTTCTTATTTGCACCATTCTATCAGGTGTTACATGAGGACTTGGAATATTAAAAATTTCACGTTCTTCAATAAAAATTCCATGTATGTGAGCCTTTACATTCTCCATTAATTCGTCAGCCATTGGCGATGGAATTGCAGCTCCAAGTTTTGGGTCAATTTTCATGGCGATTGTTCCGCCTGTTAAAATTACAACAATCTTTTTCATAGTTCACCTCTATACTATATATTAGATGATTTTAAAAATTAAATCAAGATGTATAGCGCAAAAAAATTATTGAATTTTTTAAAAAAATATTTTTTGCAAGTTTTGAAAAAAACTTGCAAATTTCTGCAAGAATTGACTTTAAATATCGTTTACAATGCGAAATATGAAACTTGCAAAACAGAACTTGCATTTTTAAAACTATTTTGACAAAACGTAACAAAGCACGTCAAAAACAAGCTTGCAATTATGTTAAATACAATGTAAAATTATTATGTAGGTAAAATTATTATTATATATGGAGGTTATTATGGAAAACAAAAAGCACACAATGGTTTTAGGTGTTATTGGTTCAGACTGTCATGCAGTTGGACTTAAAATCCTAAGCCATGCATTTGAATCGGCAGGATTCAATGTTGTAAACATAGGAGTTTTATCTCCACAAGAAGACTTCATTAACGCAGCTGTAGAAACAAATGCAGATGTTATTTGTGTCAGCTCATTATACGGACAAGGAGAACTTGACGTTATGGGTATGAGAGACAAAATGAATGAAGCAGGACTTAACAACGTGCTACTTTACATCGGAGGAAATGTTGTAGTTGGTAAGCAAAACTGGGATGAAGTTAAAGAACGTTTTATCAAAATGGGATTTGACAGAGTTTATCCACCAGGAACAGCACCAGAAACAACAATCAGAGATCTAAAAGAAGACTTAGGAATGTAAAATGAAAACATATCTATTTCTAGATTTTGGAAGCACGTTTACAAAACTTACATTAGTAGATATTGAAAAAGAAGAAATTGTTGCTACCGCAAAGAGCTATACAACAGTTGCAACAGATGTTACAGAAGGTTACGAAAAGGCACTCAAGCTTTTAAATGAAAAAGTTAATGAGCCTTACGAAGTTGTAAAAAAACTTGCATGTTCATCAGCAGCTGGTGGTTTAAAAATGGTTTCAATTGGACTTGTACCAGATTTAACGGCTGAGGCTGCAAAACGCGCGGCGCTGGGAGCAGGTGCTAGAGTTATTGCAAACTATGCTTATAAGTTGAACAGTCATGAATTTGATGAAATTAAAAGATTAAACCCAGATATTGTTTTGCTTGCAGGTGGTACAGATGGCGGCAATTCAGAAACAATTATTCATAATGCAAGGGGACTTCGTGATCATAAAGTAAATTTCCCAATTGTTGTTGCAGGAAACAAAGCTGCAATTGACGAAATTGACGAAATTTTCAGAGACAATGTTGAATATTATTTCACTGAAAATGTTATGCCAAAAATCAACGAGATTAATGTTGATCCGGCACGTGAAAAAATTCGTGAAATATTTATGAAAAATATCACAAAGGCAAGAGGTATGGCTCATGTTGAAGACGAAATATCATCAGTTGCAATGCCTACACCTCAATCAGTTTTAAAAGCTGCAGAGGCTCTTGCGCAAGGCACAAATGATGAGGATGGTTTGGGAGATTTGTTAGTGGTTGACGTTGGTGGAGCAACAACAGACATCCACTCTCTTGGATATGGCGATCCTACAAAGCCTGGTGTATTTACAGTTGGACTTGAAGAACCTTATGCAAAAAGAACTGTTGAGGGAGACCTTGGCATGCGTTATTCAGCCATGAGTGTTTTTGAAGCAAGTGGCATGAGAATGATGAGAAGATATTTGGACGTTTCAAATATAAACGTTGAAGATGAATACATGAAGCGTTATACAAACACCTCGTTCGTATCCGAAACACCAGAAGACATTGCATTTGATGAGGCAATCGCAAAAATTTGTGTTGACTTATCTGTTAAACGTCACTGCGGAGTTGTTGAACCAGTTTATTCTCCAATTGGAGTTGTATATTCACAACGCGGCAAAGATTTAAGCGATGTTAAAACAATTATCGGTACAGGCGGTGTAATTGTAAACTCTGAAAATTATTCAGAAATTTTAAAGGCTGCTCAATTTAGGCCAGATGATTTGAATAGCCTAAAGCCAAGAAGTCCTAAATTGTATTTGGATAAATCGTACATTCTATCAAGCATGGGATTATTAACTATGATTGATAAAAATATGGCGATTAGAATGATGAAGAAATATATTATTGATATTGGTGGAGTTGACACTGATAGATTTGATATTGACGAACCAAACTATGTCAATGTTGAAGAGCTAGGTTGTCACCATTAATTTATTAAGGAGATATTATGAATTTAAAAAACAAAAGATGGACCGATGAAAAATTTTTCGGTATGAGAGATGAAGTCCTAAAAGGTTGGCCAACTGGTAAGGATGTAGATTTACAAGAGGCGATTGATTATTTAAAGGCTCTTCCTGATAGCAAAAACTTTGCAAAAAAACTTGAAATTGCAAAGAAAGAAGGTAAGACACTTGCTCAACCAAGAGCTGGTGTTGCACTTATTGAAGACCACATTACACTTTTAAAATTCTTGCAAGATGAAGGTGGCGCAGATTTATTGCCATCAACAATTGACGCATATTCAAGACAAAATAGATACGAAGAATGTCAAAGAGGTATCGATGAATCTAAAAAAGCTGGACGTTCATTACTAAATGGATTCCCAGGAGTTAACCACGGTGTTCAAGGATCAAGAAGAGTTGTTGAAGCTGTTAATCTTCCACTTGAAATGAGACATGGTACTCCAGATTCAAGACTACTTGCAGAAGTTATGCACGCTGGTGGATTTACTTCAAACGAAGGTGGTGGAATCAGCTACAACATTCCGTACGCAAAGGCTGTTTCAGTTGAAAAATCACTTTACGATTGGCAATATTGCGACAGACTTGTAGGATTTTACGAAGAAAATGGTGTTCAAATTAACAGAGAACCATTTGGACCTTTAACAGGAACACTTTGTCCTCCAAGTACATCAAATGCAGTTGCAATTATCGAAGCACTTCTTGCAGCTGAACAAGGTGTAAAGAGTATCACAGTTGGTTATGGTCAATGTGGTAACTTGATTCAAGACGTTGCTGCAATTAGAGCACTTGAAGAACAAACAGAAGAATATATTAAACATTTTGGTTATAAAGATGTTGTTATAACAACAGTATTCCACCAATGGATGGGCGGATTCCCTCAAGATGAATCAAAGGCATTCGGTGTTATTTCTTGGGGTAGTGCAACAGCTGCACTTGCAGGAGCAACAAAAGTTATTGTTAAGACTCCACACGAAGCTATTGGTATTCCTACAAAAGAAGCAAACGCTGAAGGTATTAGAGCCACAAAGATGGTTTTAAATATGCTTGAAGGACAAACTTTACCAATGAGTGATAGATTACAAGAAGAAATTGATCTTATCAAAGCAGAAACAAAATGTATGCTTGATGAATTATTTAGATTGGGAATGGGCGACCTAGCTGTTGGAACTGTAAAAGGTTTTGAAGCAGGTGTTATTGATATTCCATTTGGACCTTCAAAATACAATAAAGGTTTAATGATGCCAGCTAGAGACTTCGAAGGCTGTGTAAGATATCTTGAAACAGGTAATATTCCATTCACAAAAGATATTAAGGACATTAACAGGTCAAAACTCGAAAGACGTGGTAGGGATGAAAACCGTGAAGTTGGATTCCAAATGACCGTTGATGATATATTTGCAGTTGGATTTGGTAAATTAATTGGTAGACCAAATCAAACAAATAAGTAAAAAATAAAGGAGTGTATTATGAAAATTGTTGACGTAGTAGCAAGTGCAGGTAAAACAGGATTTTACTTTGACGACCAAAAGGCAATCAAAATGGGTGCTGGACATGACGGAATGTTTTATGTTGGCGAACCAAAGACAGAAGGTTTTACAAAAATCAGAATTCCTGGTGAATCTATTTCTGTAATGCTAATTTTAGATGATGGACAAGTAGCTTTTGGTGATTGTGCAGCTGTTCAATACTCAGGAGCAGGTGGACGTGATCCATTATTCTTGGCTGAAGATTATATTCCATTAATCGAAGGCGAAATCAGAGATCATTTAATTGGCAAAGAATTAAATTCATTTAAAGAATTAGCTGAAGAATTTGACCACCTACATGTTGATGGTCACAGACTTCACACAGCAATTAGATACGGAATTACACAAGCTCTTTTAGACGCAGTTGCAAAAGCAAAACACATCACAAGAGCAGAAGTTGTTCGCGACGAATACAAAACAGGCGAAACAATTAAGAGAGTTCCAATCTTTGCACAATCAGGTGATGATAGATATACAAATGCTGACAAGATGATTATCAAAGAAGCAGATGTTTTACCACACGGTTTATTTAACAATGTTGAAGAAAAAACAGGTAAAAACGGCGAATTACTTCTTGAATACATCGAATGGTTAAGAGATAGAATCATCGAACACAGAGCAAGAAAAGATTACAACCCAATCTTCCACATTGACGTATATGGTACAATTGGTGACTTCACAAACAATGATGTTGACAAGATGGCTGAATACATGAAGAAGGTTGAAGCTGCTGCAAAACCATTTGCTATCAGAATCGAAGGACCAATGGACATGGGAGACAGAGAAAAACAAATCGAAGTTCTTGCTGCTCTTACAAAGAAATTGGACGAAGATGGAACAAAGGTTGAGCTTGTTGCTGACGAATGGTGCAATACACTTGAAGATATTATAGAATTCGTTGACAAAAAAGCTGGTCACGTAGTTCAAATTAAAACTCCAGACTTAGGAGGTATCAACAATACAATCGAAGCTGTTAAGTACTGCAAAGAACATAATGTTGGTGCATACTGCGGCGGAACATGTAATGAAACAAGCCGTTCTGCAGAAATCTTAACAGACATTTCAATGGCAACAGGTGCTTTGCAACAACTTGCTAAACCTGGTATGGGTGTTGATGAAGGTATCATGCTTGTAAACAACGAAATGAACAGAGTTGAACGCTTAGTTAAAATGAGAGAAGGAAAATAAATAAATTATTTGAAGGGGCTTTTGCCCCTCAATACATAGGAGGTTATTGATGAAGGTTATTAATGTAAAAGATATTACACAGGCTGTTAAAGAAATGTGCATCCACATGAATTATGTGCTTCCAGATGATGTTATGAAAGTTTTAAAAGAAAGAAGGGATGCTGAAGATTGGCAACTTGCAAAAGATACTCTAACAACCATAATTGAAAATGATGAGTTGGCAGAAAACAAATCAATTCCAATGTGTCAAGACACAGGTCTTACAGTTGTCTTTGTAAAAATGGGTCAAAATGTTAAAATCGAAGGTGGCTTTATAGAAGACGCCATCAACGAAGGCATTAGACAAGGTTACGAAGAAGGTTACTTAAGAAAGTCCATGGTTAAAGATCCACTAAAACGCGAAAATACCAAGGACAATACTCCAGGCGTTATCTATTACGATATGGTTCCTGAAGATGATCACTTTGAAATAACAGTGGCTGCAAAAGGTTTTGGTAGTGAAAATATGTCCAGACAAAAAATGTTAAGACCTGCTGATGGCCTTGATGGCGTTGTTGATTTTATTATAGAAACAGCTGCTATGGCAGGCCCAAATGCTTGCCCACCAATTGTACTTGGCGTTGGTATCGGCGGAACCTTTGACAGGTCAGCAGTACTTGCAAAAAAAGCACTGATGAGACCAATGGATTCTTACAATCCTGATGAATTTTACAAAGACCTTGAAATCAAACTAGAAAAAAGAATCAACGAGCTTGGAATTGGACCTCAAGGTTTTGGTGGCAAGACCACATGCCTAAGAGTTCTAATCGAAACATATCCAACTCATATTGCAGGCTTACCAGTATCTGTAAACGTAAACTGCCATGCAGTTAGACACGAAACAAAGGTATTTTAAGAGAGGTGCATAATGATTAAAATTGAAACTCCATTCACAAGAGAAAAATTAGCAGATTTAAAAGCAGGCGACAATGTTTTAATTTCGGGCGTTATTTACACAGCGCGTGATGCTGCCCACAAGAGACTTGTTGAAGATTACGAAGCAGGTCGCGACCTTCCATTTGATCCAAAGGGAGCATGCATTTATTATGTAGGGCCAACTCCTACAGCTCCTGGACAAGTTATCGGCAGTGCTGGACCAACAAGCAGTTATCGTATGGATCCATACTCACCTATTCTTCTTGACTTAGGTGCGATTGGAATGATTGGCAAAGGAAGACGAAACCAAGAAGTTATTGATAAAATTGTAGAAACAGGTGCAGTTTATTTCGCTGCAATTGGTGGTGCTGCAGCAATTATCAAAGATAGAATCAAAGAATGTGAAATAATTGCATACGATGATTTGGGTGCAGAAGCAGTAAGAAGACTCGTTGTAAAGGATTTCCCTGCAACGGTAATTATAGATAGCAAAGGCAATAATCTTTATGAAATTGGTGTGGAGGAATATTTGAAATGCAAGGACAAATAGTTAAAAAGTCTAGAGCAGGTTCACTTGAAAGCAACGATTTAATCGTTGAGATTGAACCGTCAGACGAACTTACAATTGAAATAAAATCTGTTGTTGAAGATTTGTTCTACGACAAGATTGAAAGGGTTGTAAGAGATGTTCTTAATGAATGTAATGTCACAAAGGCAAAAGTTAGAATTGATGACAGAGGTGCACTTGATTTTACAATTAGTGCAAGAGTAAAAACAGCAATTAAGAGGGCAGAAGATGAAGTATAGAACACTATTATTTATTCCTGGTAATAATCCGGGCATGCTAACAAGTCTCGAAGTGCTTGGAGCAGATGGATATATTATTGACTTAGAAGATGCAGTTAGTCTTGACAACAAAGATGCTGCAAGAGATTTGGTAAAATCATTCTTAAAATCAAGAGAAATTAAGGAAAATATTTTTATCAGAATAAATGCTCCTGATACAGAATTTTTTGAAGAAGATGTAAAGGCAATGCTTGATCTTGACATAAAAGGTTTTGTTTTGCCGAAGGCTATTGTAAGTTTTGCTGAAAAGTTAGACGCATTACTTGAAGGCACAGATAAAGAATATTATGCAATTATTGAAACTGCAGTTTCACTTGAAACTTGTTTTGAAATTGCAAAAGAAGCAAAATATTTGCGTGGGTTGTTCCTTGGCGGAGAAGATATGACTTTGGATTTAGGAGTAAAGAGAACAAAAGAATCCAAAGAAATTGAATATGCAAGGCAAAAAATTATTGCAGCTGCTAAAGCTAATGGAATCGAGGCAGTTGATACACCTTGGACAGATACAGACGACACAGATGGTTTGAGAAAAGATGCTCTATATGCAAAAGCTCTTGGAATGACAGGAAAGGCTTTGATTTCTCCTCGCCATGTTGATATTGTAAATGAAGTTTTCTCGCCTTCAAAAGAAGACATCGAATATGCGTTTAGAGTTTTTGAAGCTTTAAAGACTGCAAAAAAAGAAGGCAAGGGTGCATTTAGTCTTGATGGCAAAATGGTTGATAAACCAGTTATTTTAAGAGCAAGAGACAATCTTGTTGCGTCAGGCAATTTTAAGGAGGAATACAGTGAACTTATTTAATGATTTAAAAGTTGAAAAAAATTATTCTCCAGATAAAACAGTTAAAGAAAACAAAATTGTAAAGGATTTTGATGAGTTATTTGATAAATTAAATATAAAAGATGGATCAAGTCTATCTTTTCACCATCATTTAAGAAATGGTGACTATGTTTTAAACATGGTAATGGAACAAGTTCACAAACGTGGTATTAAAGATATTACACTCGTTGCAAGTTCTATTTTCCCATGCAACACACCACTTATTCCTATGATTGAGGATGGCACAATTACAAATATTGTTGCAAGCTATATGTCTGGCGATGTTGCTAAGGCAATTTCAAAGGGAGCATTAAAAGGTAAAATTTTGATGCAAAGCCATGGTGGACGAGCAAAGTCAATTATGGATGGCGATGTAAAAATCGATGTTGCATTTATTGCGTCTCCTGCATGCGATAAGCGTGGAAATATAAGTGCTGTTGATGGGACCGCTTTTTGTGGTACATTGGGATATGCTGTTGCAGATTCAATTATGGCTAATAAAAAAGTTGCAATTACAGACACAATAATGGAATTAGAATCGCACACAGAAATTCCAAGTGAAAGAATAGATTATATTTTAAAGGTTGACTCAATTGGCGATCCAAAAGGAATTGTTTCTGGCACAACTAGAATTACAAAAGACCCAGTCGGTCTTAGAATTGCTCAAAAAGCAGTTGAGGTTATGGTTGCAACTGGACTTGTAAAAAACGGCATGAACTATCAGTCAGGTGCTGGTGGAGTTAGTCTTGCAGTTACAAAATTCCTTGGCGATTATATGAAAGAAAATCAAATCAAAGGCGAATTTGCAAGTGGTGGTGTTACAGGCGATCTTGTAAATATGATGAAGGATGGATTGTTTGAAAGAATTTATGACGTGCAATGCTTTGATTTAGTTTCTGCAGAAAATATAAAAGAAGATGAAAGACATATATCAATGAGTGCTGAAAAATATGCATCAGTTGATAGAGATGCAATTGTAAATGGTCTTGATTTTGTTATTTTAGGTGCAACAGAAATTGACACAGATTTTAATGTTAATGTTATGACTGGTCATGACGGAGTTATAATGGGCGGTTCTGGTGGACACCAAGACACTGCTTATGGTGCAAAGGTAAGTATCATTGTATCTAAATTATTCCAATCAAGGATTCCTACTATTGTTGACAGAGTTGGCGTTATTACAACTCCAGGCAGCACGATTGATATTCTTGTAACAGAACGTGGCGTTGCAGTTAATGACAGACGCGGTGATATTAAAAAAGCGTTGGATGATGCTAATGTAAAATATATGAGTATTGAAGAGCTTAAGAAAATTCAAGACTCTTATATTGGTGATTTTAAGATCACTCCAAAAGAAGGAAGGAGAGTAATCGGCTATAGTCAGTATCGCGACGGTACTATTATAGATGAGATTTACGAAGTTAATGATAGGTAAAATTATAAAATTTACAAATGAGGGTGCAATCGTCAACATTAATGGTGACGATTTTACCCTTTTAAGAGGCAGTTTCAAAAATGTTGAACTTGGCGATGAAGTCGAGGTGGAAATTGCGGACAAACACAAGAAGACAGTTGTAATGAGCGAATTTTTGCCAAAAGAAGGAGAGCTTAGAGTTTATAGAGTTGTAGATAAGGCAAAAATTGGATATTTTCTCGACACACATATGCCGAGCGATCTTTTTGTGCCATTCTCACACGCATATCCAAGCGTGAGAAAAGGCGACAAAGTTGCTGTAATTATAAAAAGAGATCGTGAGGGCAGAATTTTTGGTACGATGAAAGTGGTAGAATTTTTGTCGCATGATCATAATTACAAAGAAAATGACAATGTTGTTGGAACTGTTTATTCGATTAGAAATGGCATTGGCGTTTTTGTTGCAGTTGATGATAAATACGATTCATTGATTCGTCAGCGTGAGGTCAATCGCGCGTTTGAGATTGGCGATCATGTTGAGGCGCGTGTTAGAGAAGTTCTACCTGATGGCAAGATGAGTTTAAGTTTTAGACAAAGGGCACACTTGCAGATTGACAAAGATTCCGTTATAATAATGGAGAAGTTATTAAAGCATCCGGAAATTGGTTTGGGAGATAAATCAGATCCAGATGTAATCTACGAACAGCTCGGCATAAGCAAACAAGCGTTTAAGCGAGCTATTGGCAGATTAAAAAAGCAAGGGCTTATAAAAGTTGAGCCTTATCATATAAGGAGGGTGGAAGATTGAAGAAGATTACTATTAATTCAGAAGTAGTTGAAATGATGATTTTCTTTTGGACAAGCGTGGCTGAGCGCGAAAAAGTTGCAGAGCCATATATCATTTCAGTTGCTGAAAGAGATGAGATGAAATTAATTTATGATAAAGACTTCGATGATCAAGCAGTCAGAAGAGTTTTATCAGCAATTTCAAACAGAGAACTTTTAAACGGTGGTTCTCAAAAAGAAAAAAGATTTTGGAACAACAATATGTGGATGATGGAAGATCTTGGCGTTATGCAAGCCATGATTGATCCAATGAAAAAATTAAGCTTTGAAAGTGAAGTTGAAAATATTTCTACAAAATCAGGACTTGAAGAGCTTGAAATTATTTTTGTTCCTGGAACAACTGAGCTATTTAAGCTTGACAAAAACAAATTAATAATTAATTTCTTTAAAATTTCTGTGGATATATTTGGTGGAACTGGCGAAGTTACATTTAACGGCAAACCATTTAAAGAAGGAATTTTAGATTTAGTAAAACAAGCATAATTTAGAGCCATTATTGGCTCTATTTTTTAAAATTAAAGGAGGAAATTATGAGAAAAATCTATCATGTTGAAGACAAAGTGCCAGCAAAACTCTTGGTGCCACTTTCTATACAACATACATTTGCAATGTTTGGTGCGTCAGTACTTGTGCCGATAATTTTTGGCATTAATCCTGGTATTGTATTGTTGATGAATGGTATTGGAACGCTTTTATTTATTTGGATTACTCAAGGCAAAGCACCTGCATACCTAGGGTCGAGCTTTGCATTCTTGGCACCAGGCACAGTTATAATTGCTGAGCAAGGATTGCAATACGCACAAGGAGCGTTTGTCGTTGTCGGTATTATAGGAATGATAATTGCATTTATAATTAAAAAATACGGCACAAAATGGATTGATGTAGTTTTGCCACCAGCAGCAATGGGTGCAGTTGTTGCGCTAATTGGTTTTGAGCTTGTAGGACTTACAATTAGAGGCGGTGCGATTGGCGCAGAAATTTTAACAGACGCTGCAAACACAAAGCATATGATAGTTTTTGGTGTTACATTGTTTACGGCTGTATTTGGTTCTGTTTGCTTTAAAAAGTTTTGGGCAACAATTCCAATTTTAATTGCAATAATTGTTGGATATATAACAGCAGTTCTTCTTAATATGGTTGATTTTACACCTGTTATACAATCAAAATTATTTACATTACCTGAATTTCATCTTGCAAAATTTTCAGTTGAAGCAATTATAACAATGCTTCCTGTAATTCTTGTAATTCTAAGCGAGCATATTTCGCATCAGGTTGTTACGTCAAATATAATTCAAAGAGATTTGATTAAAGATCCTGGACTTCATAGATCAATTTTTGCTGATAACTTTTCAACGGCAATTTCTGGATTAGTAGGTGGTGTACCAACAACCACTTATGGAGAAAACATCGGGGTTATGGCAATAACAGGCGTATACTCAGTCCAAGTTATTGCAGGTGCTGCAGTTATTTCAATTATCATGGCATTTATCGGACCATTATCTGCATTTATATCTACAATTCCTGGAGACGTCATTGGTGGTGTAACATTTTTATTGTACGGTATGATTGGATCAAGCGGATTAAGATTATTGGTTGATCAAAAAGTAGACTTTTCAAATGCAAAAAATTTAATTTTAACATCAGTAATATTCACAACTGGACTTAGCGGACTTACAATAAAAATGGGAGCAATAAATTTATCGGGCATGGTACTTGCATCTGTTGTTGCAGTTGTATTATCGCTTATCTTCCACTTGTTGGATAGATTGGGAATAGTAAATAAATAGGAGAAATTATGGAACTAGTAAACTTATACACAAGACAGCATGAAAACTCACTACATGAATTAAACGCAAAAGGCTTTATGACGAATAAAAAACTTTATGTTGATCTTCATATGGGTGATATCGCTCCATTTTTTAGCCGCAAATATGACAAGTTTGTCGAGATGGCTGAAAAGAGATTAAAGAGACCTAGTGGCGTGGAGTATCCTATATGGTGTTCGGTAAGTAAAGAAAATTGCTTGAAAGCTGTCGAAAAATCGGTTGTGTATTGTTTGCAAGTTCCAAAAGATCAAGTAATTTATTTTTCGTCAATAAAATGGGATTATGTATTAAACAACTTGTATATCCCAATAAATGAAGATGACGAAAAAGCATTTGAGAAGAAAATAAAAGAGCTTGGGTGCAAGGACAGGTTTAATTTTATTGACGGAAAGTACAAGGGTATGTATCCTAATATTGAAAGAGAGATTATTGATTCGTGGGAAAGAATTTTTGACATAGATGTGTGGGACTGCTTTAAGGTTCAGGCAAATCTTTGGCAAATAAAAAAAGAATGGGTTAAGCATATCATTTATCCTGGAGATGATTTTTTCAAAATCACAGCCGACATGACAGATGATATGTTAAAACATAATCCAAATTATAAGGAGTGATATAATGAAAAAATTATTAGCAATTTTGCTAGCCTGTGTATTATTGTTCACGGCTTGCAAGACAAAACAAATAGAAGAGTTTAAAAGCCTAGAAAATGATGAAAGAGAATTTTTAAAATTAAATACAGAAGAACAGTTGAAAGTTGTTGGAAAAATTGCAAACTCAGTAATTAAAACTGCAGAGAATTCAAAAGAAACAGAATACTACAAGAACAACAAAGACGAAATTACAAAATCAATAGATGAAACGATTAAATCAGTACGAGATGAACTTTCTAATCCAAAGAAAATGCTTGAAGGGATCAAAGACGGTATGGATGAAAAGGTAAAAGTACAAACCATTATTGATTCATTTAAATTAATCAATCTAAAACGTGACTTAAGAAAATTTTCGCAACTTACACACGATGAATTAAACGAAATATATTCATCAATGCTTAATTATGTCAAAGAAATAGAAAGCCATGAAAAAAAATTGGACATTGAAAAAATTTCCGATAAAATAAAATCTGAACTAAAAAACAAAGAATATAAAGACATGGAAGTGTTTAAAGTATTTGAAAAAATACACGAAAAAATATATGATGAGATTGCGGATAAGATAAAATAAAATGCAAATAGGTGTTAGATGTTAACACCTATTTTTTATTAATTTTAATTATAAAAATACCCCATTCATACGAATGGGGCTTCTGTTATATATTGTAGATATCATATTCATTTTGGTCTTCGTAAAAATATGAGGCTTGGATTCCTCTCATATAAACTTCACGATCATATATCTTGTCAGTTAGTGCATCCTTTAGTAACGATTTTATTTCTAATGCATTTACGGGCGACCGCTCCATGGCGGATAGATAATCGTGCTTGTCTATCTTGGACCAATCAATACATTTTTTTAGCTGGCTTTTTAAAATTAAGTCTAGCCAAATTCTTGTCGCTCTACCATTTCCTTCACGAAAAGGGTGAGCCACATTCATCTCTACATATTTTTCTATAATCTGGTCAAAATTTTCTTGTGGCATCTTTTCTATTATCTTTAAATTCTCATTTAAAAACAATACAGGTGCAAACCTAAAGTTTCCTTTGGATAAATTAACATTACGGATTTGTCCAGAAAAATCAAAAACATCTTTGAATAAATATTCGTGAATTTTTTGTAAAGATTCAACTGATCCAGGCTCTAAAGTATTCATGATGCCAAGATCTCTCAGCTCTAAAGCACGTTTCTTGCTGAGATATTCTTCGCTTTTCATAGATTAAAATTGCATTCTCTCTTCTACATAATCTCTAATTTCTGAGATAGGAAGTCTAATTTGTTCCATAGTGTCACGATCTCTTAGTGTGACTGTTTCGTCTTCCAATGTATCAAAGTCGATTGTAACGCAAAATGGTGTTCCGATTTCGTCTTCGCGACGATAGCGTTTACCAATTGAACCCTTGTCATCGTAATCAACATCAAAGTATTTTACAAGATATTTGTACACTTCTTCGGCTTTGTCATTCAATTTTTTTGTAAGTGGCAACACAGCAACTTTGTATGGTGCAATGCGTGGGTGGAATTTTAAAACGGTTCTTGTGGTTCCATCTTCAAGTTCTTCTTCGCGATACGCATCAGCCAAGAATGCAAGTGTAACACGATCTGCGCCTAATGAAGGCTCAACAACATAAGGAATATATTTTTCATTTGTTTGTGGGTCAAGATAATTCATATCTTGTGATGAATGCTCCATATGTTTTTTCAAATCATAGTCAGTACGATTTGCAATGCCCCAAAGCTCGCCCCAACCAAATGGGAACAAGTATTCGATGTCTGTTGTTGCTTTTGAGTAGAAAGACAATTCTTCTTTTGCGTGATCGCGCAGACGCATCATATCCTCTCTCATGCCAAGACCAAGGAGCCAGTCTTTGCAAAATTCTCTCCAGTACTCAAACCATTCATCATCAGTACCAGGCTTTACGAAAAATTCCAATTCCATTTGTTCGAACTCACGAGTTCTAAATGTAAAGTTACCCGGAGTGATTTCGTTTCTAAACGATTTACCAATTTGTGCAATACCAAAAGGCACTTGTTTACGAGAAGTACGTTGAGCGTTTTTAAAATTGACAAAGATACCTTGAGCAGTTTCTGGTCTTAAATAAATTTCAGAGCTGCTTTCCTCGGTAACACCTTGGAATGTTTTAAACATTAAGTTAAATTGCCTAATATCAGTATAATCAAGTTTGCCACATTTTGGACAGTTTATATTGTGTTCGTTGATGTAAGACAATAACTCCTCGTTGCTCCAACCATCAGGGTTAATTCCATCGATATTATTTTCGTGAGCATAATCTTCGATTAATTTATCTGCTCTAAAACGTGCCTTACAACTTTTACAATCGATAAGTGGATCGGAGAAACTTCCTAAATGTCCACTTGCAACCCAAACTTCAGGGTTCATAAGTATAGCAGCATCAATTCCTACATTTAAATGCGATTCACGCACAAATTTTTGCCACCATGCACTTTTTATATTATTCTTTAAAAGTACCCCCACTGGGCCATAGTCCCAAGTGTTGCTAAGACCACCATAAAGTTCGCTACCAGCAAAAACAAAACCACGACTCTTAGCAAGAGATACAAGAGTATCCATAGATTTTAACATACATCCTCCTTAAAAGTTTAACTAATACATTAATAATATCACATACAATGCTAAAATTCAAGAAAACAACTGTCTGTTAAAAAACTGAGCAACTGTCTGTAATTAATTGAAGAAAATATGTTATAATGTAATTGTAGAAGAAGTTCGAACATATTTTACAAAAACAGCTTTAAGGAGGGATTATGAAAAACTTAAAAAATGTAGTGCTAGTTACAATAGCAATAATGTTTTTATTAACAATAAAGACATTAGCATTTAATCCAGCAGATGTAGAAACAATTCAAAACGAAGATGGAAGCATAACCAAAATTTACAGAAGAAACGTAAATGTTGGTTTAAGAAGTGCAATAAATGTTGATTATGAAGAAACGAAAAAAATGCTTTTAGAACTTGGCATGGAACAAGATTTTATTGACAATCTAACAGAGGAAGACTTGGAGCATTATAGTAATTCCACAAATCTTGTAGGAACAATCACATATCATAAAACTGATGAAAATAACAACAAGACAGTTGTTTCTGAAGAGGAAGCCTATCAAGAAGTAAATAGAATAAAGAATAATATATCACTCAGAAGTGCAAGAGAACAAGACACATATGAAGATTCATATATGAGAGTGTATCATCTTGTGTCACAATATAGGGACACTGAAGAATTTTTATTCTCAACAGATGCTAGATGGTTAACTATGCCATATTTTAGAAAAAAAGATGTTATAGGTTCTTGTGCATCAATTATTGCCGTTGATTATCGTTCTGCTAGCGGATATTATTCTTATGATGTTATAAGAAATAATTATGGTAGAGAAGAGGAAAGGGAGGAGAAAATCTTTTTATATTCTAGAGATTTTGAAAGTGCTAATAATGGTTCGTTCAATGGAGTAGCTGCTTATATAGATCTTCCAGGTGATACTGATTATCATGGATATGGTGATACTTTTACAAATTTAAAAGCTCATTCACAATTTAGTGGTTATATATCTTTTCCAAAATCAGAAGTAGTATTTAATTCGAATGGAACATATGACCATATGAGATTTGCACTTGATTTTTCACCAAGTATATCCATTAATTCAGGAGGTTTTGATGCATCCATTGGTTTTGATGTAATAGGAAAGACCGATAAAAGAACAGCTAAAGTGATTGTTAGATATGTCAGATAATATTTATTTATTAATAGCAGTTTTTATCGGAATATTACTAGATATATTCTTTTTTGGAGAATATAAACTTGGAATATTATTTGTTATTTGGGTATCTGCTGGTTTAATATTAGATAACCAGAAAGAAATAAAAAAGAATCAAGAACTCATACTAGAGAAGATGAACAAAGAAGACGACAAAACAAAAGAGCCTGAAATTTAATTTTCAGGCTCTTTTGCTGTATTTATTTTTCCGAATAATATAAAATCTAAAAACTCTCCAATCTTATCCTTGTTTATATTCATGTAGTTGAATGAAAAAATAGTTTTATTATTCTCGATTTGAAAGAATTGTGGATATATGTTGAATGGGAAGAGAGATAAATTCTGTTTAATATTCTCTATTTTGTCGTTATGAATCCTTATTGATAGATAGAAACCCGAGGTGGCACAATGGAAATCTAATTTTCTTTTTTCTGCTTCAATTAGTATATTATTTCTAAGTTCAATTAAAAATTTCCACAGTTTAGCTGTTTTGTTATAGTACAAGTTATTTTTAAAGCAATTTATTATAAAATTTTCTGTTAGTGATGAAATTTCAGTTTTAAAATTCTTTGCTATAAAACCTCTAGGCATTATTAAAAATGCAAATCTTATAGATATTGGGAAAACCCCAGACATATCTCCAAGCAAAAATGTTTTATAATCGTTAAACATGAACTTTTGTTTTTCGAACACAAAGTCTTTTCTATATAAATTTTCTATTATGAATATATCATTAGCATTACAAAAACTTTGAAGTTCTTCATTCCGTTTTTCTGAATGACTCGTCCCAGTGGGGAATGAATCAAAAGATTCAATATATAATATAGATGATTCTTTGGGAATGTTTTCTATTATGACTCCTTCATCATCTACTGGAAGATATTTTATATTATATTTATTTTCATCAAACAAATATCTTTTTAGATTGGTTTCTGGTTCTTCCAATAAAATATATTTTAAATTATACTCGCCCATTAAATAATTTATAATATGATTTTTTGAAGATGATATAAGCACTTGATCGGGGTGAATTTTAATATTGTACATTTTTAACATATATTCTGTGATTAACTCTCGTAATCTGGGAGAGCCGATTCCAGAATTGTGATGGAAAAAAATATTTGCGCTAGAATTATTTAATCCATTTAATCCAGCATAAATCAATTCATCTATATTTTTTTTGAAAAAAGAATTTTTATGAAAATTTCTTATCATTGGTATAATTGTATTGCTAGCTTTATTTTTAATGTACTCATTATTATTGATTATATTTGCATACCTTCCAGTTTTGCTGTTTGCATAAAATCCTTTGCCTGGTTGGGAAATAATATAACCT
>CAMYPV010000010.1 GCA_947293975.1 uncultured Ezakiella sp. | reverse complement strand
AGAAGAAAATACAGTTTCAAATGATGATGACAGTGAATTAATAAAAGAAGATGCAGAAGCACAAGAGATATTAAGCGAACAAGAGACAGGTGTTTCACAAGAGCAAAAGCCAGATGTTTCACAACAGGAACCGCAAGATGATTTACAAGAGGAACGATCGGTTCAAAATAAAAATGATCCTGATGGCAATGAAATTTATGACATACTTGTAAGCGAAATCCCAATGCTAATGGATATTAACAGTGCATTTTTAATCAGACTTGATGATGATAAACTCGTGTTTAGATTAAAAAACCCAGCAAACAATGACGAGCGATTGGATATGTTCCGCGAAGAGATTGAAGCTGTGTTTGAAAAACATTACAATAAAAAAGTTCGCATAGTTAAAGAAAATGAAGATCCAAACATCGAAAAGGCAAAGCAATTGTTTGGGGATAAGTTAGTAATAAAATAATTATATAAAATATTAGGAGGTATTATTATGAGAAATTTTCCAGGTGGCGGAAATATGAAAAAAATGATGAAGGAAATGGAGAAGCTACAAAAGAGCATGAAGGAAAGCCAAGACGCAGTTGAGGCTGAAGAGTTTGAAGTAAGCGTTGGCGGTGGCGCTGTTACGCTTGTTATAAATGGCAAAAAAGAAGTTCTTTCAATGAAGATAGATCCAGAAGTTGTCGACCCAGATGATGTGGATACACTTACAGATTTGATTATTGCAGCTGTAAACCAAGGCATCAAAACTGCTGAAGAAAAAATGGACAGCTCAATGGGACAATTTACAAAGGGACTTAATCTTCCAGGATTATTTTAATGGCAGATAATATTGTTGAAAATTTATCGGATAGATTATCAAAACTTCCTGGCATTGGCAAAAAATCTGCAAAGCGTCTTGCGTTTTACATTTTAAATATGCCAAATGAAGAGGTGGATAAGCTTGTGGATGCAATTAGTCTTGCAAAGCAAAAGATTACGCGCTGCAAGCTATGCGGTAATTTTTCCGAGTTCGAAATTTGTCCAATTTGTAGCTCAAGCACACGCGATCGCTCAAAGATAATGGTGGTTGCAAGTGTAAAGGACATCGATGCGTTTGAAGAGTCGCTAGGATATGATGGGCTTTATTTTGTTTTAAAAGAAGACGAGTTAAATCCACTAAAAGGCATTGGTCCAAAAGAAATTGGCGCTGATGAATTTACCGAAAGACTCAAGTCGGATGAGGTAAAAGAGGTTATACTTGCGCTGTCGACAAATATTGAAAGCGAACACACAGCAAAATTTTTGGGCATGCTTGCAAAGGAAATGGGCAAAAAGGTTAGCACGCTTTCAACTGGTCTTCCAGTTGGTGGAGTGCTTGAGTTTTTTGATCCGCTTACACTTAGAAGGAGCTACGAAGGTAGAGTCGAGATATAGGAGATTATATGTATAAAGGATATAGATTAATAAAAGAAGAATGGCTTCCAGAATATAATTCAAAAGCTTTATTATTTGAACATGAAAAGACGAAGGCACGCGTTTTAAAAATGGAAAATGACGATGACAACAAGGTGTTTTCGATTGGTTTTAAAACTGTTCGTGATGATAGCACAGGTATTTGTCACATTCTTGAACACTCTGTATTGAGTGGCAGCAGAAAATATAAAACAAAAGAGCCTTTCATGGATCTTGTTAAAAATTCACTGCAAACATTTGTAAATGCAATGACTTTTAATGACAAGACAATTTATCCAATTTCTAGCAGAAATGAAAAAGACTTTTTTAACTTGTGTGATGTTTATTTGGACGCAGTGTTTTTCCCAAGTCTTCACGAAAACGATAAGATTTTTAAGCAAGAAGGCTGGCATTACGAAATTGAAAACAAAGAGGACGACATCGTTATAAATGGCGTTGTGTATAACGAGATGAAGGGCGCAATGAGTTCAGACACATCTCAGGTTTATCAAATGATTGGCGAATATTTGTATCCAAATTCCAGCTATTGCTACAATTCAGGTGGGGATCCTGTGGATATTCCAAGCCTAACACTTGATGAAGTTAGAGCATATCACAAGAGCCATTACAATCCGTCAAATTCCTACGTTTTTTATTGGGGAAATGGCGACACCGAAAAAGAACTTGCTCATCTTGATTCATATTTAAGTGAGTTTGATTATATTGAACCGATTGATGACATGAAGGCTATAAAAGATTTGCCAGAAAATATCGAGAAAAATCTTTTCTACTATGGAGAGGAAAAAGATGGCAATGACTTTGTGACGGTTAGCTATGTTGGTGGCGACGGCAAAAATCCTGTTGAAAAATTGGTGCATGATTTGATTGAAAGCGCACTTATAAACGAGGATGGAGCAAATATTAAGGATAGAATTGTAAGCGAAGGCTTGGCAGATGATGTTATCACAAGTTACAGCGTTGGTGATCGCATGAACTTTAGCATTATTGCGAAAAATTCAAAAGCCGATAACAAAGATAAGATTTTAAAAATCATTGATGAAGAAATTGCAAATCTGTGCGAAAATGGAATCGAAAAGAAAGTTTTTGATTCTTTAATTCATCAGATGAAATATGATGTTATAAATTTTGGCGCAAGTCCACACATTGGCATTCTTGTATATATCAGAGCGACAGATTCATGGTTGTATGGTGATGACCCTATCGAAGGCTTGAAGTTCCAAGAGGCAATTAAAACAATTGAAGAAAATCCTGATCTTGTAAAGGAATATGCAAAAAAATATTTCACAGATAATAGATTAATTCTTACAATTAAACCTGATGCTGAACTTAATAACAAAAAGGCAGCTGTTTTAAAAGAAAAAATGGCTGAATTTAAAAAGACACTTTCAGATGCTGAAATTGATAAAATGATTGCAGACACAAAGGATTTGTTCGAATTCCAATTGCGTGAAGATAGCGATGAGGCAAAGGCAACCATTCCTGTGCTTGCAGTTAAAGATTTAAAAACAACTGTTGAAGATGTAGATGTTAATATTGATGGCAATTTGAGCTTTGTGGATATTTTTACAAATGACGTTATATATTTTAATGCAAGCACATCAATCAAAGATATGCCTAATGATACGATTGAAAAGCTAGCGATAATTTCAAAACTAATCGGCAAGCTTGACACAAAAAAATATTCATATAAAGATTTAAACACAGAGATAAATCTAAAGGCGTATGATTTTAGTCAAGATTTCACAGCGTCCAAATACTACAAGCAAGAAGACGGAGAACTTTCTTTAAATCAACTACTTTCTGTAAGTAGGGGCGATTTTAAAGATGCTTATGAAATTTTAAAAGAAGTAAGCTTAAACACAGATTTTTCTAATGTTGCAAAAATCCGTGAGATTTTAACTGCCGAACTTGCAAAGAGAAAGATGCATGCTGTTGCAAGTGGCGTTATAGTTACATTGTTAGAGGCAATTAAAAACTTTGACAGGCTCACAGAAATCAATGCAATATTGGGTGGCACGAGAGAAATTAAAGCGATTGAAGAATTGCTCCAAAAATCTGACGATGAAATTAGAAATATTTTGGAAGAAGCTTATAAAATTTATGGCGAAATCTTCAATGCGGATGCATTATATCATGTGACTGGAGAAAAATGCGATTATGACGAAGTTAAGGCAGCGTTAAAAGCTGAGGGCAGACTCACAGAAAATCGCGCCAGAAATACAATAAGCTCACAAACTAATGCTGGCGACAGTACGGCAATTATTGCAATGACAGATGTAAATTATTGTGTGGATGCATGTTTGTATGATTATGAAGATGGCAGCGATGATGTTGTTTGTGTTGCACTTTCAAACTCTTATCTACACGACAATATAAGGGCAAAGGGTGGTGCGTACGGAGACGGTATTAGCATATCTCCAAGCCTAGTGTATATGTATAGCTACAGAGATCCTAACTTGGATAAGACATTTGAAGTTTTTGACAACGCTTATGAATGGCTAATGACGAGAAACTTTAGACGTGAGGAATTAGATTCGTTAATAATTGGAACATATAATAAATTTGATCCGCTTTTAACACCAAGATTAAAATCATATTCTGCATTTGCAAGATTGATTAATAAAAAAACAATTGACGATATCAATCGCGAGTTGGCATCGGCACTAAAAACTGACAACGAAAGCTTTAAAAAGTTTGCAGAGAAATTAAAAGTCTCAATGGCCAAAAAAGGACGTGCAGTTTTTACAAATGAAAAGGGAATTGAAAATACAAAATTAACTTTCAAAAACAAAATAGATATTAAATAAAATCAAGCGCAATCATGACGATTGCGTTTTTGCTTGCAAGATTTACGGGCTATTTCTTGACTATAGTAGGTTATTTGATATAATTGATTTAATATAGGAGGTAAATATGTGTAAAAATTCTTTTTCAAAATTTTTTGTGAAGTCATTTTTATTGGTTGTTTTTGCGTTAACTTTGGTTATAGATGCAAAAGCATTTACCGATGTAAACTCAAGCACAAAGAATTCAGATGCGATAATGGACCTTTATAATCGTGGAATTATAACAGGCTATGATGATGGTAGCTTTAAGCCAGAAAAAAATATTACAAGGGGCGAAGTTGCAATCATTATGTCAAAGGCATTTGGCTATAATGACGAATCAGCATCTGCAAGTTTTAAGGACGTGCCTGTGGATGCGTGGATACATCCGTATGTTATGAGGGCCTTTAACGCGAGTGTTATGAGTGGCGTTGGCGACAATTACTTTGGACCGAATGCAAAAATTACTCATAGTGAATTGATAAAGATGGCTGTGTCTCAAATCGGCAAGTCAAAGCTAGCAGAACTTTTGGGCGGATGGCCAAATGGATACGAATCTGTTGCACGTGCAATTGGAATTGTCGACGGCAATGTATATGGATCATCTGAAGCATCAAGAGCAGATGTGTGCGAAATTGTGAGCCAAGTCTTTAAATATCAAGACAACAAAGGGATGCTTATTGATGGCAAAAATATTGATGTTGGGATGACAACAAGTGAGCTTGAAACACCAGACGAAGTGGTACACTCTATATATAAAGATGTTGATTGGTATTTTTATAATACAGATGACTATAAGAATTTCTATGCACTCCTTGTTAAATCAGATGTTGTATTTGGATACGCGTCTGTTGGTGATGGATTTTTATATAAAGGAAAGAAAGCAGGAGATGTTTACAATAGAAGCTCTGACGATTTTTCGCTTGAAGAATTTTTCACCGACAAATATGATGGAAATTCCATACACGCAGTGTATAATAGGTCGCTTGTAAGTCGCATCGATAAGCAATATAATGATTTTAGTGGAGTCTCTAAGGCTAATTTTCATTTTACAAATGCGCTTAGAGTATTTCACAACAAACGCGCGTTGACATGGGATGATAGGCTTGCAGAAGCAGCAAGGCTTCACAGTCAAGATATGGCTGATCGAAATTATTTTAGCCACGTAAGCCCTGATGGAGAAAGATTTGTAGATAGATATCAAAAGCAAGGTCTACCGAAATCTGGTGGTGAAAATATTTATTGTAGCACAAGCTTGGATGAATTTTTGGCATATAATGGTTGGGTAAATTCTGAAGGACATAGAAAAAACATGCTCGCCAATGATTACGAGTACATGGGTGTAGGCGGAGCGTATAATAAAAATAGCGAATATGGTTTTTATTTTACACAAAATTTTGCGTTCAGAATAAGATAGAATTTACAGTTGCAAGGAGAAATCTTTGCAACTTTTTTATTTTAAAAAATATTTTTAATGGTTTTAAAAAGTGTTTAAAACCATTAACGCTGGGTAATAATGTTATAGGTCAAAGAAAGTCAAAGACGATAAATCTATTAAAGGAAGTGATTTTATGGAGTATAAAGATTATTATAAAATATTAGGCGTAGAGAAGTCAGCTACTGCCGATGAAATAAAAAGTGCATTTAGAAAGCTTGCAAAAAAATATCATCCGGATTTAAATCCTAACAATGAAGAAGCGGAGAAGAAATTCAAAGAGATTAACGAAGCTTATGAAGTTTTAGGTGACGAGAAGAAGCGTAAAACATACGATACTTTTGGAACAACCAATAATTTTAGTGGCGGACAAAACTTCGATCCAAACGCTTATGGTTACAGTGGATTTACTGGAAGCGGAAACGCAGATTTTAGTGATTTTTTTAATATGTTTTTTGGCGGCGCTGGTGGCGGCAGAAGTTCTCGCACATATTATTCGACAGGTGATGGTGGATTTGGTGGCGGCTTCGAAGATATTTTTGGCGGCGGTCGCTCAAGGCGTCCACAAAATTACGAGATGGAACTTGAAGTCTCAATCAATGACGCAATGCATGGCGCTCTTAAAAAATTAAATCTAAATATTGGAGGACAATTAAAAACTATTGAGGTAAAAATTCCACGTGGTATTACCGAAAACAAAAAGATCAGAGTTAGAGGAGAAAAGTGGGGACTTGACAGAGACATTATGTTTAGTATCAAGATTAATCCACATCCATATAAGATGAAGGGACTCGACTTATACAAAGATCTTGAGCTTTATCCGTGGGAAGCATATTTTGGAACTGAAAAGGAAATCGAAGTATTGGGTACAAAGATGAAATTGAAAACTCCTCCAAATATGCAATCAGACAAAAAAATAAAACTAAAGGGCAAAGGCTTTGTGGATATGAAAAATAACACTGGCGACTTGTATGCAAATATTAAAATTATAAATCCGACAAATCTATCGAAAGAGAAAGAAGAATTGTTGAGAAAATTAGGCGAAAAATAAAGCCCAAAATATTTTGTAGCATGTCTACATCAATTAAAATTTAATATAAGAGTGGTGAACAACAATGAATATGAATGAAAACATGACAATTAAAACAATAGAAGCGATTAACAAGGCGGTTGAATATCAAAAGGAATTTCAAAATCCAGAGATAACACCATATCACCTTGCGCTTTCGATGGCACAAAGCGATTCTGTTGTTGGTCTAATTTTTACAAAGTTAAATATAGACAAAAACAATTTAATAAAGGATATTGAATCTGAAATCAATAAATTGCCAAAAAGCACAAATCAAGGAGCGTATATGTCAAAATCTTTGTCAGATGTGCTTGCACAGGCCGACAAAATTAGAGGCGATTTTAAAGACTCGTATTTGAGTTTGGAGCATATACTTTTGGCAATGATTGATAAATCAGAACTTAAAAACATTTTTGATAAATATAATATTAATAAAAATAAAATTATGGAGGTGCTTATGGATATTAGAGGGAATCAAAATATAAATACAGATAATCCCGAATCAACCATGGATGCACTTGCAAGATTTGGAAGAGATTTAGTTGAAGAGGCAAAATCAGGCAAGATGGATCCAGTTATTGGACGTGATGAAGAGATTAGGGATGTTATTAGAATATTGTCAAGGCGTACAAAAAACAATCCTATCTTGATTGGTGAACCTGGCGTTGGTAAGACTGCAATTGTTGAAGGACTTGCACAAAGAATTGTAAAAAATGACGTGCCTGCAGGTTTACGCGATAAGACAATTTATGAACTTGATATGGGCGCATTGATTGCAGGTGCAAAATATCGTGGTGAATTTGAAGAAAGATTAAAATCAGTATTAAACGAAGTTGAAAAGTCAGATGGCAAAATTATAATGTTCATCGATGAAATTCATACAATAGTTGGCGCTGGTAAAATCGAGGGCGCAATGGATGCTGGAAACTTATTAAAGCCACTTCTTGCACGTGGTGTTTTGCACACGATTGGTGCAACAACTCTTGATGAGTACAGACAGTATATCGAGAAAGATGCTGCACTTGAAAGACGTTTTCAAAAAGTGTATGTAGGTGAGCCAAGTGTTGAAGATACAATTTCAATTCTAAGGGGCATTAAGGAAAAATACGAAGTACACCACGGCATTAGAATTGCTGATGGAGCTGTAATTGCAGCTGCAACTATGAGTGATAGATATATTACGGATAGATTTTTACCAGACAAGGCGATTGACTTGATGGATGAAGCTTGCGCAATGGTTAGAACGCAAATTGACTCAAGTCCTGTTGAAATTGACGAGCTTGAAAGAAAAATTTTACAACTTGAAATTGAACGTGAAGCTCTTAAGAAAGAAACGGACGATGCAAGTAAAAAACGTCTTGAAATGCTTGAAGTAGAATTAAAAGAAGACAAAGAAAGACACCAAGTTTTAAGAGATAAATGGGAATCTGAAAAATCTGAGCTTGAAAAAATTAAAAAAGTTAAGACGAGAATAGATGAAATCAAAACAGAAATTGAAAGAGAGGAAAGAAATTATAATCTTGAAAAGATTTCAGAATTAAAATACGGCGAACTTCCAAAACTCGAAGCAGAATTAAAAGAGTTGAACGAAAAGCAAAAAGGCGACTTGATGTTAAATATGGAAGTTACTGAAGAGGAAATTGCAAAAGTTGTAAACGAGTGGACGGGTATTCCTGTAAGCAAATTGTCGCAAACAGACAAGGACAAATTGTTGCATCTTGGCGAAGAGTTGCACAAGAGAGTTGTTGGACAAGACAAAGCTGTGGACTCGATTGTAGATGCAATTTTAAGATCTCGTGCAGGGCTACAAAATAAAAATCGTCCGGTTGGATCTTTCATCTTCTTAGGACCAACTGGTGTTGGTAAAACAGAACTCTCAAAGGCACTTACAGAATATTTGTTCGATGATGATAAAAATATGGTAAGAATTGACATGAGTGAATATATGGAAAAATTCTCAGTATCAAGATTGATTGGAGCTCCTCCAGGATATGTAGGATACGAAGAAGGCGGACAACTCACAGAGGCAGTACGCCGCAGACCATATTCGGTAGTATTGTTTGATGAAATTGAAAAAGCTCATCCAGATGTATTCAACTTGTTGCTACAAGTTTTGGATGACGGACGTCTTACAGACAACAGAGGACGCGTGGTTGATTTTACAAACACAATTTTAATCATGACATCAAACATCGGTTCAAGATCGCTACTTGATGGCATAGATGCAAACGGAGAAATCTCTGAAGAAGCAAAATTTGAAGTTGACGAAGCATTAAAATCTTCATTTAGACCAGAATTTTTAAACAGAATAGACGACATAGTAATGTTTAAGCCTTTAACAAAGGATAATATGAAGAGAATAATCGAATTAGAATTAGCAAATATCAACGAAAGATTGGAAGATAGAAATATCAAACTTGAAATAACAGATGCATGCGAAGAATTCATTATCGATTCGTCATACGATCCAGCATACGGCGCTAGACCAATCAAAAGATTTATAAGCCAAAGCTTAGAATCAGAACTTGCAAAAGCAATCATCAAAGGCGATGTGCTTGAAAATTCAAAAGTAACTGTCGACAGCGACGGACAAAAATTAATATTTAAGTAAAAATGGTGAGAATTATCTCGCCATTTTTTGTGTGTTTATATCTTTGCTTTTGTGGGTAGAATTAAAATGTAAGATTTAAAACATTAAAACATTTAAGATTCTAAGGAGGAAGATTATGATCGAATTAATGAAGTTACCATACTCATATGAAGCACTAGAACCTGTTATTGGTAGAGAAACTGTTGAAACTCACCATGACAAACACCACCAAACTTATGTTGATAATTTAAACAAACTTATCAAAGGAACAGAGTTTGAAGGCAAATGCATTGTAGAGATTATTAAAAATCTTAAAGGTGCACCAGCTGGCATCATCAATAATGCAGGTGGCGTATACAACCACAATCTATACTGGGAAGAATTAATTCCAGGTGGATCAAGTGAACCAACAGGTGCTTTAAAAGAAGCAATTGATAAGGCATTTGGATCATTTGAAAAATTCAAAGAAGAATTTGAAAATGCTGGCAAGAGCAGATTTGGCAGCGGTTGGGCATGGCTTGTTAAAGATGGAAACGATTTGAAGATTGTTTCAACTGCAAACCAAGATTGTCCATTGACAGATGGTCTTGTTCCACTTCTAGGCAATGACGTTTGGGAACACGCTTACTATCTTGACTACAAAAATGCTAGAGCAAAATATTTAACAGAGTTCTGGAAGATTGTAAACTGGGATATAGTTGCTGAAAGATTCTAATTGAAAATTGTATTTAAAGAGCACAATTAATGATTGTGCTCTTTTTTTATTTATCAAAACATGTTATAATTATATTACTTATAGGAGGAGATATGGATTATATCATTACGGCTACATGTCACTTTGGAGTGGAGGCTGTTCTTAAGCGAGAAATTATAAATTTGGGTTTGGATATTATTTCTGTTACAGACGGTAGAATTGAGTTTAAAGGCAATGCTACTGATATTTTTAGAGCAAATTTATATTTGAGAACGGCTGAACGCGTATTTGTAAATTTGCTTAACTTCACAGCTTATACTTTTGAAGAACTTTATGAAGCTGTGTATAAATATGAGTGGGCAGATTTATTGGAGCCGGATGCTAATTTTATTGTAAATGGCAGAAGCTATAATTCAAAACTCTTTTCGATTTCAGATTGTCAAAGAATTACAGAGCGTGCAATTATTGATAAGCTAAATAAAAAATACAATAAATCTTATTACGAGAAAACTGGGAAAATTTATAGCCTTGAAATTTCGATGCTAAATGATGTTGCGACTTTGTATTTAAACACATCTGGTCCTGGTCTTCACAAGCGTGGATACCGTAGAAAGCAAGGTGCTGCACCAATTAAAGAGACTCTTGCTTCTGCAATGATTCAGCTCTCAGTGTGGAATCCTGACAGACCTTTGTTGGATCCTTTTACAGGTTCAGGTACAATTCCTATTGAAGCGGCAATGATTGCCAAAAATATTCCGGCTGGGATTTTGCGTAGATTTGACTGCGAACATTTTAGCTTTATGAAAGATGTTGACTTTAAGGGCATTAGAAATAAAGCAAAGTCCGAGATTAATCAAGAGCGTGAGATAAATATTATGGGGAGCGACTATGATCGCAATATGATTATGACTGCACGTGAAAATTCAGAGGCGCTTGGGCTTGATGATATATTTTTCTTTACAAAGGAAGTTAGAAAGATTGAAGAACTTGAGGATTACGGAGTTATTATTACAAATCCACCTTATGGTATCAGACTTGATGACGAAACTTTGGATAGAACTTATGAAAATTTTAATTCACTTATTGAAACCATTCCAACTTGGTCGATATATGTGATTACTGATTATGATGTTAAATCTGTTTTTTCAAGAAAAATTGATAAAAACAGAAAGCTATACAATGGTAAGATTAAAACTTATTTTTATACCATGTTAGGTCCTAGACCACCGAGGGATAATGATGTTTAATATTATAAATTTAGGAAACAATGTTGAAATATTAGATGTAATACCAGATTGGGTTAAGATTACGAGCGCAGCAGGTGTTGTGCTTTTTGCAAACAAATCTCTTCGTGACAAACTTGGATTTGATCCACAAGGCATGAGGACAAGCACTTTGCAAAAGAATTTTGGCGATGCGCTTTTTCCAGATATTTACATTGGAGAGAAATTTGTAGACAATAATATTCCAAGTGGTGATATTTTTTATGAGGGCAGGCATTACAATTTATTGTCGGCGCCTATGAAGGATGCGGATGGAAATATTTTTGCAATTGTAGATATTTACCGTGACGACACCGATAGAAAGCACATGGAATACGAGATGAGTCTTACAAATGAGATGATGAAGCGTGATCTTGAGCTTACAAAAACAATTCAGCAATCGATTTTACCAAAGCAACTTAGGTTTAAAGATATACTTGTTGATTATATGTACAATCCTTGCGATGAACTAAGCGGCGATATATTTGATGTAATTTCAATTGCAAAGAATAAGTTATCTGCTTATATATGTGATGTCAGTGGACATGGTGTTCCGGCTGCGATGGTTACAGTTTTTGTGCGTGAGACGATGAGAAATCTTGAAAATTTTCATTCATCAGCGTACAATTTAAAAGAGCTACACAGAAGATTTTTAAATCTACGGCTTGATATGGATCATTATCTTACGATGTTTCATATATTAATTGATACAGATGATAATACGATTTCATATTCAAATGCTGGGCATAATTGTCCGATGTTTTTGTATAGAAATGGAAAAGTTGAGATTATTTCGATGACGGGAAAGCCTGTTACTAATTTTTTTGAAGAGATTGATTATCAAGAAAAGGTTGTAGAATTTTTACCAGGCGATAAAATTTTGTTAATCACAGATGGTATAACAGAATGCAGAAATACAAACAACGAAGAATTTGGAGAGGAGAGAGTTAAGAGCGTATTTGAAAAAAATCCAGAAAATGTTTTGGAGGCAATTCAAAAAGAGGTCTTGGACTTTAGCGGTGAAGAAAAATTTGACGATATGTGCGCTCTTTTTATAAATTATGAGATTAGATAAATTTTTAAAAGTTTCTAGGATTATTAAACGAAGAACCGTTTCAAAAGAGGCGATTTTAAACGGAGCTGTAAAGCTAAATGACCTTGATCCAAAGCCGGGAACAGAGGTTAAAATTGGAGATGTAATTTCGCTTCAAACGCCAAGGCAAGTTTTGGAGTTTGAGGTGGTTGGCTTTGACAAAGAATCGGAGTATGTGAGGACGAAATGAGAATAAAAAAGACATTGAGTGCGGTTTTTGTTGGGCTTGCTGTTGTTGTTTTTATTTTTGCCGCAGCAAATCACATTAGAGTTAAGAGCGAGATTAAGAAGCTAAAGGAAATTGAAAAAGAGCTTGATCAAAAATCGATGGAACTCACTGAAAAATTAAAGACATTAAATTACGACTTAGAAAATTCTAATTCTTATGAATTTATAGAGAAGGCCGCAAGAAGGCAGGGCATGATTAAACCAAGAGAAATCATTGTATATGATCTTGATAAGGATAAAAAATAGGAGGAGTTATGGAATTAAGAAAATTAATTGATGGTTTTAAAGAATATGATGGCAAAGAAGTTGTTATTGAAGGTTGGATTAGAAACCTTCGTGACTCAAAGAGCATTTTATTTATTGAATTAAGCGACGGAACCGATTTTGAAAGCGTTCAAGTTGTTGTTGAAGATAGTTTAAATAATTTTGAAGAAATTAAAAAACAAGCATTAAGCGCAAGCATAAGTGTTCGCGGTAATGTTGTCTTAACTCCTGATATGAAGCAACCTTTTGAAGTTAAAGCTACAGAAATTGTGGTTTTGGGTGAAAGTGATGCAGATTATCCTCTTCAAAAGAAAAGACATACGAGAGAATACTTAAGAACTATTGCTCACTTAAGACCAAGAGCAAATTTATTTAAAGCTGTGTTTAGAGTTAGAAGTGAGCTTTCATTTGCAATACACAAATTCTTTAATGAACGTGGGTTTGTATATGCTCACACACCAATTATCTCTGCATTTGATGGGGAGGGCGCTGGAGAAATTTTCCACGTCACAAGTATGGATCTAAACAATTTGCCCAAAAATAAGGAAGGCAAGGTTGATTTTAGCGAAGACTTTTTTGGAAAGCCTGTAAATATGGCTGTTACTGGCCAACTTGAAGGTGAATGTATGGCACAGGCTTTTAGAAACATTTATACATTTGGTCCAACATTTAGAGCGGATCATTCAAATACAAAGGCTCACGCTGCAGAATTTTGGATGATTGAACCTGAGATGGCATTTTGCGATCTTGAAGGCAATATGGATGTTGCAGAAGCAATGATGAAATATATTATTAAATATGTTTTAGAGCATTGTCCAAAGGAAATGGAGTTTTTCGACAACTTTGTAGAAAAAGGAATTATCGAAAAGATTAATAAAATTGCCAATTCAGATTTTAAACGCTTGACATACACAGAAGCGATTGATATATTACAAAAATCTGGCAAAAAATTTGAGGCTTATCCAGAGTGGGGCGACGATTTAGGCCGCGAACACGAAAGATATTTGGCAGAGGATGTTTTTGATGGACCAGTATTTTTAACAGATTATCCAAAGGATATCAAGGCTTTTTATATGAAGTTAAATGAAGACGGCAAGACAGTTGCTGCGTGTGATCTTCTTGTTCCTGGAATCGGAGAAATTATCGGCGGCAGCCAAAGAGAGGAAAACTTCGACGTCCTAGAACAAAAGATGAAAGATTTCCATCTATGTCCAGAGGATTATTACTGGTATTTGGAATTAAGAAAATACGGAACAACAGTCCACAGTGGATATGGTCTTGGTTTTGAAAGAATGGTTATGTATATGACAGGCGTTGACAACATTAGAGACGTGCTTCCATTCCCAAGAACTGTTGGCACTTGTGAATTTTAGGAGGAAGTATGGAATACAATCATATAGAGATTGAAAAGAAATGGCAAAAGATTTGGAGCGATACAAAATGCTTTGAACCAAGCGATGACTTTTCAAAAGAAAAATATTATATATTAATAGAGTTTCCTTATCCATCAGGTCAAGGCTTGCATGTAGGTCATCCAAGAAGTTATACTGCACTTGATATTGTTGCACGTGTTAAGAGAATGCAAGGATTTAATGTGCTGTTTCCGATTGGATATGATGCATTTGGTCTTCCTACTGAGCGTTATGCAATTCAACACAAGGTTGATCCAAGGGAAGTCTCAAAGGAAAACATTGCAAATTTCACAAGCCAATTAAAAAGTCTTGGCATAAGCTTTTGTTGGGACAGAGAGGTAATTACTTGCGAACCTGATTATTACAAATGGACTCAGTGGATTTTTAAGAGAATGTTTGAGGAAGGTCTTGCTTACAAAAAGGCAATGACTATTAACTGGTGTCCTGATTGTAAGATTGGTCTTGCAAACGAAGAAGTTATTGACGGTTGCTGCGAAAGATGCGGTCACCCTGTTGAACATCGTGACAAAAATCAATGGATGCTTGCAATTACAAAATATGCAGATAGACTTGTTGATGGACTTGATACGGTTGATTTTATTGACCGCGTAAAATCTCAACAAAAAAATTGGATTGGAAGAAGTTACGGTGCTGAGATTGATTTTAAGACGACAAATAATGAAGTCATTAGAGTATACACAACAAGACCGGATACGATTTTCGGTGCTACTTTTATGGTAATTAGCCCCGAACATCCATTTTTAAATGATAATAAAAATATAAAAAATCTTGACGAAATCAAAGCTTATCAGGTTGAAGCTAAAAAGAAATCAGATTTTGAAAGAGCAGAGCTTGCAAAGGATAAGACTGGTGTAAAGATTGATGGCGTAATGGCGATAAATCCATTTACTGGCAAAGAAATTCCAATTTTTGTTGCAGATTATGTGCTTATGACTTATGGTACAGGTGCGATTATGTCGGTGCCTGCACATGATGATAGAGATTATGACTTTGCAAAGAAATTTGGAGTAGAAATTATTCCTGTAATTGAAGGTGGCGATATTTCTGAAAAAGCTTATACTGATTCTGGAAATTCAAAGCTGATAAACTCTAGCGAATACACTGGCATGACAAGTGATCAAGCAAAAGAAGCGATCATTTTAAAATTAGAAGAATTAAATATCGGCGAAAAGAAGACAAATTTCAAATTAAGAGATTGGGTCTTTAGTCGTCAAAGATATTGGGGCGAACCAATTCCTGTTGTAAATGTTGACGGAGAATGGAAGAGCCTTGATACGAGCGAGCTACCTCTTGTGCTTCCAGAGGTTGAAAACTATGAGCCAAATGATGAGGGCGAAAGTCCACTTGCAAATATTGAGAGCTTTGTAAACACAACTTATCATGGAAAACCAGCAAAAAGAGAGACAGATACAATGCCAAACTGGGCTGGTTCAAGCTGGTATTATTTAAGATACATTGATCCACATAATGACAAATGCTTAGCAGATCCTGAAAAGTTGAAATACTGGTTACCAGTTGACTGGTATAATGGCGGCATGGAGCACACAACACTTCACTTGCTATACTCAAGATTCTGGCACAAATTCTTATATGATATTGGAGTTGTTCCAACCGAAGAGCCATATCAAAAGAGAACAAGCCACGGCATGATTCTTGGTGACAATGGCGAAAAGATGAGTAAGAGCAGGGGCAATGTAGAAAATCCTAACGAATATGTAGAGAAATTTGGCGCCGACGCACTGCGTATGTATGAAATGTTCATGGGTGACTACGAACAAGTTGCAGAATGGTCGAAAGATGGTCCAAAGAATTTACGCAAATTTATTGAACGTGTAATTAGACTTCAAAGCATGATGATTGACGGAGATGTTCGCGATGATTTAAGAACTATTGTCCATCAAACAATTAAGAAAGTTACATTTGACTATTTGAATTTGAAATACAACACTGCAATTGCCCAGTTGATGACACTTGTTAATGAAATCTATCTTAGAGAAAGCATTACAAGAGAAGAATACAAGATACTTTTACAATTGTTAAATCCTGTAATTCCTCACATAACTGAGGAACTATATGAAAGAATTGGCTGCGAAAAGAGAATTTTCGAAGAAAAATGGCCAGAGCATGTTGAAGAGTACACAATTGAGGATGAAATTGAAATTCCGGTACAATTTAACGGTAAAGTCCAATGCACTATCAAAATCAAAAGAGATCTTGAAAAGAACGAAGTGCTTGAACTTGTAAAGACAGATAGCTTTGTTAAAGAAAAACTTGCTGATAAAAACATTGTAAAAGAAATTTATGTTCCAAATAAAATTGTAAACTTGGTAGTGAAATAGTATGAGAATAGAAGTTAAACCAGAGTTAAACGATTATATAAAATTCGCAAAGATTGCGTTATTTCGTGAAAAGCAAATAAAAAGAAGCATTGCAATTCAAACTGCAATGCTTCCGATAATTGCAATTCTCCTCACAACTTTGGCAAAGCCGATTAACTGGTTAAATTTGGCTATTGCAGTTGTTTTAAGCGCACTTTGGATTTATTTTTATCCAAAGATGTTTAGAAAAATGTTGGAAAAAAGAATTGAGAGAAGTTTGAAATCTCGCGCGATGAATAATCCGAATTTTTTGATGCCGTATGTAATTGAAAAAATTGACGGCGGATTAAAGGCGACAAGAAATGGTCATGAGTTTATTGCTCTTTATGACAATCTTGAAATGTACGAGGCGGATGATGAGCATTTGCTATTGATAGGTGGCGGTTTTGATTTTATCATTCCACGCAGAATGTTTGATAGCGATGAGGGTTTTAACAATTTGAAAGAAACGATTGATTTTGCAATTCAAGTTGCAATTAGAAAACAGTAGGTGAATATGTTTAAGGCAATTATTTTGGCGGCTGGTGAAGGTACGCGAATGAAGTCAAAAAAATCAAAGGTGTTGCACGAAATTTTGCACAAGCCATTGATTAAGCATGTGCTTGATTCCGTTAAGTCAGCTGGATTTGATGAAACGATAACAGTACTTGGTAGAAATTATGATGGAGCTAAGGAAATTGTTGAGGCTGAGTCGAGCAAAATCGTTGTGCAAAAGATCGGAGACGGCGAACCGTACGGCACGGGATATGCTGTAAAACTTTGCAAAGACTATATTAACGAAGATGACGATTTGCTTGTTATATATGGCGACACTCCTTTAATCGATGCAGAAACTATCAAGGAATATTTTAATTATCATAACGAACATAAAAACGACATTACAGTTCTGTCTGCAGTTTTAGATGATCCAAAACAGTATGGTAGGATTGTAAGAAAAAATGGAGAGTTCCAAGCAATTGTAGAATTCAAAGAGATGGAGACAGGTGTAGAATATACAAATGAAATCAATTCTGGAATTTATTTGTACAAAGGTAAGGCCTTTTTGGACACAATTGACAAGATTAATGACAACAATAAAAAGAAAGAGTATATGATAACAGACACAATTCATATTGCAAAGGCTGAAGGATACAAGGTCGATTCTTACATTACAGAAAACACTGACATTGTGCTTGGCGTAAACGACCGCGAGGATTTGCTTTTGTGCGAGCGTGTGTTGTTGGAGCGTGAAAATAAAAGGCGACTATTAAGTGGCGTTATGATTCACAATCCTGAAAGCACTTTTATTGATCCAGATGCGATTATAGATGAGGACGTTGAATTGTGGGGCTATGTAAAGATTATTGGAGCTTGCACGATTAAATCTGGCACTGTAATTGAAAACTCTACAATTATTGACTCACAAATCGGTGAAAATTGTGAAATTATCAATTCAAAAATTGAGTCGTCGACAGTTCATAGTTCGGTGACTATGGGGCCTTATGCTCACATTAGACCAAATACAGTTATACATGAAAATGCACACATCGGCAATTTTGTTGAGCTTAAGAACGCAAACTTTGGTGCGGGTTCAAAGGCGGGTCATCTTACTTATGTGGGTGATGCTGATGTTGGCGACGGAGTAAATATAGGCTGTGGCGTTGTGTTTGCAAATTATGACGGTAAGTCAAAGCACAGGTCGACGGTCGAAGACTTTGCCTTTATTGGATCAAATGTAACGTTGGTTGCACCATTAAAGGTCGGTAAAAACGCTTTTATCGCAGCTGGTTCAACTGCGACTAAAGATACAGAAGAATATGCTTTGAAAATTGAAAGAAGCGAAGAGAGAATCATCAAGGATTGGGTCGTTAAGAAAGGCCTAAAAAAATAGTGGGAGGTTATGATGAATTATAAGGGGATTAAGATTTTAACAGGAAATGCTAATCGTGAATTGGTAAGAAACATTGCAAGAAATTTAAATCTTGAACTTGCAGATTGTGAGGTTACTACATTCTCAGATGGAGAAATAAATGTAGAAATCAACGAAACCGTCAGAGGTTTTGACGTATTTATTATTCAACCAACACATTCACCTGTAAATGATAATTTGATGGAATTATTGATTTTGATTGATGCATGTCACAGAGCAAGTGCTGGTAGAATTAATGCGGTTATTCCATATTATGGATATGCAAGACAAGATAGAAAGACAAGACCAAGAGAACCAATCACAGCAAAATTAGTTGCAAACTTACTTGAAAAAGCTGGCGCAGACAGAGTTATTCTTATGGATTTACACGCTGGACAAATTCAAGGATATTTTGATGTTCCTGTTGATCATCTATCTGCAATTAAAATTTTGGCAGGTTATTTCAAGGACAAAATCGGTGAAGATGCTGTTGTTGTAAGCCCTGACTTAGGTGGTGTTACTCGTGCAAGAAAATTTGCAAACGAACTCAATCTACCAATTGCAATTATTGAAAAGAGACGCCCAAGACCGAATGTATCTGAAGTTATGAATATCATTGGTGACGTAGAAGGCAAAGAATGCATTTTGATTGATGACATCATTGATACAGCTGGTACAATTTGTCAAGCTGCAAAAAAATTGACAGAACTTGGTGCAAAAAAAGTTTATGGTGCTGCAAGCCACGGTGTCTTAAGTGGCCCTGCAATTGAAAGACTACTTGAAAGCTCTCTTGAAGAATTTGTAATCACAGACACAATCCCACTACCTGATTTATCTAATGTTAGAGAAAAAATCAAGGTTGTTTCTGTGGCCAAGGTTCTTGCAAAGGCAATTAACATTATTCACGACAACGAATCAATCGCTACAATTTTTGACTAATGAAGATCATATTCGGTTTAGGTAATCCAGGTAAAAAATACGAGGACACAAGACATAATGCCGGATTTATGGTTCTTGATAAATTTGCTTACAATCATAATGTCGACATTAACAAGGCGAAATTTAATTCGCTTTTGGCAGAGACAAATATCAATGGCGAAAAGACCATACTCGTAAAGCCGATGACTTTTATGAACAACAGCGGTCAGGCTGTTAGTGAGGTGTTAAATTTTTACAAGCCAGATCTTGAAGACATCATTGTCGTTGTTGATGACATTGAAATTGATCTTGGCATGCTTAGAATTAGAGCAAAAAATGGCAAGGGTACTCACAATGGTTTAAAGAGCATATTTAATCATTTAAAGACAGATGATTATGCAAAGATGAAAATCGGTGTGGGCAAATTTAAAAGGGATATGGATCTTGCTGATTATGTGTTGGCTCGTCCATCCAAAGAAGAGGATAATATAATTGATGATCTTATTGATAGGGCGGTGGAGGCTCTTGATGAGTTTACAAAGAGCCCTATTGATACGGTTATGAACAAATACAACGGATCAGTGTTGGAATAAAATGAAAATCTTAGAAAAATTATTACAAGATAAGAATATTCAAAAATTAATTGAGTCCATTAGGAGTAATTCGAATGGGCTCTTTTGTGGTGTAACGGATGAAATTTTGCCAAATTTAATTTCGGTTTTGGATCGTGATTTTTATTTTGTAATTATGCCTACAGAAAAGAAGGCGATGGATCTTTCAAAGACGCTTGAGCAGTACAATATAAGTGTGGATTATTTTCCGCCGCGTGATAAAGTTTATTATAATTTAAAAATCATTAACGATGAAAATATGAACGACAGACTAAGAGTGATTAGAGAGTTGATATATGAAGAAACTCACTTTGTCGTAATGAGTCTGTCGACATTTTTGGACGAAAATATAAAATCGTCTGTGTATAAAGAACATATTATAAAATTTGAGCGCGGAAAAATTTTTGATCTTGAAAATCTGTTTAAGCTGTTGACAGAAAGTGGATATAAGCGTGTCAGTTCGATTGAAACAAAGGGCGAATATTCTTTCAGAGGCGGTATTCTTGATATTTATCCGCCGAGTGTTGAAAATTTATTTCGTGTAGAATTTTTTGACGATGAGGTCGATACAATTAGGATGGTTGATTCGGAGTCAAAATTATCCACAGAATTTATTGATAGTTGCGAAATTTTTCCGGCGATTGAAATTATAATTGACGACGATGACAAGGCGAAGATTATAGATGGGATAAATGTAGAGCTTTCTGGCAAAAATGAAGATGCAGTTGAAAAATTTAATAAGATTATCGAGGCTCTTAATTATGGAGGGCTTGAAGGTGAACGTGAAATATTTTTTGAATACTTAGATGATGATAAGCGTTCACATATATATGAGGATTTTAAGCGCAAGGTTATTTTTTACGATCCTGTGTACGCGCACAAGGAATACGAGAGTAGAAATGAATTTTTTGACTTCGAGTACAAAAATCTTTTTGAGCAAGGAGAGGTTTTAAATACCAGACCTATCGAAAAGAGAAAAGTTGATTTTTATAGCACTCGACTTAATGCAAATTATATTGAGTATATGGAGCAAGAAATTCCTGTTGACGTTAATGCAAATGAAATCAATTTAAAAGATGCTGAGCGTTTTTCGAGGGATTATCTTGAGCTTTTTAAGCGTGCAACTGAACTTAGAGATGATGGCTATGATGTAAGTTTAATTGCATCTGATGCGAAAAAACTTGACGCCTTAAAAGAAGCTGCAACAGATTTGGGCATTAGATATAGTACAAAAGAAGAAGATGCTGATAATGTTAAAATTTATATCTCAAATTTGCGCAACGGCTTTATAAATTCTGATATAAAGCTTGCGGTATTTAGTGATTTAAATATTTTTGGTGCATCAAACAAAGGACGCAAAAAGGCAAAGAAGAAATCTTCAAAACTAAGACTTCAGGATATTTCAAAGGGCGATTATGTAATTCACGAAGAACACGGTATTGGTATTTATAATGGAGTTACAACACTTGAGATTAAAGATGTCAAGAAGGATTATCTCGAGGTTTTGTACAAGGATAATGATAAATTGTATGTGCCAGTTGAAAATATTAATCTAATCGATAAGTATATGTCAAAAGAAGGTGTAAAGCCAAAAATTTACGGACTATACAGTGCGCAGTGGAAGAACACAAAGCTAAAGAGCAAGAAGGCGATTGATGAGATGGCTCGTGAGCTTATTGATCTTTATGCAAAGCGTACAACCGAAGAGGGATATCAATTTTCAAAAGACACTCCATGGCAACGAGATTTTGAAGACGCGTTTAAGTATGACGAAACAGAAGGGCAACTTATAACGGCAGATCAAATCAAAAGCGATATGGAATCGGTGCATCCGATGGACAGATTGCTGCTTGGAGATGTTGGATACGGAAAAACAGAGGTTGCATTTAGGGCGGTGTTTAAGGCAATTATGGATGGAAAGCAAGTTGCAATGCTTGCGCCAACAACACTTCTTGCTGAGCAACACACACGCACTGCAATTGAACGTTTCAAATCATTTCCAATTAGAATTGGAAATATGAGCAGATTCAGAACGCCAAAGCAAATTAAAAAGACAATTGAAGAGCTAAAGGCTGGAAATATTGACTTTGTAATTGGAACACACAGACTTTTAAGCAGTGACGTAAAATTTAAGGATCTGGGGCTACTTGTAATAGACGAGGAGCAACGCTTCGGTGTTAAACACAAGGAAAAAATCAAAGAACTCTCGACAGGTGTTGACGTATTAACACTTTCTGCAACGCCTATACCTCGTACACTTTCAATGAGCTTGTCAGGTATTAGGTCGCTATCAGTAATCGAAGAGCCGCCGCAAAACAGGCTTCCTGTGCAGACTTATGTAACGGAGTACAACGAGTCGATAGTAAGGTCGGCGATTTTACGTGAGATTAGACGCGGCGGTCAGGTTTATTTCTTATATAACGATGTAAAGACGCAAGAGTTTATGAAGTCGCAACTTGAAGAGCTGATACCAGAGGCAAGAATTCAAATTGCAAATGGTCAAATGCCAGAGAGAATGCTTGAAGATATTTTTATTGATTTTAAAAATGGAAAATATGATGTGCTTGTAACATCAACTATCATAGAGACGGGAATGGACATTCCAAATGCAAATACATTGATTGTTTACGAAGCGGAGAGACTTGGATTATCGACATTATATCAATTGCGTGGCAGAGTTGGCAGAAGCGAGAAACTTGCATATGCGTACTTTACCTACAAAGAAGAGGCGACGATTTCGCAAAAGGCAATTAAGCGTTTGATGGCGATGAAAGAGTTTACCGATTTTGGTAGTGGATATAAAATTGCGATGCGCGATCTTGAGTTAAGAGGCGCTGGCAATGTGTTGGGACTAAAGCAAAGTGGACACATGATGCAAATCGGATATGAATTATATATGAAATATTTGAATCTTGCTGTTAAAGAGATCAAGGGCGAAGAAATTGTTGAAGAAATTAATACAAAGGTTGACCTTGAAGTTGATAGTGCGCTTCCAGAAAATTATCTTGACGATGCATTAATTAGAATGGAAATTTATAAGCGCATTTCAGTTTTGAACAGTCTAAAAGAGATGGATAATTGGATTGACGAACTTGTTGACAGATATAATGAGGTTCCAAAGAGTCTTGAGAATTTGATGTATATTGGCATTATAAAAAACTGGGCATCAAAAGTTTTTATAAGAAGTATTACACAAAACAAAGATTGGGTAAGAATAGAATATGAACCACGTATGTTAGAGAAAATTAACATGCAAAAATTTTTGGAAAACTACGATGACAAAGCTCAGTTTGACAAGGTGGTTCCGATTTTAAGGTTAAAAGTTGAAGATCCATTAAAGGATTTAATAAATTTTTTGAAAATTTCTTTTGAAGGAGTAATCGAATGAAAAAAACAATCATTTTAATATTATCTATCGTGATATTGTTTAGTGCTTGTGAATTTGCACCTAGAGATACAGTTGCAGAAATTGACGGCAAACAAATAACAAAGAGCGAATATGATTTTGATCTTGAGAATTACAAAAATATATATAAGAACAATGCCGATGAGGAATTTTCAAAATTAACTGAAGAAGAGGCCGAAGGTCAAGATATTATTTTGAAAAAAGGTGTGCTTGAAAAGTTGGTCATGAGAAAGACTATCGAAAAAGAATTTGAAAGACTTGGATTTATTTTGTATGAAAAAGCATTTGAAGACAAAAAAGAATCTATAATCGATAATTTGGGCGGAAATGAAAACTATAAATCATTTCTTGAAAAAAATGGCATAAGCGAAGAATTTTTCGACGAAAGCATTCGCGAAGAGATGATGACAAATATGCTTAAGGATGAATTTAAAAAGAGTTATAATCCGACTGAAGAAGAGCTTGAAAATTATTTCAATAGCGAAGCACAAAAATTATATCGCTACGACATTTCGATTATACTTGTTGATAGCGAAGAAGAGGCGTACAAAATTATAAGGTCGCATGAGGATTTTGAAAAGCTTGCAATTAAATATAGTAAAGAGCCGATTAGTGCTGTAAATGGCGGTAAACTGCTGGGCGTAAATCCATATGATTTGCCAAAGGAACTCAAAAACGTGATTTACTTTGCAAATTTAAATGAGTTTTTGGATCCGATAAAGGCTGATGATGGATATTATGTTTTTAGAGTTGACAAGGCTTATACAGATTATGAAAGCTTAGAAGATGTTACATTTGATTCAATGTTTAGAGATAATTTTAAAAAACATCTCGAAGAATTAAGAGATGCAAATAATGTAAAGGTATATATTGATATCACAAAATAAAATTTGCATAGTTTTAAAAAATGTGATATAATAACGGTTAGGATTTATTAAGGAGGCATATTATGGCAAATATACAAATAAACGCTACAGTCAGAGAAGGATTGGGCAAAAATAAAACAAATAAAATTAGAGCCGAAAAAAATATCCCTGCTGCAATTTTTGAAAAAGGAGAAGATACTCGTCCTATTACAATTTCAGCTAGAGATTTTGACGTTGTATTTAACGAAGCAGGTTTAACATCAATCATTGATGTTGTTGTAGATGGAAAAGCATATCCAACAATTATTAAAGAAATTGACAGACATCCATTTAAAAATCAAATTATGCATGTTAATTTCCAAGGAATTAAGATGAACGAAGCTATCAAGGTTGAACTTCCAATTGAATGCTTGAACAGAGATGAAATTCACGCTCAACCATCAGTATTTATGCAAATTTTAAATACAATTCACATTGAATGTTTACCAGGAGATCTTCCAGAAGCTGTTACTGTTGACGTACAAAACATGCAAATTGATGATCAAATTTTTGTTAAAGATCTTGAAATTGCAAAAGATGGCAAGATTACAATTCTTACAGATTTAGAAGAACCTGTATGTATCTTAACACACGAAAAACAAGAACAAGAGGAAGAAGAAACTGAAGAAGTCAGCGCAGCTGATGTTCCAGAAATCGGAGAAAAATCTGAAGAAGAATAATTTAGAAATTAGGGGGCTGATTTTTCAGTCCTTTATTTTTTTATAAAAAATGAGGTGTATTAGTGGATAAAAAAATAAAATCAATCGGCAAAAATGCAGCCATTCTTGGTATTGCAGGTATAATTGTAAAGATATTGGGCGCGCTATATCGCATTCCAATCGTCGGCTTGATTGGTGATGAGGGGCTTGGTTATTATCAAACAGCGTATCCAATTTATGATATGATGCTTGCAATTTCAACGGCTGGTTTGCCAATTGCAATTTCAAAAATGGTTGCCGAGAGTGTTGCAAAGGAAAGTTATCTTAATAGCAAAAAGATTTTAAGGCTTGCAATATATTTGATGGGCGCTGTGGGAATTGTTTTTGGTTTTTTGATTTATATTTTTGCAAATCGTTTGGCGATTTTTTATAAAAATCCAGGAGCATATTATTCGATAATTGCACTTGTACCGGCAATGGCAATTTCACCTGTGCTTGCAGGTATGAGGGGCTATTATCAAGGCAGGCAAATCATGGCGCCGACTGCGATGTCGCAAGTGTTGGTTCAGTTATTTAGGTTAATATCAGGGCTTGTGTTGGCAGGTGTGCTTGTGCCTTACGGTCTTAATCTAGCTGCTGGCGGTGCTACGCTAGCGTCTGGCGTGGGTGCATTGTTCGGTTTGCTGTATATTGTTTTATATCATTTTAGATTTAGAAAATATTTAAACGATGAGCTAATAACTGGAAATCAAAACATTGAAAAAAGCAGTGTGATTATCAAAGAAATGATAAAAATTGCATTGCCAATTTCAATTGGAGCCGCGATTATTCCGATTATGGATTCGATTGATGTGTATCTTGTAATGGATGGATTGATTGACGTTGGATTTACACCTGAAGAGGCGAACTTGCGTTTTGCATGGTTAAAGGGGATGGCACAGACTCTTATAAATATGCCACAGGTTATTTCGGGGGCAATTGGTGTGAGTTTAATACCAGTTATTGCGATGTTAAAGGTAAAAAACAATCAAGAGGAAATATCCGAAAAGGTAAAGGTTGGTATAAAGCTCACAATGCTTTTTGCACTTCCTTGTATGTTTGGACTTTTTAGTCTGAGCCATCCAATAATTTCTCTAATATATCCAACCACAAGCGATATGGCGATCAATGGCACATCGGTGATTTTAAAAATATTGTCGTTTAGCGTTGTGCCTTTGATGTTAATTACAGTTACGACATCTTTGATGCAGGCTTTTGGCAAGGAAAAATTGCCAGTAATAAATTTGATTGTGGGCGCAATTTTTAAAATTATTTTGACAATATATTTGACGCGCGTGCCTCATATAAATGTTTATGGAGCGGCGATAGGATCTGTCGTGGGATATCTTGTTACGATAGTTTTAAATATAATTGCCATTAAAAAATTAAGTGGCTATAAGACAGATAAAAGCATTTTGATATTTTTGATTGCATCTATTCTTATGGGCGCATGTGCTTATGGAACGCAAATGTTTTTGGGAAATATTACAAGCTCGAAGCTGGCAACTTTAATTGCTATTTTGGTAGCGGCAGTGGTTTATTTTGGAATATTGATATTAACACATTCAATTTCAAAAAAAGATTTAGAAATGTTGAGGAATAAATAATGATTACAATTGCAGGATTGGGATTTGGTGAAAAATACGCGGTAACTCTCGAGGCTTTAAAGGCGATGAGAGATGCTGACAAGGTAATTTTAAGAACGAGTCATCATCCAAGTGTGGAAATTTTAAAAGAAGAAAATATAGAATTCGAATCGCTTGATTTTTTATATGAAGTGACTGAAGAATTCGACAAATTGTACACGAAAATCGCAGAGTATGTTTATGAAAACTCAAAGAATAAAAATGTATGCTATGTAGTTCCAGGCAGCCCTTCGATTGCAGAAAGCACCGTAAAACGACTAAGACAGATGACAAAGGATATTGTTTATGTAGACGCGGTTAGTTTTATCGAGCCATGCTTTGGACTTGCAAATATTGATCCAGTTGAAGGCGCACTGTTTTTGGACGCAATGGATGTCAACTACACGAGTGTAAATCCAAATTTAAATATAATGATTACACAGGCGTGGAATGAGTTTTTGCTGAGCGATTTAAAAATAAATTTGATGCAAGTCTACGATGACGAGAAAATAATTTACGCAATTACAGACGCAGGCATCAAAGGCAAGGAGGAATGCAAAAAAGTAAGGCTGTTCGAACTTGACAGAGAAGTTGTGCCGGATATCAGACTTACGCTAATAATTCCTGCCGAGAAAAAATGTGGAATGATGAATTTTATGAAAAAGGCAATGTCAAATGAGCCGATTAAAAATACTGGATATAATGAATTGGATGAGGATAGAGACCAGTTATATGAAATACTAAATCGAATCGGAAAAAATATTGATGAAGGATTATATGAGTTTAAAGAGCTTTTTGACGAAGTTTAAACACTTAAAACGAGCAATAATTTGCAAAAAAATAAAAAATAAACTTGCAAATGGCTAAAAAGCTTGATATATCGTAAAATATGAGTTACAATATATTCAGACGAAAAGATTTATTTTCGTATAGCAATCATAGGAGGTATATTATGAACAAATCCGAATTAATCGCAGCAATTGCTGAAAAAACAGAATTAACAAAAAAAGATTCTGAAAGAGCTTTAAATGCTTTCGTAGCATCAGTTACAGAAGCATTATCAGCAGGAGACAAAGTACAATTAATTGGCTTTGGTACTTTTGAAGTAAGGGAAAGAAAAGCTAGAGAAGGAAGAAACCCAAGAAATCCTGAAGAAGTTATTAAGATCCCAGCAACAAAAGCTCCAGCATTTAAAGCAGGAAAAGCTTTAAAAGAAGCTGTTAACAAAAAGAAATCAAAAAAGAAATAAGATAAAAATGGCTCCCTAGAGGAGCTTTTTTATTGCCATAAATATTTTTATATAAATAATTTGCACTAAAACAATTTTGGTGTTACAATTAAATTAACTATTATTGTTAGGAGGAATTATGAAACTTGTACTTGTAAGACATGGACAAAGCGAGTGGAATCTTGAAAACAGATTCACTGGTTGGGTTGATGTTGACTTGAGCGAAAAAGGTTATGAAGAGGCAGCACACGCGGGCGAAATTTTAAAACGTGAAGGAATTTTGTTTGACAAAGCATATACATCTGTTTTAAAGCGTGCGATTAAAACATTAAATATAATATTAGAAGAAACTGATCAACTATGGTTACCTACAACTAAAAGTTGGAGATTAAATGAAAGACATTACGGCGCGTTGCAAGGCTTAAACAAAGCAGAAACAGCCGAAAAATATGGCGATGAACAAGTTCACATTTGGAGAAGAAGCTATGATGTATTGCCACCCGATATGGATGTAAATTCAGAATTAAGTCAATGTGGCGACAGAAGATATTTAGAAGATGTTGTGCCAATGGCTGAAAACTTAAAAGTTACACTTGACAGAGTAATTCCAATATGGCAAGACCAAATAGAGCCGGATTTAAGATCGGGCAAAAATATAATAATTGCAGCTCACGGAAATTCATTAAGAGCACTTACAAAGCATCTTGAAAAAATTTCTGATGAAGATATAATGGGTGTTGAGATTCCAACTGGAAGCCCAATAATCTATGATTTGGATAAAAATCTAAACATAATCGAAAAAAAGACATTTAAATAGGAGGGAATATGTTATTTTGTATTACAGGTAATGGAAAGGGAAAAACAACCTCGTGCTTAGGAATGGCACTTAGAATGCTAGGAAATGGCGGTAGAGTATTTTTTATTCAATTTATGAAGGGCAGCGAATACAGCGAGATTAAAGCTCTTAAAACATTTGAAAACATTGAAACGCATCTCGCAGGTAGAAAAGGCTTCATAAAAAGAAATGCAGAAGAAGCAGACAAACAAGCAGCACGTGAAGGCTGGGATTTGTTTGTAAAAAAATTAGACGAAGATTTTGACTTGTATATACTGGACGAATTAAATGTAGCAATGTTCTACGAATTATTACCAATGGACGAAGTTAAAAGCGTATTAGAAAAAGCAGCAGAAGAAAAAGACATTGTAATCTCAGGACGCTATGCACCTGAAGAGCTAAAAGAAATTTCAAAAATGGTAAGTGAAGTAATGGAAATTAAACACCACTATCAAGAGGGAATTCCTGCAAGGAAGGGGATCGAGTTTTAATGAATGAGAATATAAGAAAAGCATCCATACTAATGCTTATATCTGCATTTTCATTTGCAGTAATGCAGATGGCGGTAAAATACTCAGCAAAAACAGTACCTGTTGTTGAGCTAGTTGTAATGAGAAATTTATTCTTAATATTCTCGGCCACGATTTCATTAAAAAAAGCTGGTAAACCAATTGTAAGATATAAAAGAAATATCCCAAAACTATTTTTACGCGGTTTCTTTGGAATGCTTGGTGTGCTGTTTTATTTTATCGCAACAAAATATTTGCCAACAGCAGAGGCAGCAATTTTACAAAAATCAAGCCCATTTTTTGTAATGATATTTGCAGCAATAATACTAAAAGAAAAAATATCAAAAGTTGATATAATCTCATTAGTAATTGCATTTGCAGGTGTGGTAATCATTACAAAACCAACAGGCGACTTTAATATATATTCAATAATAGCATTTTTAAGTGCATTATTTGCAGCTATGGCATATGTAATAATCGGAATGCTCAAAGGACAAGAAGAAGGCGAAACAGTAATGTTTGCATTTGGAATTGTAACAGTTGTATTATTATTCCCATTTATGATTAAAGAATTTAAAATTCCAAACTTAAAAGAAGCACTTGGCATGATCATGGTTGGAATTGGTGGAGCATTTGGACAATATTTTCTGACGAAGGGCTACTTGATGGCACCGGCAGGGAAAATCAGCATATATAATTATGCAAGCGTAGTATTCTCATCGATATTAGGATATTTTTTATTCGGAGATACGATAGATTTGGCAGCTGGAATTGGAATGACATTAGTATTTTTGGCAGCTTTAATTTCATTCAAATCTAACAATAAATAGCTTGGAGCATTGGAATTGCAATGGTTAAAAGTTTTTTAAAATTTTTTAAAAAACTTTTAAAAAACGCTTGACAAAGTATTTGTATTCGTGTATAATATATTTTGTCAGTGGTTGAGTAACCAGAGCAAACCCGATTGCGGGTGTAGCTCAATGGCAGAGCTGTCTCTTATACACATCTCCGAGCCCACGAGACCGTTATTCTA
>CAMYPV010000009.1 GCA_947293975.1 uncultured Ezakiella sp. | reverse complement strand
TGAGTTGGTTATTTCATTATACATTATTTTTTTCTTTTTGTCTAGTCTTTTTTGAAAAAATATCTTTAAATTTTTATCTATATGGTGTATAATATTTATGTATAAGGGAGGTTTTATGGATATCAGGCAACTTGAGACATTCATTAATGTGTGCGATTTAAAATCATTTTCAAAAGCTGGCGATAAGCTTTTTATTACTCAGCCTACAGTTACTAATCATATTAAAAATCTTGAGTATGAGCTGGGCGTTAATTTGATTAATCGTCTTGGTAATACCATTTCCGTGACAGACGCTGGCAGCATTTTATATAAATATGCTAAGGATGTTATTGATTCAATTGATTATGCGAAGCATTCGCTTCAGGTTTATGAGGGTACTATAGAGGGTAACTTAAATATCGAGACGTCAAGTATTCCTTTAAGATATTATTTGCCAAAACGCATTGCGAGATTTTTAGAATCACACGATAATGTTACTTTTAATATTTCCAGTAGCGATTCGATTAGTGTTATTAATCATTTAAAAAATGGCAGATCTGATTTTGGTATTGTTGGTTTTAAAACCGATGATACATCGATTGAGTTTAAAAAGATTTTTTCTGACGAGATTTTTTACATAGTCTCAAAGGATAAGCTTCCAGATTATAAGTCTTTTGATTATATCGAGACATCTGTTATTAAAAATATTCCACTGATACTTCGCGATTCAAAAAGTGGTACTTTAAGAACTGTTGTTAATCAGATTGCTACTGCTGATCCTGATTTTTTCAAACGTGAGTTTTCTGTAAGTGATGACAACGATTCTATAATCCAAATTGTTAGAAGTGGTTATGGCGGAAGTTTTGTCTCGGGCTTACTTATTGAAAATTGCAAGGATCTTTTGATGCTAAGGCTTAAAGATATTCCACTTAATAGAGATTTCTTTCTTATATATAATAAGCTTAAAAATCTCTCGCCACTCGCCTCAGCTTTTGAAAGTTATTTGTTAGATTAATTTTATTGCGTGCAGACCGTTTAGGTTTGCACGTTTTTTATATTCAAAAAACAGCAAGCTAATAAGCATTGCTGTTTTCGTTTAAATATTCAATTACCGCTTGAATGAAAGTTTTAGGCTCAATTGATTTATTAATTAGGCTTATTTGATTGCGGACAGTTTTTTCTGAAATGTTTAGGTTTTTTGCAACGTCTCTTACGCTGTTGCCATTTGCTGTTAGCATACATATTTCATACTGTCTTCTTGTGAGCTTGTTTAAAAAGTTTTCGCTTTTCTCTTCGAATATACTTGGCGATACATATCTTTCATCGTTTTGAATTTTGTAAATTGCTTCGTGAAATTGTTCGATATCATCGTCATAAAATATACACGCATTTATTTTTAACTTATCCATGTCAAGCTTTTTAAAATCTTTTTTGTTTTTTAAAATTACTAGCATTGGAGTTGGAATTATTTGATTATGATTTTCCCTACATATATATAGGAAGTTTTTGTCAACTCTATCAAGCACAACCACTATTAATCTCGCCTTAACATTTATAAGGTCTGTTGATTTTACATTTTCAGATCTATAGCTGTTTAGGTCAAGTGCTTTTTCAATGCCGTAGTATTCGATATAATTATCTGTTACTACAAGAGCCTTTTTTTTATTCGGTCTTAACACTTATAAACTACTTTACCTTTCTTGATAACTTGATCTGTGTGATTTATTCCGAAGTGATAAACTAAATAATCTAGATTAGGTGCGTCAAATATTGCGATGTCTGCAATTTTTCCTTCCATAAGGCTGCCGATTTTGTCCGCTCTGTTAAGTGCGGCTGCAGCATTTATAGTAACTCCAACCAAAACTTCTTCTGGAGTCATCTTCATGTTTAAGCATGCAAGATACATACATAGCTGAATGTTTTCGGTTGGACAGCTGCCTGGATTGTAGTCGGTTGAAAGAGCAATTGCAACATCGTTGTCAATCATTTCTCTTGCTGGTGCAAATATGCCATCGCCCATATTAAAGCTTGTGCCTGGTAGAAGATTTGCAATTACATCTCCACGGTGGAGTTCTTTGACACCTTTTGAGCTACACTTAATCAAATGCTCTGCAGAGATTGCTCCGACATCAGCAGCTGTTGTTGTGCCGCCGAGTTCTACAATTTCGTCTGCGTGAATCTTTGGAATCAAACCATGTTTTTTTGCAGCTAATAGTAATTTCTTGCTCTCCTCTGCGTTAAACACACCTTGTTCACAAAACACATCGCAAAATTCTGCTCTGCCATCTTTTTCGATTTTTGGAAGATAGTCATTTATAACTATATCAATAAACTCTTCTGGATTATCTTTGTATTTTTTGGGAACTGCGTGAGCCGCCATAAATGTGTGAACAATATCAACAGGATGATTTTTGTCAATTCTGTCTGCAACATTTAATTGCTTCATCTCTGTGTCAAAATCATCAATGCCATATCCTGTTTTTGCTTCGACTGTTGTAACACCGTAACTCATGAGTTTGTTTACAGACTTTAAGGCTTGCTTGTACAAATCATCTTCTGACATTTCTTTAGTCTTTTTCAATGTGTACATAATGCCGCCGCCTTGAGCCAAAATGTCAAGATATGGAACGCCGTGAAGTTTTTGATTTAATTCGTGTTCACGACTGCCGCCATGCACCAAGTGTGTGTGCGAATCGATAAGTCCTGGAGTTACAGTTTTGCCCGTTGCATCGATTACAACAGCATCACTTGTAAGCTCGTAATCAGGGGCGCCTGACTTTGCACCTGCGTAGACGATTTTATCGCCATCAACAAGAACCAAGCCGTCTTTGATACGCTCTATCTCCCCTTGTAATTTACCTCTTCTCTTTTCGTTTTTTCCGGCTACGGTTATTAGCTCGGAAATATTTTCGATCTTGAGGCTAATTTTAGTCATGAAGTCTTGTCTCTAAAATTTGGCTGTTTTCAAAATCATCTACTTGTAAATACCATTTTGCAACATCAGCAAGTGCAGCTAGTGGAACAAGTCCGATAATTTCTGAGTTAACAACGTTTACACCATATCTTAAAGCTTCGCGTTTGATTGCTTCAAATACGTGATAAATTGATGTCTTTGTGTAGTCTACCAAGTTCATTGAAACTTGTGCTAAGTTTTTGTCTTCTAGCAACAAGCCAATAGCTTTGCAGTACGTAAATCCGCCACCCTTTGCACGCATTTTCTTTGCAATTTTCTTTGCAATTTCAACATCTGATGTGTTTAAGTTAACATTAAATGCTACTAGAGCTGGTCTTGCACCGATAGCACTTACGCCTGATTTTTTATTTAATTCGATTGGACCGTAGTCTGGTGCCCAACCTTCTGATTTAAGTTTTTCTTCCATTGCTTCATATTGACCACGTCTAACATCTGCAAGGTTTTCTCTTGTTGGAGCACTTGCTGATCTTTCATATAGATATACAGAAATGCCTAGTTCTTTTCCAACTCTTTCAGCTAATTTCTTTGAAAGTTCAACAGCTTCGTCCATTGTAATTTCGCTAATTGGAATTAGAGGGCATACGTCCATTGCGCCCATTCTTGGGTGTTCACCTTCGTGAGTTGTCATATCGATAACTTCTGAAGCAACTTTACATGCATTGAATGCAGCTTCAACTACTTTTTCTGGTTCACCAACAAATGTAACAACACTTCTGTTGTGAGTTGGGTCGCTTGAGTAGTCTAGTAGTTTTACTCCATCAACCTTTCTGATTTCGTCAACGATCTTTTCAATTTTTGCTTTGTCGCGTCCTTCACTAAAGTTAGGAACACATTGTAAAATTCTTGCCATCTTAAATCCTCCTTTTGATTTTTAAAAAATATCACTACAGGTAATTCTAAATGCGTTGGCAAAATGAATCGCCAACTGCATTATTAGAATTCCTCTATTTTTACATATACCCGATTATTATATTATTTAACAATTTTGTCGATTAAATCATCACTTGCAAGGTATGGAATTGTAATGTGTGAATGATCAGCAAATTGTTTGTTGTATTCGATTGATGTTTCGATTGAGTGTTCGTTTCTTGCCCAGCTTCTTCTTGAAACGCCGCACATTGTATCCCATGGCATTGCGCTCTTTAGAATTTCGTCAACTCTTTCGCTTCCGTCAAGCACCATTCCAAATCCGCCGTTGATTGATTTACCAATACCAACGCCGCCGCCATTGTGTAGTGCGATTAAGCTCATACCTCTTGCTGCATTACCTGCATAGCAGTGAGTTGCCATGTCTGCCATGATGTTTGATCCGTCTTTGATATTTGATGTTTCTCTAAATGGTGAGTCAGTTCCGCCTGTGTCGTGGTGGTCACGGCCAAGCATAACTGGTCCGATTTCTCCGTTTCTGACCATTTCGTTAAACTTAAGCGCAATCTTTAATCTGCCAAGAGCATCTTGATATAAGATTCTTGCTTGGCTTCCAACAACCAATTGATTCTTTTCAGCGTCTCTAATCCAAATATAGTTGTCACGATCTTGTCCGCGTCTGTCTGGGTCGATGCATTCCATTGCAGCATGGTCAGTCTTGATCAAGTCTTCGTGTTTACCTGATAGGCATACCCATCTGAATGGTCCGTAACCGTAGTCAAATAGCATTGGTCCCATGATGTCTTCTACATAGCTTGGGAAAATAAATCCTTCGCTTTCATCAACACCGTTTTTAGCAATGTCTTTTGCGCCTGCGTCATAAACAGCCTTCATAAATGAGTTGCCGTAGTCAAAGAAATATGTTCCTTTTTCTACAAGCTTTTTGATCAAGTGATAGTGATGAACCAAACTCTTGTTAACTTCTTCAACGAATTTATGCTTGTCAGTTGCAAGAAGTTTTGTTCTTTCTTCAAATGTCATGCCTTGTGGGCAGTAGCCTCCATCATAAGGAACGTGACATGATGTTTGGTCACTTAAAAGTTCAATGTGAATGTCGTTGTTAACAGCGTATTCCAATAGGTCTACGATATTACCATAATATGCGATTGAACGTGGCTCTTTGTTGTCTGCAGCGCGTATTGCCATTTCAAAAACTTCTTTGCAATCGTCTGAGTATTCATCAATCCAGCCTTGTTCAAGTCTTGTTTCAATTCTTGAAAGGTCAACTTCAGCAATAAGTCCAACAGCCTTTGCAATCTTTGCAGCCTTACCTTGAGCGCCACTCATGCCGCCCAAACCTGACGAGATAAAGATGTGTCCAGCCAAATCTCCATCAGCAGGAACTCCAAGCTTCATACGTCCAGCGTTTAAAATTGTATTAAATGTTCCGTGAACAATTCCTTGAGGTCCGATGTACATCCAACCGCCAGCTGTCATTTGTCCGTAGTTTGCAACGCCCATTGCAATTGCCTTTGCCCAATGTTCTTGGTCGTCAAACATGCCAACCATCAAAGCATTTGTGATGATAACTCTTGGAGCTTGTTTATTTGATTTGAACAATCCAACAGGATGACCTGAAGCCATAACAAGTGTTTGCTCATCTGTCATTTGTTGTAAATATTTTTGTGTCAAACGATATTGCATCCAGTTTTGTACAACTTGTCCTGTTTCACCATAAGTTACAAGTTCGTAAGGATATAGAGCAACGTCAAAGTCTAGGTTGTTATCCATCATTAATTGGAAAGCCTTACCTTCAAGTGTTTTACCTTCGTATTCGTCAATTGGTTTTGCCTTGATATTTCCTTCTGGACGATATCTGTAGCCGTAAATTCTACCATAAGTCATTAGCTCATTGTAAAATTCTGGAGCAAGTTTTTCGTGTAGAGATTCTGGGATATATCTCAAAGCATTTTTTAAAGCAAGTTTAATTTCGTGCTTTGATAGATTTAACTCTCTAACTGGTGCCCTTCTAATATGTGCATCAAATTTTGGTTCTGGTGGCAATACATCGCTTAGTTTAATTGTCATTGCATCGCCAATTGTTTTGTTTTCAATCATGATAACCTCCTAATGTTTGTTAAACTCTAATTGAGCCTACTGCATCTTCAACAGCTTTTACAATTGAGCCGTCTACTAGTAAATCGTCTACCTTTTCAAATTCTATATTCATAACTCTATCAAAATCGATATAATCTGTGTGCTTTCTGATTAAATCATAGCAAGCCTTTGTGCCTTTTGAAAGTTTATCGACTCCCTTATTGATGTCAATTGCTTGAGCAGCTGCCAAAAGTTCCATCGATAAAACCTTTCTTGCATTTTCGTAGATTTGTCTTGCTTGCCTTGCAGCAATTGTACCCATTGATACGTGGTCTTCTTGGTTTGCACTTGATGGAATACTATCAACACAAGCTGGGTGAGCCAAAACCTTGTTTTCACTTACAAGAGCTGCCGCTGCGTATTGAACAATCATAAATCCGCTGTTTACTCCGCCGTGTGTAGTTAAAAATGCAGGTAGCCCATGGTTAAGTGCAGGGTTTACCATCTTTTCAAGTCTACGTTCGGAAATATTTGCAAGCTCTGCAAGGCCAAGTTTCATAAAGTCAAATGGAAGAGCCATTGGTTGTCCATGGAAATTACCAGCACTAATTGAAGCTTCGTCTTCTGGGAAAATAATAGGATTGTCAGTAACAGAGTTCATTTCAATGTCAACTTTTGTCTTAACATAGTTGAAGCAGTCCTTGCTTGCAGTGTGAACTTGAGGCACACATCTTAAAGAGTAAGCGTCTTGAACGCGAACATCGCCTTGACGTGTGACATTCTTGCTGCCATCTAAAATTTGTCTGATATTTTCGCTTGTTGCAAACATTCCTTCGTGTGGTCTAACCTTTGCAACTCTAATATCATAAGCGTCGATAATGCCGCCAAGAGCTTCCATAGTCATGCTTGCTGCAATGTCTGCAATCTTTGAAAGTTGGAATGCATCATAAAGAGTCATCGCACCAACAGCAGTCATAATTTGTGTGCCGTTAATTAAAGCAAGACCTTCCTTACTTGTAAGCTCGATTGTAGGAATGCCAGCTTTTTTCATAGCGTCAACACTTTCAACAACCTCGCCCTTGTAGTAGCATTTGCCAACGCCAAGCATAGGTTGAACCATATGTGAAAGTGGAGCCAAGTCGCCGCTTGCACCAAGTGAACCCTTCTCAGGAATAATTGGAGTAACTTCAGCATTTAACATATTGATTAAAGTTTCAACAGTTTCAAGTCTAATACCTGAATAACCTTTTGCAAGTGCATTTGCTCTTAAAACTTGAGCAGCTCTTGCAGTCTCAATTGGAAGTGCTTCGCCAACACCGCATGAGTGGCTGATAATCAAATTGCGTTGAAGAGTTTTTGTTTCATCTTCTTTAATATGCACTTCTGAAAATTTACCAAAACCAGTTGTAATACCATATACAACTCTCTCTTCAGCAACAAATTTGTCAACAAGAGCACGAGAAGCTAAAATCTTTGCCTTCGCATCTTCAGATAATTCAACCTTAGCCTTAAACCTTGCAACCTTCACTAAATCTTCTAGCGAAAGATCAGAGCCGTTTAAAATTATTTTTTCCATACTAACCTCCTAATGTTTTCTTTAAATATCATAACTGTCACTTAACCACAGTAAAGTGAACAAAAAAACCGCAACTATTTGGTTGCGGCTCTATCCTTCTTAAATTGAATTGTGAAATCTCTATACATACGAAATCCCCTTTCAATAATTAAATTATAACATGTATAAAATTTTATTGCAAGCAAATTGTTATTTAAATCACAATATTTTTTGTAAATGCTTTGCGAAAACATTCTGCAAGTGTTTTCATAGCATTTTAATTTGAAAAATCATTCCAAGTCTAATGTTTTTACAACCTTCCTACAATAAATACTCAAAAATAATATAAACATCCTTAGCTGGATCGTAAAAAATAATCATCAAATCATATTCATCCTTGGAAAGAGTCCCCACATAGACCATGTCATCAAAGGCAAAGTTTTTCTTAAAAAATCTCCTATATATTTCATTGGCCATCTTTTCATCCTCAAAAGGAATGGGATTTCTAGACCGCCTAGCAAAAATAGACGCCTCCGACTCTTCCTTCTTGAATTTTAAAACCGTATACTTAACGCCATCACCCGTAAAACCCGTATCGGATTCGTGGTCAATAACCTCGGCGCTCTTAGGGAGGGGCAGACTCCAGTTAAGACTAATGGCAGATAAAATCTCCTCATCATGGTCTATGCGAAAAAACCTATATAGACCAAAGGCAATTAAAAATATTATAAGTGTGATAATAAAAAACTTTTTCGCTTTCATAAGCCAATCTCCTTTATATTAAGAAAATTATAACAAATATCTAAAATCATTTCCAGCTTGACATAATCTCAAATCCCTGCTATACTTAGGTCAGTCGTAGTACGGACGACCTTTTTCTGCCGAGAAAAACGGCAGCGGATATCCCCGTTAAAGATATTAGAGATGGATTCCCATGAAGATTGGTGGTACCGTGTTTTTGACGCCCAATTATTCTTTGGGATTTTTTTATTTTAGGAGGAATTATGAAATTAGTTGACGAATTAAGAGCCAGGGGACTAATTGATCAAATGACTTACCCCGAAGAAATCGAAGAAAAATTGAACAATGACAAAATCACTTTTTATGTAGGTTTTGACTGCACAGCGGACTCACTAACAGCCGGCCACTATTTGGTAATCACCCTTATGAAGAGAATGCAAATGGCAGGCCATAAGCCAATCGCCATGATTGGTGGAGGCACAACTTTAATCGGTGACCCGAGTGGTCGTAACGATATGAGGGCTTTGATGTCCTTGGATTTTATAAATCACAATGCTGAATGCTTTAAAAACCAACTGTCAAAGTTTTTAAATATGGACGGTGAACACGGTTTGTTTATGAACAATGGCGACTGGCTAAGAGATTTGAACTTTTTGGAATTTGTTCGTGAAATTGGTACAGAATTTACAGTTAATAGAATGCTTACATTCGACTGCTACAAAAATCGCTTGCAAGATGGTTTGACATTTTTTGAATTCTCATACATGCTTATGCAATCATACGACTTCTTGAAGCTATACAGAGAACAAGATTGTATTTTGCAAGTTGGTGGATCAGATCAATGGAGCAACATGCTCGGCGGTTACGAACTTGTACGTAAAAAAGAAAATGCAAAGGTTTACAGCATGACAATTCCACTACTTGTAAATGCTGATGGTGTAAAGATGGGCAAATCAATGGGTAACGCTGTTTGGCTTGATGCAAACAAAACTTCTCCGTTCGATTTATACCAATACTTCAGAAATGTTGACGACAGAGATGTTAAGAAATTTATGTTGCAACTTACATTCTTGTCACTTGATGAGATTGAAAAAATCACTTCAACTGAAGACATCAATCGTCAAAAGGAAATATTGGCATTTGAAATCACAAAAGACGTTCATGGCAAAGAAGCAGCTGATCAGGCAATTGAAACTGCTCGCAAACTCTTCTCCGGCAAGATGGATTTGGAAAATATGCCTGCATTTGAAATTGAATCAGACAAAGTTAAAGACGGCATCGGCATCTTGAACCTTATGGTTGAAGCAGGTCTTGCAAAGTCAAACGGCGAAGCAAGAAAACTTATCCAAGGCGGCGGCATTTCAATCGACGACGAAAAAGTGACAGATCCAATGCTAAATCTGACAGCTGATAAATTCAAAAAAGAATTTGTAATAAAAAAAGGAAAGAAAACTTTCCTCAAAATCACAGCAAAATAAGAGCACATCGCATGATGTGCTTTTTAAATGTCATTTAAGATTGAATTAACATCCATTCTGCTATAAATAACTCTAACAATATTGACAGTTAAATCTGATTCTTTTGGAATATATAATATTAAAAAGTTTCCCACAGGAATCATCCTTAAATCATTGCCATCCTTTAAATTTTTATCATATCTTGCAAATCTAAAAGGCATAAAGTTCAAAGAATATATATTTTCTTCCAAGCTATTGATTAATGATTTTGCATTGTCAATTGACTTTAATTCATTGGTAACATATTCAAATATTCCAGCTAAATCTTTATATGCCTGTTCTGAAATGTAAACTTTATAATCCATATTTTTTATACAATTTTTCAAAAACTTCTTCTGCTGGGTACACTCTGCCCGCTTCTACATCATCAATTCCTTTTTGAATTTCCCTATCCAAGTCTTCCTTTGTCATTTCTTCAAGAAACAGTGGTCGGTTTTGTTCTAATTTTAATTCAAATGGGATTCCTCGTTTCAAAACAATCTGTCTATAAAACATATTAATGGCACTCGAAGCCGAGATGCCCAAACTCGACAAAATATCTTCTGCTTGCTCTTTTAGTTCCGGTTCCATCCTTACATATAAACTTTCAGTCTTTGCCATATTATCCCCTCCTTAAATTAATTATAGCACTTTGTATTTCAATGTGCAATACATCTTACATATAACTGCAATCAAAAACCCTCTAAAGTTTTTAAACTCAAAGAGGGTTTGTTTTTATAAATATTTTTCTATTAGGCGTTTTGCCATTTCAAGTCCATATTTATTGCCCGACGAAAATGGAACGATTTCGTGCTTGGCGTTTAATTTTTTTCTGATAACTTTCTTTGCAGCGTCGTATTTTCCGCGTGCAATTTTGTCTGCCTTTGTTGCAATTATAACGCAGTCAATGCCTGTGTGCAAAATATAATCATACATCGCGCAGTCAAGTTGAGACGGCTCGTGCCTTATGTCGACGATTAAAAATATCGCCTTTAAATTCTCGCGCGTTTCAAGATAGGTGTTGATATATTCTGCCCACTTATTCTTTTCGTCCATACTTGTGGCTGCGTAGCCATAGCCCGGCAGGTCAACAAGGCGCACAATATTATTTACATTGTAAAAATTTATCGTCCTCGTCTTTCCTGGCTTTGATGATGTTCTAGCAAGCGCTTTTCGATTCATAATTGCATTTGTAAACGAGCTTTTGCCGACATTACTGCGACCCGCAAGCGCAATTTCTGGAAGATTTGCCTCTGGATATCCGTCAGGCTTTACTGCAATCGCCTCTAGCTCTGCAGAAATTATTTTATCTAATTGCAATTTTAAACACCTCGCCAACATTCTTTACAAAGTGGAATTTGATCAGCTCTTTGACATTGTCCGGAATTTCCACCAAATCTTTTTCATTTTCCTCAGGAATTATAATCTCTTTGATGCCCATTCTATTTGCAGCTAGAACTTTCTCTTTTAATCCGCCAATTGCAAGCACACGACCCGTTATCGTAACTTCGCCAGTCATCGCAATAAATCTATGCACAGGCTTATTTATAAGCGCTGATAGAATCGCAGTCGCAATTGTAATTCCAGCACTTGGGCCATCTTTTGGAACAGCGCCCTCTGGAACGTGGATGTGTATGTCGAATTTTTTGTAAAAATCTTCATCAACTCCAAGCGATTTTGCATTCTTTCTTATATAAGTGACTGCAGCCATCGCCGACTCTTTCATCACGTCGCCAAGTTTTCCCGTCAGCTGAATTTTTCCGCTGCCATTTGTTACGATCGCTTCAACTTGCAAAGTCTCTCCGCCGACACTTGTCCACGCAAGTCCATTTGTAACGCCAACTCTGTCCTTTTTGTTTAGAACGTCAAATGTAAACACACGTGGCCCCAACAAATCTGAAATGTCTTTGGCGCCAAGTGAAACCTTGTCCGTCTCGCCTTTTGCGATTTTTACAGCAGATTTTCTAATAACTTTTGCAATTTCCCTTTCAAGATTACGCACGCCAGCTTCTCTTGTGTAGTACTCTATAATCTCCTTTAATGCAGGCTTTGTAAAGTTAAACTGCCTTGTCGTAAGCCCTGCATTTTGTCTTTCCTTCTTTAAAAGATATTTCTGTGCAATATTTAATTTCTCATCATCAGTGTAACCGCTAATTCTAATTACTTCCATCCTGTCCAATAGTGCAGGTGGAATGTTTAGGGAGTTCGCAGTTGTGATGAATAGCACCTGACTCAAATCAAACGGCAAGTCCAGATAATGATCCGAGAAATCTTTGTTTTGTTCTGGGTCAAGCACCTCCAAAAGTGCTGATGCTGGGTCGCCCCTAAAGTCTGATGCAATCTTGTCAATCTCGTCAAGCAAAAACACCGGATTATTCGTGCCAGCCTTTTTTAAGCCCGAGATAATTCTGCCCGGCATTGCGCCAATATACGTGCGTCTGTGTCCACGAATTTCCGCTTCGTCACGCACACCGCCAAGACTCATGCGTACAAACTCACGCCCAAGCGCCTCGGCAATACTCTTTGCAATGCTCGTCTTGCCGACTCCAGGTGGCCCCACAAACAATAATATATTGCCCTTGCTGTCTGGATTTAATTTTTTGATTGCAAGATATTCGACAATTCTATCCTTTATATCTTCAAGACCGTAATGATCTCTGTTTAAAATCTCAAGCGTCTTCGTCAGATCAATCTCTTCGTGACTTGAATCTTCCCATGGAATATCCAAAATCCACTCAACATAATTTCTAATGACACCCGCCTCTGCAACATTAAAAGCATTTGCAGACAGACGTTTAATTTCTTTTAAAGCGCGCTCCTTGACCTCAAGCGGCATTGCCTTTTCGTCAACACGCGCCTTTAGTTCTTCAATTTCCGCGTGCAATTCCTCTTCGTCGCCAAGCTCTTGCCTAATCGCCTTCATTTGTTCGCGCAAATAATATTCCTTTTGAGTCTTGCTCATCTGATTTCTGACGCGCACATTTATTTTCTCTTCAAGTTCCAAAATCTGCAACTCTTTTTGCAAAATCTGATACAAATGGGTCAAGCGTTCACGAATGTCAAGCTCTTTTAAAAGCTCATTGTACTCGCTCTCTTTAAGAAGGGTAATTCCAATTGCCATATCCGAAAAACGTTCTGGATTAAATTCATCATGCACATTTAAAAATGCGTTTTCAGGAATTTTTGGATGAATAGAAACATACTCTTCAAGCGTCTTTCGAACCAATCCGACAATCGCATTTATCTCGTCAGATTTAAAATCGTCGTCGCTAAAATCAGGCTCATAAGTCTTTACATTTGCCTCGATATAATCGCCATCGTCAATAAAGTCTTCGATTGAGCCGCGGTATTTGCCCTCAATTAGCACACGAATTCCACCTGTGGGTAGCTTCATAATCTGCTTCACACTACAGACCGTGCCCCAGTGATAATAATCGTCCTTATCAGGATTTTCTACTCTCGCCTCTTTTTGCGTCACCAACAAAATCGGCGACTCAGTCATACTTGCAACTTCGATCGCTTTGACGCTCTTTGGTCTTGCGACGTCGAAATGCGTAAACATATATGGAAAAATCGACAGTCCCCTCAAAGGAACCACCGGCATACTCTCTAAGTGAATTTTATAATTGTTATAACTCATAAAACCTCCTACAATTATTATAACATATATCAAAAATAAAAAACAACAAACAAAAAGCGACAACCAGTGCCGCAATTTTTGATAAATTTTAAATTACATACACAATCGCATTTAATCCGTAAGTCTTCCCCTCTCTTCTGTACGAATGGAAGCGCGTGCTTGTAAATGTGTCGTGCGTGCTTAAATGTATATTGCAGGGAGAAATCCCCGCATCAATCAACTCTTTTTTTACAAATTTTTGCAAATCTAAATGGTATTTGCCGTTTGCTTTTTGTGCGCTCAAAAAACTTTTGAATCTATATCTGCCGTCAAATTCTCTGACAAAATCCTCACCAACTTCAAACGACTTTTTCTGTATCGACGGTAGCATGTACACAGTCAAATCTTTTACATTGCCCATGTGCCTTAGAGCCTCGATGTATATGCGCTTCTCGACTCCGCGCCAACCTGAATGCAAAAGTGCCGCACGCTTTGTGCGCTCGTTTCTAATCAAAATCGGAATGCAATCCGCCGTCACAATCATCACTGGAGTGTCGTCAGTTACAAAGCCATCAATCGCCACATACTCGCCGGGATGTGGGTTTACGATGATGTTTTTTGTGTGCTTCTGTCTTGTCTTTGCAATTTTTTTATCAGTCATATTAAAATGCTTCAAAAATTTATTTGTATTCTTCACATTGTAACGTCTAAAATCATATTCAATTCCCGTCATAAAAAGACGCGCGCCGTCATCAAATTCCATAAAATAAATTCCGTCCGCGTATTTTCTCATTTTATCCATAAATAATACACCACCAAAACAAGCGCTGCCGGCACTCCAAAAATTCCCACGAATATTGTCGAGAATAAATTTATCGGGATCTCGGCGCCCACCATCGATATGAACGCATTTACAACAAATATTATAACAAAGCCAACTGCGGCGTTTAATAAGAGTTTTAAAATCATCTTAAATGACAACTTTAAAATTGCAAACACCAATACGGCAACAATTAAACCAATCACTATCATGTCGTTATATTCCTTATCCATCTCTTCTTGCGTGTGCGCGGATAAATTATAATCATCTTTGCAATCTCTTCTAATGAAATCATGATGAATACATAATGAAGCGGAAGTTTAAAAAATACCGCGCCCAAATAAGCCATCGGCACGCCAATCAAATACGCCGTCGAGGTTTCTGTAAGTAGCGAATATTTTATATCGCCACCGCCACGCACAACGCCCACAACTGCAATCGAGTTGAATGTCCTTATTGGATAGAAAAATCCCATTGCAACAAGCGTCATCATAGTAATTTCACGAACCTCTGGAGTTAAATCTGGGAACACCATTAAGAGATATTTTCTTGCAATGATCAAGACTGCACCCAAGAACGTACCCATTATGAGCGCCGTTTGTATCGACTTTGTCGCCATATCTTGCGCTCTATCGTAATTGCCCTCGCCAATTTTTACGCCGACAAGCACAGTCGTCGCCGCCGAGAGTCCGCGTGCAAAAATGTATAGCATATTTGAAACAGCACTTGCGACCTGAATTGCAGCCGTCGAGTCGACGCCCGTTTTTGCGTAGAAATAATTATACAAAACTTGCGCAAAGCTCCATAAAATCTCTTCAAGAATTACAGGAATAACTATAAACGAAAACTTCTTTAAGAACTCAAAATCACTCTTAAATAAATCTCTAATCTTAAAATAAACTGGACCTTTGTATTTAACAATTACATAAGCGTACACCGCAAGCTCCAAATACCTTGCGATAATCGTTCCCACAGCTGCACCCACAACGCCAAGCTCTGGCATGCCAAATTTTCCGAATATGAAACAGTAGTTAAAAAACGCATTTGCAAAGAACGAAATAATCGACGCCATCAAAGGAGTGCGAGGATTGCCCGTAGACCTCATCGCAACGCCGCACGCAAACGAAAACGCCGTTACGATATAAGACGAAGAAACCCATGTCAAATACCTTGCGCCCGCGTCGATAACGAGTGGATCACTATCAATGAAAAGCGAAATAATTTTGTGCGGAAACAATAGCGCCGCCGCATTAAATATAAGACCGATTAAAAACGAAAATTTCAAAGACGTAATCATCGTCTTTCTAACAGATTTAAAATCCGATTTGCCGTAATATTGCGAAAATAAAATCGATGAACCAGTGTTTAATCCAAATAAAAAAAAGCTAAAGAAAAAGAAAACTTGATTTGCAAGCCCAACTCCAGCTATTGCCTCTGTACCTAATTTCGTTATCATAAATGTATCAAGAGTGTTAAGCGAAGATGCAATCAAACTTTGAATGGTAACTGGAATTGCAATTTTCAAAGTCGCATCAACAAACTCCCTGTCGCGTAAAATCTTTTTTATCATATAAATACCTCTAAAATATAATTCAACTATATTCTACCAAAAAACGCGATTAAATGCAATAAAAAAGCCGATCACTCGGCTCAAACACATCTCGATTTTTTGTAAGTATAATCGCTGCTCTTATTTTATTTTTAAATTTTTAATTACGGCTTCCAATTCTGAGTATTTTTTTATAATAACTGCGTTTTTGTAATTGCGGTTTTTTATAAAATATCTCCTCTCATCTGGTATCCACCGTTCTTCAAACATTTTAAAACGCTCATCCCCAACGCGTCTTTTGATTCTTTTTATGCAATCGTTTTGATTGGCCTTGATAAATATACTCAAATCGCGATATCTATCCAAAAGTTTCGTCGATGAATAACTGCCTTCGATTACTGTCACGTCCGATGCAGGCGCGTGCTTTTTGTAATACTTTTGCGTTTTGCAATCAAAAGCAAGATAGTTGAAAGCATTGCCTGATAAAATTTTTGGCATTATATTTTTGATAAAAAAAGGGGCGTTAAAATTCCCCGATAATCTGTGCTTCTTTTCGCCAAAAGGATAAAAGAAATCATCAGCACGTAGAACTCGAACACCCATGTTTTTTAACTTGTTCGCCATCGTGGTCTTTAAACTGCCCGATGGTCCGTCAATTGTTATAATCAATTAAAATCCCTTACTGTTCTTCTTAAAATTAAAACGACAATTGGCACCAAAATGATGTGGCAAATAATTGCTGGCAATCCCTTTACAAACATTGATGTGACCCATGCTTGTAATGTGTATGCTTTGTCTGGAGCCTTTGCTGCGAGAAATGCATATTGTGCAAATCCGTAGATTACTCTACCTGCAAGCATTGCAAGAGCTGTTGATACAACTGTTCCAATTGCGTCTTTTGTTAAGAATTTTGCAAATAATCCTGCAAATAATCCGTAGCTGCCAACTTCAGCCATCATTACAAATGCGTATGGGAATGGTGGCATGCCTGTAAACAAGCTTGATGCAACAATTGTAAGCACGCCTACAAATAGTCCTGGTACTGCGCCCATCAATGCGCCTGCGATAAGTGCTGGAATGTGAATTGGTGAAACCACCTTTGCCAAATCGCTTCCTACTGCGTGAAATGCCATTGGAAGCACAATGCCGATTGCGATAAATAATGCAATCAATACAATTTGTTTGGTTGTAATTTTCATATAAAAACCCTCCTAATTGATATTTATAATATATCAAATTTATTTGCATACGTCAAAAACATATGTAATCGTATTTAAAAAAACTATAGCATAACAAGAGCGCCGTTTAAACAAATTGCATTCATGCGGCGCTACTCATTTTAAAAAACTATATTATATCTAAATCGTCGTAGATTGCAAAGAAAAATCTCTCTTCGGTTTGCTCAATCTTCCACAACAATTCAATACATGTATCCAGTGGAATTGTACGAGTCGTCAAGACAAATGAGTCGCTCGTCTCGTAAATCGAATGAACATAAGGGAGCAATATACGCTCAATTTTATAGCTTGTTTGATCAAATGAAAAATAAAATTTATAGCTTACAATTGTCTCGTCAATCGTTGCGCGCTCTGCTGTAAATTTTGGAGATTCTTGATTGTTTTTAATTCTATACAAATCAAGCACAACGCCATTTGCTGCCGAAAATTTTCCAGCGCCTTCGCCAATAATTTCGACTTTGCCCACAACGTCGCCAGTAAATCCGAGCAGATTGTTGTTGCCACCGACATTACTTCTGAGCCTTTCGTTCTTGTACAAAACAGGCGCAACAATTGTCGCAATGCGATTGTTGTCGATAAGTGCATAACTCATAAGCTTTGGCGTCAACTTGTGGCGTTCGAAAAATCCAAAGTCCAAGTTTCTGATATTTTGTATGCCAAAAGTCGGAATATCTTCTGGATTTATGTCCACGTTAAATGCAAGCATGGCTGAAATTGCAAGCTTGTTACGTGAGTCAATGCCAGTTATATCGTCCAAATAATCCGGCTCTTGATATCTTAGCATTCTACTTTTAAGAAGCGCTTCTTCAAATTCGATGCCGTCCTTTTTCATCAAATCCAAAATGAAATTCGTCGTTCCATTCATAGTGCCAAATATTTCGTTGATTTTATTGATTGACTTGTATTCATTAAGCACATTGATCCATGGAATGCCAGCGCCAACGGTTGACTCGAACGAAAACTTTACTCCGTTTTCTTTTGCAAGCTGAACCATTTCGTTAAGATGCGTGCTTGCAAGCTCTTTGTTTGCCGTTACAATGTTTTTCTTCGCGTTAAGCGCCATCACAGAAAAATTGTAGCTCGCCTCTTTTTCGCCAAGCGCGTCCACAATTGTCGTGATGCTCTCGTCATTTATAATGTCGTTTACATCAGTTGTGAACAGCTCTGGGTCACGATCTTTCATATTTTTTACAAGAATCTTTTTAACTTTAAAATCATCAGCATGCGACTTCAAAACCTTGTATATGCCGCTGCCGATATTTCCAAATCCCATAAGGCCAATATTCATTACTCCACCTCTACAGTAATTATAGCAGTAAATTTTATTTTAGTAAAGATAAACATTACATTTTATAAAGATTGTTAACACGCATCAAATTGTATACAATCATGCTTACAAAACTTCCAAGCATCAGCCCCGCCGCGATGTCCGTCAAAAAATGCACGCCAAGCATAACGCGGCTAAATGCAATGCTAAGTGCAATCAGACTTAAGAAAAATGTCGACACGCGCTTTTGCCTTTCGGTCATATTTGAGTTTTGTACAATTATAAAAAGCGACACACATATTGCTGCGGCTGCGTTTGAATGTCCGCTTGGAAATGTAAATCCAGACTCTTCAATCAGCCTAAACGATGGGCGTTCAAACTCAAAAATCTCCTTGATAAAGTGATTTAAAGCCGCACCCAATCCCGCAGAGACGCTAATCAAAACTCCTTGACTCCACTTTTTAAATGCAAAAAACAAAATCGCAATCACCGCCACAATTGCCACTGCAACTGGAGGATTGCAAAGCATTGTGTAGATGCGTGTAAAATCAAATAGCCACTTATCTTTTATAAGAAGCTCAAGGCCCATCTCGATGTCAAATTGCTCGGTAATTCTAAAAAGCTTGAGCAAAAACATAAACAAAAAGCCTACGCCAAGTGCAATCGTCGTTCTATTGTATTTTTTTAACATTTTAAATATTTGAAAAAATAACCGGCGTTACAATCTTTAAAATCTCTTCGGCATTTGTCGCTCTTGTAATGTCGTAGACGACTTTATGCTTCGAGAAAAATATCGGATTAAGCCCAACAGCCAGCGAGCCAAAATAATCTGATTGAATATTGTCGCCAACCATAAACGAATGACTAACGTCGCAGTTTGTGGTCTTTATAATGTGGTTATAAAACTTTGGATCAGGCTTTCCTAAACCAAAATCGCCCGAGACAAAAATGTCATCAAATTTGTCTTTTAATCCAGCAGCCTCGACCTTTTTCCACTGAGCTGTGTGCGTGCCGTTTGTAATTATACCAACGCGTGCATAATTTCTGATATAGCTAACCGCCTCAACAATGCCCGGCTTCGTCTCTGTATATAAGTTCGCACCATCATGCGCAGCCGATTCTAAAGCCTCGCGGTCAATCTCGACACCCAGCGCCTCTTGAAGTTCTTTGAAGTTTGCATCTTTAAAACCTTGCAAATCGCCATGTTCGTATCCGGCATCTTCAAAATAAAAATCAATAGGATCAATTCCAACCGACTCATTCAAATCAAATTGCATATATCTCAACATATTTTTTCTTAAAATCGTCCTAAACACTCCCAAAAATTTTACATCGCTCATCTTGATGCCAATAGCACGTCTGATCGATTTAAAAATTTCCTTGTTGGTCTGCAAAGTTTCGATTAATGTCTCATCTAAATCGAAAAATACATAATTCATAAAAAACCTCCTCAGTTACAATAATTCTACCATATAAAAACGCCTGTTGCAATGTTTTTGTAAATATAATGCCAATTCATTGTAGCAAAAAAATAGACCGGCACGCCAGTCTATCATTTAAAAACCTAATTTTTTCAAATCCTTTTGAATTGTCTTGGTCATCAACTCTTGATTGAATTTTACATCATCTATCGACAAGACATTTATAACACCCATCAAAGCGTTCGATATAAACACCTCGTCGTAATTTTTTATATCGTCAAATAGAATCGCCCGCTCGGTGACGTCGTATTGTTCGAGCAAATAATCACGCATCGTGCCTTTTAAAATTCCCGACGAAATTGGCGGCGTAAAAATTTTGCCTTCCCTCACAAAAAACACATTTGCAAACGCCGTCTCGGCAATTTCGCCCCTTTCGTTTAAAAATAGAGCTGTGTCAAAGCCATTTGAAATTGCGGACCTGTGCGCCAAAATATTTTCATAATAACAAAGGCTCTTGTGGTAGACCATCGTTGAAGTGGAATTTCTCCTCACATCTGAAATCGTCAATCTAAAGCTTTTATCATTGTTTTTGTAATTGTCCTCGCGACTTGTCAGCACGAAATTTTTGTCAGACACAATTATTTTTAACGCAAAGTCGCTGTCAGCAGAATCTTTGATGTAGTCAAAAATTTTCTCTTCGTCAATTGCTTGTGTGATTTCAAAAAAATTTAGACTGTTTTTTAAACGCTTTAAATGCTCTTTTAAGAACAAAGGCTTTTTGTCAACAACTTTTATGGTTTCAAAAGCCCCTCTGCCAAAAGAAAATCCATCATCAAATTCGATTTTCATTAAATTCCTCTACATATTTTGCAATTTTTTCGTAGGTCTTGTAGTCAATCGTCTGCGCTGCGTCGCTCTTTGCTTCATCTGGATGCGGATGCACCTCAATCATAACGCCATCAAGCCCAAGCGCAAGCGTTGCCCTTACCATTGGCTCAATCATCTCGCGTCTGCCAGTGCCGTGACTCGGGTCGATTAACACAGGATAGCCTGTTTTTTCTTTGAGCAAATACGCACCTGCAAGGTCGAGCGTGTTTCTCATCTCCGTTTCAAACGTCCTTATTCCCCTCTCGCAGAAAATAATATTGTCGTTGCCTTCGTTTTCGATGTATTTTGCTGCCATCTCCCACTCTTTTAAAGTCGCCGAGAAGCCTCTCTTTAATATTACAGGCTTGTTTGTCTTTCCAACTTTTTTTAGAAGTGCGTAGTTGTACATATTTCTCGAGCCAATTTGAAAAACATCAACATATTCCTTGATGAACTCCACATGATCCTCGCTCAAAACCTCTGTAACAACCGGCACATTAGCAACTTCAGACGCTTCGTGCATATATTTTACTGCATCAAAACCCAGGCCTTGAAAATCAAACGGACTTGTCCTCGGTTTAAACGCTCCGCCTCTGACAATATCAACGCCAATCCTTCTAAGCTCCTTCGCCTCATCCACTATATGCTCTCGAGATTCAATCGAACATGGCCCGGCAATAATTATCGGCTTGCCGTCGCCAAGATTAATATCTCTGATTTTTACTATTTTAACATTACTCAAGTTTTACCTCACTTTGCTTTATAAAATATTTATCTCATCAAAATTATTGTAATAAGACTGAAGCGCAAGTAGCGACCCCTTTGCCTTTAAAACAATTTCGTCAAACTCTTCCTCGGCATCTGAAAGCAAAATAATCGCTCCGCCAAGCCCAATCGAAGCCTTGTCATCTTCGATAAGCGCCGTTCTTATAACAATATTAAAATCCATCGTTGAATTGTTTGAAATATATCCAATAGTGCCAGAATAAACTCCGCGCGGATAGGTTTCGAGTTCGTCTATAATCTCAAGCGTCCTCTTTTTAGGCGCACCCGTCATCGAACCACCAGGGAAAGTCTTTTCAATAACATCTATTATATCAACATCTTTTTTAATCTTTCCAGAAACCGTCGTTACAAGCTGATGCAGAGTCTTATAGGTCTCAACATCCATAAGCTTTGGAACCTCGACCGAACCGATCTCGCAGAATTTGCCCAAATCATTTCGCAAAAGATCCACAATCATCAGATTTTCAGACTTGTTCTTCTCCTCATTTCTCAACTCATCGATTAATTTTTTGTCCTCTTCCTCAGAATTGCCCCTTCTAATTGTACCCTTAATCGGCTTTGTCGAGACAATTTTGTTTTTATCAACCCTCAAAAATCTCTCCATAGAAGACGACGCAACTTGAATCTCATCAAGCGGCAAAAACGCGCTGTATTGCCCCGGACTCTTGTCGCGAAGCTCCATATAATATTTTTTGCCGTCAATCTTATCAAAAATATCCAAGCGATTCGTCAGGCAAACCTCGTAAGTTTCGCCAGCGCAAATCAGCTCCTTAATCTTCTTGATGTCATCAATATAAGTCTGTTTGTCCTTAACGAATTTTATTTTTGGAAAATCTTTCTTTGCACCGACTTTCGCCTTTACAAAATTTTCGCCAAGAACTTTCTTAACATCATTAATCCAGTCCTTGTCGTCGTTGTACGACAGTATATAGAGCTTTTCGTCCATGTGATCATATACAAGCGCCCTGTCGCAATATTTAAAATACGCATCTGGATATTCAAAAGAATATTTGTTTCGAACATTTTCGGTATCATTTTTAAGTTCATAGCCAAAATATCCAATATAGCCCAACTGAAAATCAAACGGAAGACTTTCGTCATAATCCCATCTAATCCTGCGTGCCTTTAGATAATCAAAAATATTTTCGTGAAACTCTTCGCATTTATCATTCGAAAAAATCTTCTTAACAATCTTTTTGTCAACGTCGTACTTCAGAGTATGTCCCCTCTCGACGCTTTGAAGCCCAAAAATCGAAAACCTCGAAAGACCCTCTTGAACTCTGCTGCTATCAAGCCAAAGAGTCTTATCATCGTAATTATAAAGCTTCTCGTAAATCTCCGCCGTATCAAAACTATCGTCAATCACCTCATAATAAAGGCCCTTATCCTTATAAAAATCCTTTGTAATATCTATAAAATTTTGAATTAATTTCTCGCCATATTCACTCGCAATCGACTCAGGATGAAATTGCAAACCATAAATCGGCTTCGTCTTGTGAGAAATACCCATCACAACGCCGTCCGTTGTACGCGCGTCGATACTTATATTAGGAAGCTCCACATCCTCGCAAGTAAGCGAATGATATCTCGTCACTGTAAAATTATTCTCAATGCCCGTAAAAAGATTTTTGCCATTGTGAGAAACCTTACTCTGTCTGCCATGCATTGGCTCGTCCGCCCTCACAACCTTGCCGCCATTGTAATGGTAAATCCCCTGATGACCAAGACAAATGCCCAAAATCGGCTTGTCAAGCTTCTCGATTACATCCTTGCAAACGCCAAAATCCTTCGCCTTATCAGGACTGCCAGGTCCCGGCGAAATAATAACATTGTCAAAATCTAAATTTAAAATTTCCTCATAAGTCATCTCGTCATTTTTAATTACAAGCGGCTCCACACCACTAACCTTGCCAATAAGCTGAAAAAGATTGTAAGTGTAAGAATCGTAATTATCAATTATAAGTGATTTCATCTTTGCTCCTTTAAGCTAAAACTAAAACAAGCGAAAAATTCGCCAACAAAAATATAACAATTAAATCTCGCGATTTTTAACCTTAGAAATAATATCCTTGCTAGATCTAAAAATCTCCTCGTAAATCGGCGCAACAACATCTCTAAACTCTGGACTCATCAATTGCTCAAGCCTCTTAATAACATCCAACTCGCGCCCCCTATCCTCGACATTCAAATCATTGTTCAACTTGTACTCTCCGACATCCCTAACAACATGCATCCTCTCGTCAAGCAATCTAGCAATCTTGTCGTCAATCTCATCCAAAATCTTCCTGTCCTCAACCAAATTTCTCATCAAACACCTTCCATATATCAAGCGAGTTGCAAAACGCACCCGCCACATAAACATCACCATACAAACAGTGACATAAAACATCAAAACCCCAGCACATAAACACATGAACCACGGTATTATCGGCTTTTATTATACCATATTTGATAATACTTTTCAATTTTACCAACCACAACACCACACCCCCCAACACCCATCGCAACAAAAAAGCCCACAAAAAATGTGAGCTAATCTACATATAATCCCTTAATCTAACTTATTTAATCCCTCATATAAGTCATATAAACATTTTTAATTTTTCGCTCTTCTATATCCCGCTTTGATTGCTTCTTCTTCGGTGTTGAAGAAGACTGCGTTTTTTAGGCTGACTTTTTGATACGAGAGACCATTTTTTAGGTGGTAGATTTTGGATTTTATATTGCCTATAATTCTGCCATCTGCTTTTAGATATGCCAAGATGTCTCCATTGTCTTGGTTGTACATTTTGGGGTCAGTTTTGTCAGTTTTGTTCGTGTTTTGTGTGGTTGTAGCTTGTGTTGTCAGATTTTGCACAGCTGCTGCATTTTGCGCGCCATCTTTATCCATTATTAAAACGGTCTTTGTACTTTGATCCCAATCTACTTTTTTATCAAGACATTCGCCAATAACTCTTATCGGCAAATATGTTCTCTCTTTGTAAACTTGCGGAGCAATGTCCATCGCCACTTCTACGCCATTTTTTTGATAAGATTTGCTGCCTATAATGAATTTGATTTCTGTGCCTTCTTTACTTAGTGTGACTTCTTGTGTCGCTTGATCCCAGTTTACAGCAAGGCCCAAATTTTCTGAGACAAGTCTTACTGGTACTAGCGTTCTGTCATTTACTACAATTGGACTTGCGTCGCCATAAACATTTTGTCCATTTATGTTGATATTAATGTCGCCCTCTGCTTGCAAATTAAATGTAAACACAAGTGCAAATACCGTAATTAAATAAAATAAAAATCTTTTCTTCATAATTTGCCTCCAATCTTTATATTATCATTTTACTATAAAAAAGTTTTTTTGTAAACTTAATCAATACACATTTTAAACCAAAAAAAGCCCACAAAAAATGTGAGCTAATCTACATATAATCCCTTAGTCTAACTTATTTAATCCATCATATAAGTCGTTAAATGATTTTATTTTGTCCATCCTACCAAATGACAATTCTTTGTTTTCACCAAATTCTAACAAAAAGCATTTTGCAAGCTCTTCGACGGTAATTTCAAGCGTTTCAAAAAAGGTTTGATAAGCGAAATTTTGTTCCTTGCTTCCTTCCTCAAACATATTTATTATCATCGATTCGCAAACTTGATCCAATGGGTACATCTTTATATGCATCAATTCGTGGACAATGGTTTCTTCAATGTTTTCGTCTTTTGGATTAGATGCGTTAAGCATTAGTATCGCCTTTTTATCGGTTGGATCGATCTTGAAATCTCCTGTCTTGTTCCAATCTCTGTCCTCTACAAATTCTAATCTAATGTCCCACTCAGGAACTATTCTAAGTTTTTTTGTATACTTATCAAAAATTTCCCTTGCCTTTAATCTATCCATATTAAACCTCTCTTACCCTATTCCAGTCCTTGTCTTCTAGTTTCACAAAATTTGCCTTGTTGTCTGCAAAAAGTTTACCCTCAAACGGAACTTCGTACCTGATTTTTGCACCAAGATGTTCGAAAGTTATAATCGTTTTTAACAAATTGGTATTAACATCAAACATAGAAATTTCGTTCCACGGCATCAGCAAAAATTCTTTTTTAAGCGAATTGCTAATCTCAACCTCGTATATTCCCTTGCTGCTAAAGTACAAAACAAAAGTCCTGCTGCTATCCATAACGTAATATAAGCGGCTTGCGAGCAATTTTAAAAGCCCCGACTTCACATCGTTATGCTTCATAACAAGCAAATAATTTTCATTATCACCAAATCTATCGTAAACCTTTTCGCCAATCTCCTTGGCAGAATTAAATAATAAACCCATATATCCTCCTATTTAAAAATAAAAACTTCCTTAATGTCCTTGCCCAAAACCTTGCAAATTTTATAAGCCGTTTCCAACGTCGGACTAATCGTGTTGTTCTCATAAGCCATAATCGATCGCCTCTTAAGACCAACCGCCTGCGCAAGCTTGTGCTGCGACAAGCCAAGCTCCTTACGAAATTCCGCAATCCTGTTCTCAATTACAACATCCAAAAAATAACCCCCTTTTGCATGTTACATTTTTAGTACATGTGTTACATTTATAGTACCATCAAAGATAAAAAAAGTCAATATATTTTTCAAAAATAATTTTAAATTTAAAAGACATGAAGCTAGCCTAATTGAGTTGAGCTTCTGCTTGTTTTGTGATAAACTATTTATACTATCATGAAGTAATAAATATATATATAACTCATCGAGTCAATAAAATAACCGATTAAGAATTTTAAAATATGGAGATGTTGATATGGAAAAACTCAGAAAAATGTTACCTTACTTATTAATAATAATTTTTGCATTTTATATATTGCCACTACTCATCAAAGATACTGGAAGTGGCATGCTGATTCTGCTAATTGGAATACCAATAATTTGTTTTATAGTCTCATTTATTTATGGAATAAAAAATTCATTCAATTGGCTATTCTCAATTTTTATCATGATGCTATTTGTACCCAGCATATTTATCTATTACAACGAAAGCGCATCTGTTTATATAATAATCTATGGCGTGATTTCAATAATAGCACAATTTATAGGCAGCTTACTTCATAATAAAAATTAACAAACAACAAATTTATATCGTCAAAACACAAAAGACCGCAGCCACATACTACGGTCTTGTTTTTTGTCCAAATGTAAACCACTTGGAACTATTATTCGGTTTGTTTTTTTCATAATTTGTGAGGGAAATGTAGACTTGTTTTTATACTATTAATCCATCTAATTGTAGGACGTTTTCAGATTTTTAGCCCCGTCCCAGTCCCAGTACCGGTACTAAAATTTATTTTTTATGCAATAATTTCTAACTTCATTAACCCAATTATCATACCAGTACCATTGTCCCGAAACCCATACACCAAAATTATATTTAGGATTTCTTCCATCACGTGATTTCCATAACTGTGTATGATAATGCATAGAAAACTTTGAAAACCCTTCATTTTTCATTAAATTAACTATTTCACTAGGAAGATATTTCTTTTTTTCTACACTTTTCAACAATACTCGTTCAAAATCTTTTGCATCAGTACTATTTGCTGGTACGAATTCAATTGCCCTATCAGCTTGATTAGCCCTATTTACGGAAACAGGTACGTATACTATTTTATAGGAATAGGATAAAGATTTTAACTCCTCGTCGTCTAAATCAGATTCAAACTCTGTTATAAAATTTCTAACATTAATAGGAATATTAATATTGGCTTCATTTCTTAATAATTCTTCTTGATCTGGTGATATAGGGGAGAACTGTATTGCTAAGCTTAAATTATCTCTTATGCTATGCTTTTTACCAAACATTTTAGTTAATTCTTTATTATAGTTTAAAGCACAAGCTTGTAATTTTGCTCCAATATATTCATCAATATTGTCTGTCTTCTGATGCTCGATTTCATGTCTTATACCTATTAAAAACTTTAAATTATTAACTGTTCCTCTATCTAATGGAGATTTTTTCTCATTAATACATCTTTCAAGCTCCCAATGCTTATAAGCTCCATTTTTAGTTCTGTCATATCTTTTTTGCTTTCCATTCATTTTATAGTATCTATAATCAATTTTACGTTTTCTATAATAGGCTTGCATTAAGTAAGTCCATGAAATAATGGCAGTTATGATGAACATTTCAGACTTAAACTTAATTGAAGGATTGTTATAAATTTGTACAGCTGAAATCATTGCCTCTTTTGATTTATCTAATAATTCGTTTGAGATTGATCTGCCCATAAAACCTCCAATCTAATTATAGTCCTAATACCTCTTTATTCATGATATTAATAGCTTCTTGTTCTTGTTTGTAAGCTTGATAACGTAATTCATTTGCCTTGAAAGCAAGATTATTTATTAGTTCAATTTTCTTAACATCTTTTAAAAACGGTACAGATACTTTTTTCAGTTGAATAGGTTCGATAGCGTTCACAACACCACCATATTTTTGTCTATATATTAGTTTTTCCCCATATATGGAATTTAAAAAAATATATATATAACCTACATAGTCTTTTTCACATTGCATTTGAATTAAATTATCACTTATAGCATATTTTCCTATTTGATGATGCATAGCCAACATTACAGATCCTAATGTACCTCTTGATGGTAATATAATTGAATTTTCTTTTATAAGTAATTCTTTCTCTAGCCTTTTCTTATGAGCTTTTTTGGATAAGTATTTTCCTGTTTCTGACTTTAGTTGAAATAAATCTTTACCTCCTATGAATGGGACTCCATGTTCTTTTGTAACATATATTCTAGTGAATCTTCCAGGTAAAATAATATCTTTTACTAAATCTTTGTCATCTAAACACCTTAAATTGGCGTGTTTACTCATATGTTTTTCTATAACATCTATCAAAGGAATGTGATAGCTTCCCTCTAATCTTCCATCTAAATCGCTTAATTTTTTAGAAAAAGAATTAATATCTTTGCTATAAGAAAATGCTTCTTTCTTTAATTCTTCAATTGACGGTAGTTCTAGCTCATCAATCATAATTTTAGTTGCTTCATCAATAAGTTTATTTGATTCATCGCGGCTACTATAAGATTGTATAACTAAATTATGAACTTTTTTCTTAATCATATCTGGAGGGTTAGGAATAGGCATGTTTTTTAATGCTTCTGGTTCAATCTCTAATATTACTGACCCAAATTTTTCTGCATGTAATAAATTTTGTGCAATATCAGTTTTGAGATAAGCATATACATATCCAGGAAATTTATCAATAACTAACCTTATTGCATGTTCACTAACTAAATATTTTGCTAATGACTTATTTACAAAAGTCACATTACCTATAGTTCCAGATCGAGATATCAAAATTATTTCTTCACTCAAAGAAAGTTGTTTTACCATAGGATTATCGGGAGAAACATATTTTATTGGTTTAGGATATATATCTAACATTTCTGAACTTCCAAGAAACCCTATAGACGTACTATCTATATGGCTTAAATAATTTCTTTTTGAACGTGGTCCATAGTAGCAATCATTAAACCCAATATTATCCGTTCCTAAATTTATTACTTCATATTTACTATTGTTTAATAGCTGTAATGCATGATCTCTATCTATATTAAATGTTGATGCTTCTAGTCGTTTATCTCTGGTTAAAATATCGCTCAAAGATACAGTAGACCAGTTAATATCATCCTTAGGTACTTCAACTATTTCTATTAGTTCTTTTTCTAATTTTTTAGCAGCTGAATTTACCATGATATTCCCTCATTAATCTTCCATTCCAAGCAAAAAATCATCTGGTTTTTTTCATACAGAAATTTGTAAGAAAAATTCCTTGTCGTTCTACCTGCTGTTCCTTGACAATTTTGTAACCTCTTTTTTCAAAGAAAGGTTTCGCTGTAATAGAAGCGTGGGTAGTAATATCTCCTTGAACAGCTTGCTCCAGTTGATTGCAAATAGCACTTGCAATACCTTTTCTCTGATAACTGGTATGAACAAATAGATGGTCAAGGTAGCCTGTTTTATCTATGTCCCCAAAACCCACAATGATTTCATCATCAACCGCAACAACACTGAAATGTTCTTGAAGCGACTTATTCCATTGCTCTAAATCCACCTGTCCTGTCGCCCATACATTTAACTGTTCTTTTGTGTAATCTTTTGCGTTGACTGTGTGGACAGTATTATAAAACAGGTCTGCCAATTCTTTGCAGTCTGACGGCTGATATTTTCTGATAATCATTTGTTCTCCTTTAATTATTCATTTATATCTTGCGATCACATATTCATTTCATTTACCGTTGAAGCAGGTTTTACTGTCATTTCGACCCAAGCCGGACGAAATCCGCTTTTTATTGCATTTCTTGCAGATCTCAGATTTGACCATGCACAACAATAAAATGGAACCTTACCGCTTTCTAATATTTCTATTGCCAATCTGCTGGTCAATGCCGATGCTATTCCCTTCCTTCGATGTTCAGGAAGTACGTCAACTCCGATCTGCCACATAGTTTCACAGTCTGCGCTGCACGCCGCTAACCCTATCAATGTGCCATCACGATATGCTCCAACTCCAAGAATATCTAACTCCTTGCGTTTTTCGCATAAAGCATTACTCCACGTTTCTGTGTACAGCCCTTTAAAATCTTCCGGATATAATATCTTTAACTCATGATCGCAAGGCAACGGAGTCAAAACAGATATATCAGGCAAAAAATATTCAGCCATAAAACACACACGAGATCCTTCTTTTTGAAAAGCATCATTTAACACGTGCATATTCGGTGTTTCAAAACAATGCTCGATCGGATATTTATTGATATAGTATTCTACAACGTCTTTATATTTTTCTGAAACGCTGGCAACAATATTATCTCCATAGGATATCAAGTTGCATATGTGCGGAAGATTTAAATATTTTCTTGCTGATTTGTTTTCTTTTGAAATTGCCACAACGTTCTTACCGCAAATAAAATCCTCGACACGGCAATTGGAATCTATAGCAGATTGCTGCATAGCTATCTTCTTTATCATCTCATTTGTCCACTTCAATTTAATTATGCCCCTCCTATGACTTCTTGTGATCCTTTAAATACACCGGCAACCAAATAACCGGGCAAACCCCGGATTTCCGTTTACACCGCAAGAGCAGCTTTTACACCGCAAAGGCAAACATTTTAATTTTGCCTACATCTTGTATCCATTTCGGTATGATTATTTCTAAAACTTTCTCATCAATAGTAGGGTTAATCATTTCAACGACCATCTGCATTACATTTCTAGGTGTGAAAAATTCACCACGATCCCCTCTAAGGTAAGCACCAACTATTTCTTCGTAGGCTTTTCCCTTAATATCTATTCTTGTATTTAAAAGGCTATACTTTTGTAATTCGCTCACTATATAGGATAATGTCCTTGGATGTAATTTTATGCTATCATTTGGTTCAAAAATCTTTGCATTTTTCTTCTCTTTTTTTACTCTTTCAAATATCTTTTCAATCCTATTTTTAATGGTTAATTGACCATCACCATTAGATCTTTCTTCACTTGTTGCATAAAATTCTAATGGTTTTGGAATGTTTCTCTCATCTTCAATTTTACAAAAAATAACTTTTAAAAGTTCAAAAAATGCAGGTTGTTTTTGCATTCCTTCATTTACATAAATATGATTATGACATGTTTTAAATGTAAATAACAAGTTGTCATCTGATGCGTTTTTTAAAGTTGTTCTTTTAGGTCTATTAATATCATCTAAACTTCCATCAGCCGATGGAATGTCATTATAATCCATAAATTGTATAGATCCTGAATCATCAATATATTTTTTGAATACAAACTTTTCTTTACTATTTGTCCACATACCCCATTCTGCATTGGAACAAGCTGACATATATGATTTTAATTGAGCGACACCATCTTTAGAGTTGCTAGCTTCAATTTTTTCACTTTTACATTCAATAATAATTTTTATATTTTCTTGTGTTTTATCAACTTTTTCATCAGGAAATATAACTATATCTGCTCTCTTTTTACCAGAACCGATTTGAACTGTATATTCAATGCTTATTTGATCACGATTATATTTATGTTCGTTTATTAGTCTTTTTTCAATAGTTTGACGTACGTATTCTTCTGGCGTATCTTTTCTAAATTTTCCATCTATATAATCACATACCTTGCCTTCAGGTATAACTATTACTTTTGATTCCATTTAAAGTTCTCCTTTATTTCTTTGCAATTTAATAAGATCGCCAACTTCGACGTTTAGTGCTATACAAATTCTTGCTAATACGTCAAGATCTATTCGTTTTACTTTATTATTTGCATATGAGTTTAATTGACTTCTTTGTAGATTAGCATTTTCTTCAAGCCAATTCTTGCTAATATTTTTTTCATTAAGTACTTCATTTATCGTAAATACAATTTCATTGCTCATTATTTGACCCCCATATAAATATATATATTATATCAAATAAAATAAGTTTCTACAACTGTACATATAGACAGCTCTATAAACTTATACATCCTATTTCTTTCTTAATAAAAGGGAATGTATATCCCATATTTCTTTTGACAATTTTTCTATTTTTTCTCTCATATAATCAATATCTTTCTTATAAATAACACCAGTTGTATTAGTAGCTTTTGCAATCTGGTTTATATTATTTGTTGCATTTGAAAGTAGCCATTGTAGGTTTCTAAATGGTTCTAAATCTACAACATAAATTTCTTTTTCTAATACACATTTCCTAAGAAAGTGGGACATAGTTTTGCAATTAGCAAGTTTCATTTTCTTTTCAAAAATTTCTTTTCCTTCATCTGTTAAATATATTTTCAGTTGATTTTTTAAATTTATTTTATACTAGATGTCGCTTTTAAGTGTATAACCTATCAAATAAAAAAGACCATAACACTTAAGTTATGATCTA